>JBQCGM010000044.1:0-21242 GCA_051955585.1 Novosphingobium sp.
CTCCAACCTGCTCAAGCCGGCCCTGTCGGGCGGGACGATCCGCTGCATCGGTTCGACCACCTACAAGGAGTTCCGCAACCACTTCGAGAAGGACCGCGCCCTGCTGCGCCGGTTCCAGAAGATCGACGTGAACGAGCCGACCGTCGAGGACACGATCAAGATCCTCAAGGGCCTGCGCACGGCCTTCGAGGAACACCACAAGGTCAAGTACACGCCCGATGCGATCAAGACCGCGGTCGAGCTGTCGGCGCGCTACATCAACGACCGCAAGCTGCCCGACAAGGCGATCGACGTGATCGACGAGGTCGGCGCGATGCAGATGCTGGTGCCGCCCTCGAAGCGCAAGAAGACCATCACCGGCCGCGAGATCGAGGCCGTGATCGCGACCATGGCGCGAATCCCGCCCAAGTCGGTCTCGACCGACGACAAGAAGGTGCTCGAACATCTCGAGCGCGACCTGAAGCGCGTGGTATTCGGACAGGACAAGGCGATCGAGGTGCTGTCCAGCGCCATGAAGCTGAGCCGCGCCGGCCTGCGCGATCCGGACAAGCCGATCGGCTCGTTCCTGTTCTCCGGCCCCACCGGCGTCGGCAAGACCGAGGTCGCGCGCCAGCTCGCCAATATCATGGGCATCCCGCTGCAGCGCTTCGACATGTCCGAATACATGGAGCGCCACTCGGTCAGCCGCCTGATCGGCGCGCCTCCGGGCTATGTCGGGTTCGACCAGGGCGGCCTGCTGACCGACGCGATCGACCAGCAGCCGCACTGCGTCCTGCTGCTCGACGAGATCGAGAAGGCGCACCCCGACCTGTTCAACATCCTGCTGCAGGTGATGGACAACGGGCGCCTGACCGATCACCACGGCAAGACGGTCGACTTCCGCAACGTCGTGCTGATCATGACGACCAATGCCGGCGCCTCCGACATGGCCCGGCAGGGCATCGGCTTCGGCGACGTCTCCAAGGAAGACGCCGGCGACGAAGCGGTGAAGCGGATGTTCACTCCCGAATTCCGCAACCGCCTCGATGCGATCGTGCCCTTCGCCTATCTCGGCACCGAGGTGGTCAGCCGGGTCGTGGACAAGTTCATCCTCCAGCTCGAACTGCAGCTGGCCGACCAGAACGTCCACATCCAGTTCGACACCGCGGCGCGCGGCTGGCTGGGCGAGCGCGGCTACGACAAGCTCTACGGCGCGCGGCCGATGGCCCGCCTCATCCAGGAGAAGGTCAAGCAGCCGCTCGCCGAGGAGCTGCTGTTCGGCAAGCTGGCCCATGGCGGTGAGGTCCAGGTTTCGACCAAGGACGGCGAGAACGGCAAGCCCGAGCTCTCGTTCGAGTTGACGCCCGCCCCGCCGAAGCTGGTCAAGCGTGGGAAGGTGACGAATCCGACGGCTAGGGCAGGTCGCAAGTCCGCTGCGAAGAAGCCGGCCGAGTCGAGCGAGGAAGAATAAGCCGCTCAAGATCCTCCCCATTGTGGTGTGCAAAAATGGGGAGGATTTGGAACATCCGGCGCGGCATCGCCGTTTCCTAACGAATGCCCGCCTCCTGGATCCGCGCCGAGCCCTACGGCATCCATATCGTCCCCGGTAACTGCTGGGTCGATCCGGCGCGGCCGGTCGATACCGCGCTAGTCACCCACGGCCATGCCGACCATGCCCGCGGCGGGCACAACCGGACGGTCGCCACGCCCGCTACGCTGGCGATCATGGGGCTGCGCTATGGCACCTTGAGTGGCACGCCAGTCGAATACGGGGAGACGATCAGCCTCCCCGGAAATGTTCGCGCGACCTTCGTGCCCGCCGGCCACGTGCTCGGCTCGGCGCAGATCCTGCTCGAGCATGCCGGCGAGCGGGTGATCGTCACCGGCGACTACAAGCGCCGCGCCGATCCGACCTGCGCCCCGTTCCAGCCGGTGCCCTGCGACGTGTTCATCACCGAGGCGACCTTCGGGCTCCCCGTCTTCCATCATCCCCCGGTCGAGGACGAGATCGCCAAGCTGCTCGCCGCCCGCGCCGCCAATCCCGAGCGCTGCGTGCTGATCGGCGCCTATGCCCTGGGCAAGGCGCAGCGGGTGATCGCCGAGCTGCGCCTGGCCGGCTATGCCGCGCCGATCTATCTCCACGGCGCGCTGGAGCGGATGTGCCGGCTCTACGAGGAGCTCGGCATCGACCTGGGCGAATTGCAGCTGATGGCGGGCATGCCGAAGGGCGCGCTCGCCGGGCAGATCGTGATGGCCCCGCCGAGCGCGCTCAACGACCGCTGGAGCCGGCGCCTGCCCGATCCGATCACGGCCATGGCCTCGGGCTGGATGCGCATCCGCCAGCGCGCCCGCCAGAAGAACGTCGAGCTGCCGCTGATCGTCTCCGACCATGCCGACTGGCAGGAGCTCACCGATACGATCGAAGAAGTAGACCCGGCCGAGACCTGGATCACCCATGGCCGCGAGGAGGCGCTGCTCCGCTGGTGCGAGCTGCGCCAGCGCAAGGCCCGTGCGCTGGCCTTGGTTGGCTATGAGGACGAGGATGATTGAGGGGGCGCCACCGCACCTCCCGTGCAAGGGAAGGTGGCAGCACCTAGTGCTGTCGGAGGGCTGTCACCCTATCCCAAACGGCGCCCCCCCTCCACCACCGTTGCCGGGGAAGTGCTAGGACGTGGAACAGTTCGCCGCCCTGCTCGACGCGCTGGTCTATACGTCTTCGCGCAATGCCAAGCTCAAGCTGCTGGCCGACTACCTGCGCCGCACCCCTGATCCCGACCGCGGCTGGGCGCTCGCCGCCCTGACCGACGGGCTGGACTTCCCGGCGGTGAAGAGCGCAGTGATCCGCAACCTGCTGATGGAGCGGATCGACCCCGTGCTCTACGCCCTGTCGCGCGACTATGTCGGCGACACCGCCGAGACCGCCAGCCTGCTCTGGCCCCAACCGCCGCACCCGCCCTCGCCGCCGACCGTGGCCGAGGCGGTGGACATCCTGGCCGGCATGACCCGCGCCAGCGTGGTGCGTGAATTGCCCCAATTGCTCGACCGGCTCGATGCGAACGGCCGCTATGCCCTGCTCAAGCTGGCGACGGGCGCGATGCGGATCGGAATTTCGGCGCGGCTGGCCAAGACCGCCTTCGCCCAGGCCTTCGATGTCTCCGTCGACGACGTCGAGGAATACTGGCACGGCCAGATCGCTCCCTATGGCCCCCTGTTCGACTGGGCCGCGCGGGGTGCCGAGCCGCCCTCGGCCGAGGACGTGCCGTTGTTCCGTCCCTTCATGCTCGCCCACCCGCTCGAGGAGACGGTGGTCGACATGAAGGACTACGCGGCGGAATGGAAATGGGACGGCATCCGCGTCCAGATCGTCCATGCCGGGGACGAGACACGGGTCTATTCGCGCTCGGGCGACGACATCTCGGGCACCTTTCCCGAAATCGCGGCCGCCCTGACCATCCCCGCCGTGCTCGACGGCGAACTGCTGGTGCGCGGCAGCCACCAGGGCGGAGAAGAAGGCGGCGCGGCCAGCTTCAACGCGCTCCAGCAGCGCCTCGGGCGCAAGACCGTCTCGAAGAAGATGCTGGGGGACTATCCGGCCTTCGTCCGGCTCTACGACGTGCTGATCGCCGAGGGCGAGGACTTCCGCGAGCATAGCTGGGAACAGCGCCGCCTGATACTGGAGGACCTGGTCCGAAGCCTCGATCCGAAGCGCTTCGACCTCAGCCAGGTGATCGAAGCCCACAGTCTCGCCGACCTCGCCGCGATCCGCGAGCGTGCCCGCGATGATGCGATCGAGGGGGTGATGCTCAAGCGGCGCGACAGTCCCTACGTCGCCGGGCGGCGCACCGGCCTGTGGTACAAGTGGAAGCGCGACCCCCTGCTGGTCGACTGCGTGCTGATGTACGCCCAGCGCGGCAGCGGCAAGCGCAGCTCGTTCTATTCGGACTACACCTTCGGCTGCTGGGACGGCGATCCCGATGCCGGCGCCGAACTCCTCCCGGTGGGCAAGGCCTATTTCGGCTTCACCGACGAGGAGCTGAAGTGGCTCGACTCCTACGTCCGCCGCCACACGGTGCACCGCTTCGGCCCGGTGCGCGAGACCGACAAGAGCCTGGTCTTCGAGGTCGCCTTCGATTCGGTCCACGAGAGCAAGCGCCACAAGTCCGGCCTGGCCATGCGCTTCCCCCGCATCAGCCGCATCCGCACCGACAAGCCGGCGCACGAAGCCGACCGGATCGAGACATTGCGCCGGATGGTGCGCGACTAACCGAGCTGAAACACCTTCTCGCGCGAAGTTGCGCCGCGCAACAAGCTGAGGCGCGATGGCGCAATGCCAAGCGCCCGCGCGAGCAGCCCGAGCACGGCGGCATTGGCCTTGCCGTCTTCGGGCTTGGCGCGAACCTTGGCGAGCAGGCGGCCATCGGCGACCTCCAGCGCTTCGCTGCGCGCGCCAGGGGTGACGCGCACGGCCAGCCGGCCCTCGCTGTCGAGCAGGGCGCGGATCGCCGCGGCGGGCGGGAGATCAGCCCTGGGCTTCGCCATCGAAGGCCGCGCGGTGCATCTGGCCATTCAGGACATAGCCCCGGACCCCGGCCTGCATGTCCGCCAGGGCACTGTCGGGCAAGTCGCGGGTATAGACCGCGGGGCGGCCCAGCCACATCTGGCGCGACTTGATGATCTTGCCCGGGGTAAGCATCGCGCCCGCCGCGAGCATGCCGTCGCTCTCGATCCGGCAGCCATCCATCACGATTCCGCCGAGGCCGACGAAGGCGCGGTCCTCCAGCACGCAGCCGTGGACCATGGCGAGGTGGCCGATCAGCACGTCGTCGCCGATGATCGTCGGGAAGCCGTCGGGCCGCTTGGGCTTGGGGCTGTCGCAATGGACCACCGTGCCGTCCTGGATGTTGGTCCGCGCGCCGATGACGATCCGGTTGGCATCGCCGCGGATCACGCAATTGTACCAGATGCTGGAATCGGGGCCGATCTCGACATCGCCGATGATCCGGCAGCCTGGCGCGATGAAGGCGCTGTCGTGGATGCGCGGGGTCTTGCCGTTCAGGCTGGCGATGGTCGTGTCGGGGCGGGATGTGGTCATTTTAGCTTCACCAGTTGATTCCAGCGGACGAAGGGCAGAACGGAAGCGTGATCGTCGGTCCAGACCCGCGCGGCGGGCGGCGGCAGCGGTTGCCACTCGTGCCCCTTCGAACGCGCCTGGACCGCGACGATCTGCTGCGGGTCGCGCGTCAGCAGGACCCAGACCGAACCGGTGAGCATGCCCGAGCGCTCGGGCTTGTCCTCCCGCAGCATGGCGTGGAGCCCGCGGCGCCGTGCCGCGGCAGCGAGGACCGGACCCAGTTCGATGAAGCGGTTGGAGATGTGAACCAACAGGAGCCCCCGCGGCGACAGGGCATCCAGGTAGACCCCCAGCGCCTCGTCGGTCAGCAGGTGTAGCGGGATCGCGTCCGACGAGAAGGCGTCCACGGCCAGCAGGTCGAGACCGCCGCGCCGTGCCTTCGCCAGTTCGATCCGGGCGTCGCCAAGGACGATTTCCGCATCCGGGGCGCAATCGGCCAGGTAGGTGAAGGTGCGATTGCGGGAATAGGCGAGCACCGCGGGGTCGATCTCGTAAAATCGCCAACGCTCGCCGGGCCGATGGTAGCAGGCCAGCGTCCCTGCGCCGAGCCCGACCACGCCGATCCGCGCCCCTTTTCCGAAGAGCGCCTGGGCCTGGTCGAAAGCCAGGCCGACGCCCGAGGTGGGACCGTAATAGGTCGTCGCGCTGCGCCGTAGGGCGGGGTCGGTCGACTGCTCGCCGTGGAGGGTGGTGCCATGCGAAAGCATCCGCACCCGTGTCTCCGGATAGTCGCGCACGGTGTAGATGCCGAAGTAGGATCGTTGGCGCTGCCCGGCGAGCGTGGCCTCGATCGTCTCCTTACCGCCTTGGACGAGCATCAGCGCGGCGAGCAGGAGCAGGAAGACCGGCCGCCAGGGTACCAGGACGATCCCACAGACGGCGATGCCGAGCGCGTAGAGCCCGCGTTCGGCGGTGCCTGCCTCCCCGAACGGGATTTCCTGGATCCGCCAGAGGCAGAAGGCCGCGAAAGCGATCAAGGCGAGTACGGTTAGGCGTCGCTGCGCGACGCTGGTCCCGGCCAGACGGCGCAAGTCGAACAGATAGGTCGCGGGCAGCAGCGCGGCGGCGGCCAGGACCAGCAGCGGATGCTCCCAGACCCAGTCGAAGACCAAGGGCGCGATCAGCGCGGTGAACAGTCCGCCGAGCGCCCCGCCCGCCGACATGACGAAATAGAACAGGGTCAGCCGCCGCGGATCGGGCCGCGAATCGTAGAGCCTGGCGTGGAGCGCGACGCCGACCAGGAACAGCAGCAGGACGCCCGATCCCGCCAGCGCCATCGATCCGGTATTGCGCGAGGCCATGGCCATGCCGCCCGCCAGCAGCATGACGAAAGGCGTCGAGACCGTGAGCGCCCAGGCCACCCGGCGCGTCTCGGAAAACGAGACGACGAAGCTGAGCAGGTAGAGCCCGAGCGGGATCACCCAGAGCAAGGGCATGGCGAAGACGTCGGTGGTGAGGTGCGTGGTCGTCGACAGCATCAGGCCCGAAGGCACGGCCGAAAGCGCGAGCCACAGCAGGATGCGGCGCCAGCCGATCGCCTCGCCATCGCCCGACCAGTCTTCCCCGGCCGTCGCGGCGGGCGCGGCCACACGCCAACGGCTGGCCGCGGCCAGGCCGATCAGCGCGATCAGCAGGACGTATCCGGCGGTCCAGGCCCAGCTCTGCGCACGGATCGACAGCAGCGGCTCGGCCAGCAGCGGATAGGCCAGCAGGCCGGTGAAGCTGCCGAGGTTCGAGGCCGCGTAGAGCGCCCAGGGCTCGCCCGCGGCGGGATGGGCAGCGAACCAGCGCTGCATCAGCGGCGCCTGCGCCGAGACCAGCAGGAAGGCCGGCCCGATCGTCAGCGCCAACAGCCCCGGCACCCACAGCACCTCCCAACCGGGCGGGGGCGGCGGCAGGTCGGCCAGGCGGATCGGCAGCCACAGCAGCGCTAGCACCAGCAAGGCGAGATGGATCTGGGCCTGGCGGCGGAACGGCTGTCCCGCCAGCCAGTGGGCATAGCCGTAGCCGGCGAGCAGCAGCGCCTGGTAGACCAGCATCGCGCTGTTCCACACGTTCGGCGCCCCGCCCAGCCGCGGCAAGGCCATCCGCGCCACCATCGGCTGGACCAGGAACAGCAGGAACGATCCCGTGAAAACCGTCGCGACGAACAGCGCGCGCCTGGCGCGTGGCGACGATGGCGGGTTGACGGGCTGCAAGATCAGGCGGCGGCGTCGAGCCGGGCAGCCACCCAGGTCTTGATCAAGGCTTGCCGCGTAATTCCGAGCCGCTTGGCCTCACGGTCAAGGCCCGCGACCATCCACTGGGGGAAGTCGACGTTGACGCGCTTGGCTTCGAAACCCGGGCGACGAGCGTTGTCCCAATCGAGATACCGGTCGATCTCGTCGCTGCCCTCATCGAACAGCCGGTCGAATTCCTCGGCGCTAATCGTCTTGCGTTCCATAGGCCTTGCTCTCTCGCGTCCTTGCGCGCCGTGCCGAAATCAGGCGGATCTTGGCGTCGCGCATCGTGAACACCGCCGTCCAGTGCTTTCTCTCGATCGATCCGACCCGCAGCCACCGACTTTCCGGAACGTCCCAAGCTCGAATTTCAAGAGCCCGCTCATCCTGCCACAGCACCTGAACATGTTCGAAATCGATGCCGTGCTTCGCGAGGTTTGCTGCACTCTTGTCTACATCATACTCGAATTCAGGTATAATTTCCATACCTTTTCCTACCCCAACAGCCGCGCCGCATGGGCCGCGTGGTAGGTCAGCACGCCCGAACAGCCGGCGCGCTTGAAGGCGGTCAGGGTTTCGAGAACGGTCGCGTCGCGATCTGCAACGCCGGCGGCGACGGCGGCTTCGATCATCGCGTATTCGCCGCTGACCTGGTAGGCGAAGACCGGCACCTCGAAGCGCTGCTTCACCCGGATCGCGATATCGAGATAGGGCAGGCCGGGCTTGACCATCACGCTGTCCGCGCCCTCGGCCAGGTCCAGGGCGACCTCGCGCAGGGCTTCCTCGCCGTTGGCCGGATCCATCTGGTAGGTCTTCTTGTCGCCCTTGAGCACGCCGCTCGACCCCACCGCGTCGCGGAACGGGCCGTAGAAGGCCGAAGCGTATTTCGCGGCATAGGCCATGATTTGGACATTGGCGTGGCCCGCGCCTTCCAGTGCCGTGCGGATCACGCCGATGCGGCCGTCCATCATGTCCGACGGAGCGATCACGTCGGCCCCGGCCGCGGCCTGGTTGAGCGCCTGGCCGACCAGGACCTCGACCGTCGCGTCGTTGAGGACGTAGCCCGCCGCGTCGACGAGGCCGTCCTGGCCGTGACTGGTATAGGGGTCGAGCGCGACGTCGGTCAGCACGCCGATCTCGTCGCCGCAGGCGTCGCGGATCGCGCGGATCGCGCGGCACATCAGGTTCTCGGGATTGAGCGCCTCGCGCCCGTCCTCGCTGCGCCGCTCCGGCTGGGTGTTGGGGAACAGCGCCAGGCAGGGAATGCCGAGGCTTACCGCTTCCTTGGCGCGGGCGACGATGCCGTCGACCGACCAGCGGGAGACCCCGGGAAGCGTGTCTACGGGCTGCTCGACACCCTGGCCCTCGGTGACGAACAGCGGCCAGATCAGGTCGGCCGGCGTCACCTGGACTTCGCGGTGGAGCGCGCGGCTCCAGGCCGTGGCGCGGGTGCGGCGGAGGCGCAGGCCTGGATAGCTGGGGGCGGGGTAGGAGGTCATGGGCCAGCTTCTGGCCCAAAGCACCCGGTCAGTCCAGCGCGGCCGCCTTGGGCGTGAACTTGCCGAGCGCGGCGCCGGGCTTCACCGCCTTGAACTTGGCCAGCAGGGCCTTGAGCGCGCCTGACTGCTTGGTATCTCCGCCTGGGGCTTTGACCACCTGGACCTTGCCAGAGAAGCTGAAGCCCGCGGGATTGACCGTCCGCCCGCCCTGGTAGACCTCATAGTGAAGGTGCGGCCCGGTCGAGAGGCCGGTCGAGCCGACATAGCCGATGACCTGTCCGGCCGAGACCTTGGCCCCCGGCGCGACCGCGATGCGGCTCATGTGGCCATAGCCGGTGCCGAACCCGCCGTGCTCGAGCCGGACGTAGTTGCCGTGGCCGCCGTGGCGTCCGGCATAGGAGACCACGCCCGGGGCCACTGCGAAGATCGGCGAGCCCCAGGCCGCGCCGAAGTCGATGCCGGCATGCATCCGGGCATAGCCGAGGATCGGATGGCGGCGCAGGCCGTAGGGCGAGGTGACGCGGCCGTTGACCGGGCTCAGCAATCCTCCCCCGCCGCCGATCACCACGCTGGAAGACCAGTCCTGGCGGGGCGCGCCGCCCAGCGCGTCCTGCAGCTGACCATTGCCGTCGCGGACCAGCTGGACGCGCGGCTTGCCGCCGGTCTCAAGGCCGGCGAACAGCAGCTTGCCGCCCTCGGCCTCGCCGCCCGCCGAGCGCTTGTAGGCGACGACCAGGTCGAACTGGTCGGTCGCGGAAATCTCCTCGAGGCTGACGTGCTGGTCGATCGCCTGGAGGAACTGCTGGATCGCTTCGGCCGGAGCCCCGGCGGCGCGGGCCGAGCGGTAGAGGCTGGGACCGACCGTGCCGCGAATCCGCAGCGGGGTGGTATCCACCGCCACGGCATGGCGGCCGATGGTCAGGCTGCCATTGGAGCGGGAGACCGTCAGGGCCGTGTCGAAGCGCGCCTGGAAGTCGAGCTTGGCGAGGCTGCGCGGCAGGCCGGGCGCCTCGCGCCGGCCCAGCGTGATGTCGAAGCGGGTGCCGGGCTTGATCTCGGCCAGCGGCAGGACCGCGCCGACCAGCTCGGCCGAGCGTGCGGCATCGTAGGGCCCGACCCCCGCGCGCTGGAGCATCCGGGCGAAGCTGTCGCCCTGGGCCAGGGTGGCGACCATGCTGATCGAGACCCGCTCGGGCGCGGCGGAAAGCGGCATGACCTTGCGCGGATCCGCAGCCATGTGCCGGCCGCTTTCACCGCCCGCCGCAAGCGGCAGGATCATCTGGCTACGGAACTCGTCGCGCTCGGCGCTTTCGACGCGCATGACCGGCGCGGCATCGACCGCCGAGAAATCCGGCCAGAAGGCGATCGCGACCGCGCCGAGCACGGTCATCGTGCCTAGCCCGCGATACCAGCGGGCCGAACCGATATCCTCGGCAAGATCGTGGATCAGGTGCGGTTCGAGAGTGCGGAGCCGCGCGCGCAGGCCGGGCGTCTCGCCCGGCAGGCATTGGGCGTGGCTGAGCGTCGCGGCAGTCGCCGCCGGGCCCCCGGCCCCGCTCTCGATCGGCTCACGCGGCTTGAACACTGCACGTCCCGGGCTGCGCTGTGGCTGTCGCCTGGCGCTTCACTGGCCCCGGTATTGCCGTTTCAAAGTTAAATTCCGCCTAATTCGAGCGGCGCAGCCGCCGGCGGTTGGCGCGGACCTTGCCGCGAACGTGGTCGAGTGTCCGGCGCGCCGGATCGGGGCCAAGCTGGCCGGTCAGCAGCTTGAGCTGCAACTGCACCGCCGCCTCGGCCTTTTCGCCGACCATCAGCTGGAATTCGTCCCAGGCAGGGCGGTCGGCCCGCGCCAGCTTGACGCCGCGCCGCGCCATCACTTCGGCGGCTTCCACCGCCAGGAGCCCCAGATCCCGGCTGATGCCGAGCCACCACTTCACGTCCATGGCCTTGCAATAGCTGTGAATTGTTTCGGAAGAAAGCGGCAGTCCGCCGCACCGCGCCTTGTTTGCGGGGCAGGCCGATGCCACATTTCATCTGTAATGGGTTCGCGTTCTCTCGGCGCCTCCAGCAATTCCGCGGATTCCCGCGTGCGCGCCGTGCTTGGCCCGACCAATACCGGCAAGACCCACCTCGCCATCGAACGGCTCTGCGCCCACTCCTCGGGCATGATCGGCTTCCCGCTGCGGCTGCTGGCGCGCGAGGTCTACGACCGGGTCTGCGCGATCAAGGGCGAGAGCCGCGTCGCCCTGATCACCGGCGAGGAGCGCATCGAGCCGAAGGACGCGCGGTGGCTGCTCTGCACCGTGGAGGCGATGCCGGTGCAAAGGGACATGGCCTTCGTGGCCATCGACGAGGCGCAATTGGCCGCCGACCGCGAGCGCGGCCACGTCTTCACCGACCGGCTGCTCCATGCCCGAGGCCGCGAGGAAACGATGATCCTCGGCTCGGCAACGCTCCAGCCGATGGTCAAGGCCTTGGTGCCCGACGCCGAGATCGTCACCCGTCCGCGCTTCTCCACCCTCAGCCATGTCGGCGCCAGGAAGCTCAGCCGGATTCCGCCGCGCAGCGCCATCGTCGCCTTCTCGGCCGAGCAGGTCTACGCCGTGGCCGAGATGCTACGCCGCTTTCGCGGCGGCGCGGCGGTGGTAATGGGCGCGCTTTCTCCGCAGACCCGCAACGCCCAGGTCGCGATGTACCAGTCGGGCGAGGTCGACTATCTCGTCGCCACCGATGCGATCGGCATGGGGCTGAACCTTGACGTCAATCACGTCGCCTTCGCCGGCCTGTCCAAGTTCGACGGGGTGCGCCAGCGTCGTCTGACCCCGGCGGAGATGGCCCAGATCGCGGGCCGCGCCGGACGCCACCAGCGCGACGGGACCTTCGGCACGCTTGGTGGTTCCGGCGCCGGGACCGGCGGCCATGATGCCGAGTTCACCCCCGAGGAAGTCTACGCGATCGAAGAGCACCGCTTCGCTCCCCTGACCCGCCTGTTCTGGCGCGAGGCCGAGCCGCGCTTCGACAGCCTGGCGACCCTGATCGCCGATCTGGAGAGCCCGCCGCCGCGTCCCGAACTTGCCCCAGCCCCCGAGGCGATCGATCTCGCCGTGCTGAAGCGCTTGGCCGACGAAAGTGACGTCACGGCGTCGGTCCGCGGGGCGGCCCAGGTCCGCCGCTTCTGGGAGGTCTGCCGCCTGCCCGACTTTCGCCACCAGGGCGCCGAGACCCATGCGCGGTTCGTCGCCCGGCTGTGGCAGGACCTGGCGCGCGGCCAGCTCGGCGCCGACTACGTCGCTCAAGCGATCGCCGGGCTCGACCATGTGTCCGGCGACATCGATACGCTCCAGGGCCGCATCGCCGCGATCCGGTCATGGTCCTACATCACCCAGCGGCCCGACTGGGTCCTCGCCCGCGACGAGATGGCCGCGCGGGCCCGCGCGGTCGAGGCGCGGCTGTCCGACGCGCTCCACGCCCGCCTGACCGAGCGCTTCGTCAACCGCCGCACCACGGTGCTGATGCGCAAGCTCGGCGGCGACGCCGGCCTGCTGCCGGTGCGACTGGAAGGGGACGAGGTCCTGGTCGACGACGAACCGATCGGCGTCTTGCGCGGCTTCCGTTTCGAGGTCGATCCGCTGGCCCGCCATTCCGACCGCAAGCTGCTGCTCGCCGCGGCGGAAAAGCACCTGCCCAGCGTCCTCGCCGACCGGGCCCGCGCCTTGGCCGAGAATCCCGAAGCGCTGGCCCTGGAGGGCGGTGCGATCCGCTGGAACGGCCAGGTTCTTGCCCGCCTGGTGCGGGGGCGGGGCGTCTTGACGCCAACCGTGGCGCTGGACCCGGCGCTGGAAGCGGTCCCCATCGCCGAGCGCAAGGCCTTGTCGGCCGCGATCGGCGGCTGGCTCGAGCAGCGGCTCGCGCGCCTTGCCCCCCTGCGCAGGCTCGACGCCGCCTCGGCCGCCCTGCCCGGCGGGCCTGAACTGCGCGCCCTGCTGATCCGCCTCGTCGATGCCGGCGGCGTGCTCGACCGGGCCAACTCGGGCGTGGCCGACCTGGGCAAAGAGCAACGCGACCGGCTGCGCAAGCTGGGCGTTCGGGTCGGGGCGCTCGACCTGTTCGTGCCGGCGATGCTACGCCCGGCGCCGCTCGCCCTGTGGCGCGAACTGGCCCTGCTCGGCGGGTTGCAGCCCGCCTCCGTCCTGCCGGCGATGCCCCCGGTCGTCACCGCGAATCGCCAGGCCCCGCTCGGCTATCGCAAGCTCGGCAAGCAGGCGCTGCGCATCGACCTGGCCGAAAAGCTCCTGCTCGAAGCCCACGGCATCCGCATGGCGCGGGGCGGACGTGCGCTGGTGCTCGATCCCGCCCTGGGCCGCTCGATGGGCCTCACCGCCGAAAGCCACGCGCAGCTGCTGCGCCTCGCGGGATTCCAGCCCGGCGTGCCCCCGCCCTTGGCCGACGGCACCTATGGTCCGCCCCGGCCGACGACCTGGCGCTGGCGCCCGCTCAGGCGCCGGGCCGAACCGCTTTCGCCAACTCCCCCCAACCGCCACGGCGCTTTTGCCGTTCTGGCCGAACTCGTAGGATGACGATGCGCCTCGACAAGCTGCTCTGGTTCCTCCGCTTCACCAAGACCCGCGGCATTGCGCAAAACCTGGTCGCCGCCGGCCATATCCGCCTCAACGGCCGCCGGATCGAGCGGGTCCACCAGGGCGTCGGGATCGGCGACGTGCTCGTCCTTCCATTGCCCCAGGGAGTCCGCGTGGTCGAGCTCCTCGCCCTTCCAGGACGGCGCGGACCGGCCAGCGAAGCGCAATCGTGCTATCGCGTGCTTGACGAGAGCTTGACGAGTCCGGGCCTAATCCCTTAGCGGCGGGCTCGATTGCCACATTGGCCGAAGGGAACCCGCAACCATGACCTATGTCGTCACCGACGCCTGCATCCGGTGCAAGTTCATGGACTGCGTCGAAGTCTGTCCGGTGGACTGCTTCTACGAGGGCGAGAACATGCTCGTCATCAACCCCAGCGAGTGCATCGACTGCGGCGTCTGCGAGCCCGAGTGCCCGGCCGAGGCGATCCTGCCCGATACCGAGAGCGGCCTCGAGCAGTGGCTCGAACTCAACGCCAAGTATTCGGCGGACTGGCCGAACATCACCTCCAAGAAGGACGCGCCGGCCGACGCCGACGAGTGGAAGGGCGTCGAGGGCAAGTTCGACACGCAGTTCTCGGCAGAACCGGGCGAGGGCGATTGAGGGGCCAAATCACCCGTTCGTCTTGAGGAGGTGTTGAAGCCGCATGGCTGAAACGCCGTCTCGAAGGACCGGGCGACCGCAGGGCGCTTCGAGACGGGCCCTCAATCTCCGATTTCGGTCCCTCCTCAGCGCGAACGGATGGGTTTGAGCCCGAAAGCTCCATCCGGATTCTCGCCTCTGGTAATTTTGTTGCCGTCATGCTATATAATCCAGCGACTGCCGGGCTTTCTCGCCCATCTGGCAGGCTGGCACCATGAAAGGCAGGATTTCGAGCAACGGTTGATGGGAACATCACGCCGCTTTGTGGCATTTGTTCCTCCCGCGCTCTTCCTGCAGGCGAAAGGACGATTGATGACCGCCAAGGCCCACGCCTTCGATGTTGGGGACTACGTCGTTTATCCGAAGCACGGGGTTGGCCGTGTGATCGAGCTGCAAGAGCAGGAAATCGCCGGCATGAAGCTGGAGCTCTACGTGCTCCGCTTCGAAAAGGAGCGCATGACCCTGCGCGTGCCGGTCAACAAGGTCGAATCGATCGGCATGCGCAAGCTGTCCTCGGACAAGACCCTGCGCGAGGCGCTCGACACGCTGAAGGGCAAGCCCAAGGTCAAGCGCACCATGTGGTCGCGCCGCGCCCAGGAATACGAAGCGAAGATCAATTCGGGCGACCTGGTGTCGATCGCCGAGGTGACGCGCGACCTGTTCCGCGCCGACGACCAGCCCGAACAGTCCTATTCCGAGCGCCAGATCTTCGAGGCCGCCTCGTCGCGCCTCGCCCGCGAGCTGGCGGCGATGGAGAAGACCGACGAGCCGGCCGCGCTCAAGAAGATCCTCGCGATCCTCAACGAGTATGCGCCGAAGTACTATGAGGCGGCAGCCACGGCCTGATCGCTTCGGGTTCCGCTTTAGACATCACCAAGGGGGTCGTTCCGCAAGGGGCGGCCCTTTCTGGTTTGAAGGGTTTGGCGCCTTATCCCGTTTCACGCAGAGACGCAGAGGAAGCAGAAAGACGCGGAGAATTCCGCGCCGCAGGCGCGGCTCTTTTACTCCGCTGAGGAACTTCAATCGACTTCCCCGCCGAGCCCGAGCTCTCTGCGTCTCCCTGCTTCCTCTGCGTCTCTGCGTGAAACCAGACTCCTACGCCGCCGCGCGGCGCAGCCGGTCGTTGATAGCGGCGCCGATTCCTCCTGCCGGGATCGCTGCCACCGCGATGCGGGGCAGATCGGAACCCGCCCCGGCATGAAGCGCCGCATAGAGCCGGGACGCGGCTTCGGCGAGGTCGCCCGACGGCGACAGGTTCCAGTCGCCGGCCACCTCGCCAAAGCCGATGTGGAACTCGTCCGCCTCGGCCCGCGCGGCATCGAGGCGCACCGGCTTGCCCGGGGCGTAGTGGCTGGCAAGCTGGCCCGGTGCCTCGATCGCGGATGACGTCACGGCGTCGCCGGCAGCCCCAAGAATCGCGGAGATCCGCGCTTCGGTGATTGGTCCCGGCCGCAACACCTGCCAGCCGCCGCCCTCGCGCAGGGCCAGGATCGTCGATTCGATCCCTTGGGCGCAGTTGCCGCCGTCGAGGATCAGGTCGACCTTGTCACCGAGCGAGGCGGCGACATGGGCGGCGCTGGTCGGGCTCACCCCGCCGCTACGGTTGGCCGAGGGGGCGGCGAGCGGCAGGGCGGTGGCTTCCAGCACGGCGCGCATCGCCGGGTGCGCCGGACTGCGCAGCGCCACGGTAGGCAGGCCTGCGGTCACCGCAGCCGCCAGCGGAGCATCGTCGCGCCTGGGCAGGACCAGCGTCAGCGGACCCGGCCAGAAGGCTTCGGCGAGCATCCGCGCCCGCTCGTCTAGCCTCGCCAGCGCTTCGGCCTCCCTGATTCCCGGGACGTGGACGATCAGCGGGTTGAAGTCGGGCCGGCCCTTGGCGCGGTAGATGCCCGCGACTGCCTCGGCGCGGTCGGCGCGGGCGGCGAGGCCGTAGACGGTCTCGGTCGGCACGGCGACGAGGCCGCCGGCGCGCAGCAGATCGGCCGCGGCGGCGATTCCCGCCGCGTCGGGTGACAGAATAGAGGGTGCGTTGTTGTCGCCCGCCATGGCCTGCCGCTATAGCCGCTGTTCCCCAAAGCCAAGCAGGAACCGCGCATGGACTATACCCCGCCGACCGCCGAGCAGGTCTTCGCGCTGAAGGTCAACGCCGGGCTGGAGGAGCTGGCCGGGCACGAGCGTTTCGCCGCCGCCACGCCGGACCTGGTCGAGGCGATCGTCGCGGGCGTTGGCCAGTTCGCCGCGGGCGAGTTCGCCCCGCTGCGCGAGATCGGCGACCGGATCGGGGCCCAGGCCAAGGACGGCGTCGTGACGCTGCCCCCCGGCTACGCAGAGGCTTACCGCGCCTATGTCGAGCAGGGCTGGAACGCCATCTCCGCCCCGGCCGAGTTCGGCGGACAAGGGCTGCCCTTTTCCCTCGCCTGCTGCGTGCTGGAAAACCTCGGCACGGCCAATCTCGCTTTCGCGCTGCTGCCGATGCTCACCGTCGGCGCGATCGAGGCGCTGGAGGCTCACGGCAGCGAGGCGCAGAAGGCGCGCTACCTGCCCAAGCTGGTCAGCGGCGAATGGCCGGGAACGATGAACCTGACCGAGCCCCAGGCCGGCAGCGACGTCGGCGCGCTGCGCACCTCGGCGGTCCGGATCGGCGCCGACGAATTCGGCGGCGAGCACGCCGGCAAGTATCGGATCAAGGGCACCAAGATCTTCATCACCTGGGGCGAGCACGAGCTGGCCGAGAACATCGTCCACCTCGTCCTGGCCCGCACGCCGGACGCGCCGGCCGGATCGCGCGGGATCAGCCTGTTCATCGTGCCAAAATACCTGGTCGATGCCGACGGCAGCCTGGGCGCGCGCAACGACCTGCGCGTCGTCGGCGTCGAGCACAAGCTGGGCATCCACGCCTCGCCGACTTGCGTGATGAGCTATGGCGACGGGGACGCCTGCATCGGCGAGCTCGTCGGCCAGGAAAACGACGGGCTCAAGCTGATGTTTACGATGATGAACTCGGCGCGGATCAACGTCGGCGCGCAGGGCGTGCAGGTGGCCGAGGCCGCCTGGCAGAAGGCCCGGGCCTATGCGGCCGAACGCGTGCAATCGGCGCGCGCCGGCTCGTCCGACAAGACGCCGGTGGCCATCGCCGAGCATCCCGACGTGCGGCGCATGCTGCTGAGGATGCGGGCGCTGACCGAAGGCGCCCGGGCCCTGCTCTACTATACCGCCGGCCAGGTCGATCGCGGCGCGCTGGGCGATAGGGCAGCCCAGAGCCGTGCCGACCTGCTCGTCCCGCTGATCAAGGCATGGGGCACCGACGTCGGCGTCGAGGTCGCCAGCCTGGGGGTGCAGATCCACGGCGTGATGGGCTTCGTCGAGGAAACCGGCGCCGCGCAGTTCTACCGCGATGCGCGGATCGCGCCGATCTATGAGGGCACCAACGGCATCCAGGCGGCCGATCTCGTCACCCGCAAGCTGGCCATGGACGACGGCGGCGTCTTGGCGTCGCTGATGGCCGAGATCGTCGCGGAATCGCGCGATGTCGCACCGCTCGCCGAGCTGGCGCAGGCCTGTGCCTCGATCGGCGAGTGGATGCAGCACGGCGCCGAGCTCGACGACAAGCTGGCCGGCTCGGTGCCGTTCCTGACCATGTGCGCCGTCGCGGTGGCGGGCTGGCAGCTACTGCGCCAGGGCCGCGCCGCGGGTAGCGGGGATGGCGCCCTCGCCAAATCCAAGCCCACCGTGGCGCGCTATTTCCTGGCCCATCTGGTGCCCGAGGCCTTGGGCCTGGAGGCCGCGGCTACCGGCGGGGCGGGCCTGCTCTACCAACTCGATACGGAGACTCTCACCTCGTGACGGATCAGCAAGACGCCCTTCTCCGCATTGCCGCAGCGCTCGAACGGCTTGCTCCTCGGCATGCGGACCTAGCCGATTGGCTCGCCGCGCCCGCCTATGTCTGGGACGGGGCCGCGGCGCATGCCGTGGCGCGGATCGAGGCCCCGGCGCTCGCCCTGCTCCGCGGGATCGATGCGCAGAAGGAGACGGTCGTCGCCAACGTGAATCGCCTCGCCGCCGGACACGCGGCGCACGACATGCTGCTGTGGGGCAGCCGGGGCATGGGCAAGTCGGCGCTGCTGCGCGCGAGCGTGATCGCCGCCCAGGCCGAGCGCCCGGGCTCCATCGCGCTCGTCCAGGTCGCGCCCGATGCGTTGAGCTCGCTCGCCGGGCTCTTCGCGACGCTGGCCAAGATCGATCGCCGCTTCCTGGTGTTCATCGACGACCTCGGCTTCGAAGACGCCGACGGCGCCGGGCCCCGCGCTTTGCGCTCGTGGCTCGAGGGCGGGGTCGAGGCGCGGCCGGGCAATGTCCGCCTCGCGGTCACCTCCAACCGCCGGGCGATCGTCGCCCGCCACCTCAGCGAGCAGGACGATCCCATCAATCCGCGCGACGCGGTGGACGACAAGCTGGCCCTGGCCGACCGCTTCGGCCTGTCGATCGGCTTCCACAATTGCAGCCAGGACGACTACCTGGCGATCATCGCCGGCTATGCGGAAAAGTTCGGCCTGGCCTGGGAACAGGCCGACGCGCTGGAATGGTCACGCCGCCGCGGCCAGCGCTCGGGCCGGGTGGCCTGGCACTATGTGACCGAGCTGGCGGGGCGAGCGGGCAAGGTGCTCTAGCCTTCGCCAACCCGTCCGTCCTTCGACAGGCTCAGGACGGAGGGTTGGGTTTCCGATCGCCTTCAATTCGTCGGCATCCTCTCTTCGGTGATCTTGCCGAGCTGCTCGAGCATCGGCCGGGTCGGATCGATCAGGTTCTTGGCCGGCGGCAGGCTCTTGACCACGACCGCCTTGGGCGGCGCAGAAGGCGCGGCGCCTGGGGCGATCACGCGCCAGATGATCCCCGCCGTGTCGTCCGACACCAGCAGGGCGCCGACCTTGTCCCAGGCCAGCCAGGTCGGCCGGCCATGGGTGTCGCCCGTGCCGGTGAGGAAACCGGTCAGCAGCGGCACGGGCAAGCCTTGCGGATTGCCGTTGGCGTCGAAGCGGACGAAGACCACGTCGTAGCCGGCCAGCGGCTTGCGGTTCCACGAGCCGTGGCGGGCGATGAAGGCGCCATTGGCGAAATTCGGCCCCAGCCGCTGCCCGCCGGTGGCGAAGACCAGGCCGAGCGCCGCGGTGTGAGCGCCCAGGGCATATTCCGGCTTGCGGGTATATTCGGTCATGAACTCGGGCATCTGGCTCTCGACGCGTTCGTCGATCACGTCCTTCCAGTAGACCCAGGGCCAACCGTACTGCGCCCCGACCGGCACGTTGGTCAGGTAGTCGGGCACCAGATCGGGGCCGAGCTGGTCGCGCTCGTTGACCACGGTCCACAGCTCCCCGGTCGAGGGATTCCAGGCCAGGCCATTGGGATTGCGCAGGCCGTTGGCGAACTGCCGGGCGCGCCCGGTGGCGAGGTCGATCTCCCAGATCGCGGCGCGGCCCTTCTCCAGGTCCATGCCGCGCTCGCCGATGTTCGAGGCCGAGCCGACCGCAACGTAGAGCAGCTTGCCGTCGGGGCTGAGCTGCAGGTTCCGCATCCAGTGATTGCCGCCGCCGGGCAGGTCCATGAGCTTCGCCGGCTTGCCGCTCAGCGCCGTGGCGCCGGGAACGAAATCGAAGGCCAGCACGGCATCGTGGTTGGCGACGTAGAGCTTGCCGTTCCCCCAGGCCATGCCCGAGGGCGAGGAGAGCCCTTCGCTACGCAAAACGAAGCGCCCTTCGGCCTTCCCGTCGCCCTCGGCATCGCGCAGCAGCGTGATGCGGTTGGCCGAGGGACCGGCGGCGCCGACCTCGCTCATGAACAAGTTCATGAAGAAGCCGGTGATGCCCGAGGGCTTGTTGCCCGGAGGGGCGCCGGTTTCGGCCACTAGCACGTCGCCGTTGGGCAGGGTCAGCATCGTGCGCGGATGGTCGAGCCCTTCGGCGAAGCGGACCACGGTAAGCCCCTGGGCAGCCTTCGGCGCCTCGTTCGCAGCCCAGCCGACCGTCTCGGCCAGCGACACGCTGGGAATCCGCTCCTTCTTTGGCTCGGTCAACAGCGGGTGCGGACCGGACAGTTCGTCTACGGTGTGCTCGGCCGGCGTCCCGCGCACGATCCAGAAGGCGAAAGCGCCCCCGACGACGACGAGGATCCCGAGGGCGATCAGCAGCTTGCGAACGAATGGCTTCATAACGGCGGAAGGTAGGCCTCAGCAGTGCCCGCGGCAACCGTCCGCGAAGGGCGGGTGTCCGCGGGGGGTGGGCGGCATTGGCGGTTCTGCTCCGATTCGGGACACGGCCGGGAATGCTCGGAGCGGAGCCTTGGTTCCCTGCGGCCTGCGATGCTAAATTTTCCCTTAACGCCGGATTCGGCCCGGGCGTGACGGGCCGCAGCTTCAAGGGGATGCTGATGCGCCTGACTCTTTCCGCCGCGCTCTGCGCCGCGCTGCTCGCCAGCCCCGCGCTCGCGCACGAGGGCCACCACGACGGTCCGCCTCCGGGCGTCGACTTCCCGCCCCCGCCGCCTCCCGGTTACGCCCCCTATGGCGGCCCGATCGATCCGCGGTGGGAGCACGACCAGCGCCGCTTCCACGACGAGTGGCGGGCGCGTTGCGGCGATCACGGCGACGACCGGCACGGCGACGATCGCGACGGTCCCTACGGCTGCGGCTATCCCGCGCCTTACGGTTATCCGGGCGCCTATATGACCTACGGCGTGCCGGTGATCATGGTCCCCGTGCTGCGCAACAAGCCGTGCAAGGAAGTGGTCGAGGAAGTCGTGGAAGAGGTCGTCGTGCCGACCCGCCGCCGGATCATTCGCCCGCGCGCACGCGTCGTGCCGGACAAGCGGATCCTCGTGATCCCCGACAAGCGCGTGCGCATCGCGCCGAGTAAGCGGATTCCGTACTAGCGCTACGGGGTTTAGTCGCGCGGCGCACCTGCCGCGTCATAAACTTTTCGTTCCAAAACAGAGTCTTAGACTGATTCCTTTAAAAGAGGGCCTGCGCGATTTAGCGTTTGGCTTGCCTAGACCGACGCCCCCCGTTAGTGGGGGGGGGGGGTGGCGCTCTTCGGGGAACGGCTGCGTCGAGGGCGGACTCGCCCCCGCCAGGTGTTGCCTCCAA
>JBQCGM010000045.1:0-24893 GCA_051955585.1 Novosphingobium sp.
GGGGCCCCCCCGCGGGGGGTGGGGGGGGGGGGGGGGGGGGGGGGGGGGGCCGGGGCCCGCCTCCGCCGGTAGGCGGACAAGCAACGAGCCCGGCCCTAGCGGCTGGGCGGCGCTTTGGAAAGGTCCGGCGATTCGGTTGCGGGCGCCGATGGCGCTCCGGCGTCCGCCTTCAGTTCGCGCTTCTGATCCTTGCGGCGGCGCAGGTTCTCGCGCAGCTTTGCGGCGAGGCGGTCTTCGCGAGTTTCCTTCATCGCTGCCATTTGTGGCAATAGCGGCACCAAGTCTCAACCCTCGCTTGACATTCTCGGGGCCCGCCGCCAAAGCCCGCGCCTGCTTGGCCCTGGCGCCGGGCCGCGGAATGGTGTGCTGCTGTAGCTCAGTGGTAGAGCGCATCCTTGGTAAGGCTGAGGTCGGGAGTTCAATCCTCCCCAGCAGCACCATTCCTTTCCCTGACATTCGGCCGCGAACGGGCTGGCGGGCCGCGCCGCCGCCGCTATGGTCGCGCCGATGAAGCGGGGCGCGGGAATCGAGTTTGCCGTGGTGGCAGCGGCCTATCTGGCCGTGGCCTGGCTGGTCTACGGCGGCGTGCCGGAAGCGGTCTATTGGAACGGCTGGGCCGATCAGTCGCTCTATGTCGAATCGGCCCGGGCTTTCCTGCACGGCGATCTTGGCGCGGCTCGTCATTGGTACCCCTTCGGCTATTCCCTCGCCTTGGCCCCGCTGGCCTGGCTGCCGATGTGGCTGGCCTTCCTGATCGCCGACCTGCTTTTCCTGCTCGGCGCCTGGCGCGGCTTTCGCGCCGTCGCCCGGCGGTTCGGGGTGAAGGGGGGCTGGGCGCTCGGGGTCTTCCTCCTGACCACGGTATTCCATCCCTACATCGGCATGCAGTGGATCACGCCCTGGACCACCACGCTGTCCGCCTGCCTGATCTGGCAGGCGCTCGCCCGGGCGCTGGCGCTGGCCGATCCGGTGGAGGCCGAATCGTTCCGGCATTCCTCGGTGCGTGGGGCTTTCGTGCTCGGGCTGGTCCTCGGCGCGATTCCGGCGACCCGCCCGGTCGACGGGGTGATCGCGGCGATCCTGGCGTTCTACGTCCTGGCACGCGCCTGGCGCCGCCCCCGCGAAATCGCCGCGGCGGCGCTCGGGGGAGTTCTGGTGCTTGCCGCCTACCTCGCGCTGCACCTTGCGATCCATGGGCCGGTCCTGACCGACTACATGAAGCTGTCGGCCGCCCATGGGATGAACTTCGCCCGGCTGGGATGGAAGGCCTACCTGATCCTGGTCGAGCCCCAGCCCTGGTTTCCCTATGGCTGGGGCCTGCTGCGGACCTGCCCGTGGTTGCCGCTGGGCGCTGCTGGACTGCTCGTCGGGCTTTTGCCCGGTCGGACCGGCCGGAGCTCGGCCGCGCTGCTCGGGCTGGTGGCGGTGGTCTATTCCGCGCTGATCCTGGCCTATGTCGACCTGCTGCCCTCGGGGCTATGGTATTACGGTAACGTCAATTATTTCAAATGGTTGATGCCGCTGTTCGGGCTCTTCGTGGTCGTCTTCGTCAAGGCCGCGCGCGATCGCCCCCTCCCGGCATCGGCGCTGCTCGCGCTCGTGCTGCTGCCGACGACGCTGCGCTTCGTCCCGGTCCCGGCCACCGCCGATGAACCGGCCCGCGCCCTGCTGCTCCCCAGCGTGGCGGCGCCGGCGAACCGAGACCAGGTCTACCAGGCCCATTCGGTGATCCGTGACCGGGCCGGCCTGCTCCGCAATTTCTTCGAGTACCACCAGGTCCAGCGCGGGGATGGGCAGGTCGTGGCGATCGCCCTGCGCCGGGACTTCGCGGGCGGCGAAACCTGGGAAGGCGATGGCGAGGCTCTGGCGGCCTGGCCGCGCGCGATGACCGGCACCCACGGACGCAGTCCGCTGCCGGGCCCCTGGCCCAAGGCGCCCGGTGGCCGCTATCGGCCGCACCTGGCAATCGGAGTGCCCTGCTGGCTGCCGCTCTACCGATGTCCGGCGCAGCTGCCTTAGCAGGTGCAGCAAAATCCGGCTTGGGCGAAAGGCCCCGGCTGGGTTAGAACCCCACTTCATGGCTGAACCGACCCCATCGCCCGTCCTGCGACAGCAATCCCTGGGCACCATGCTGCGCCGCTCGGCCTTGCGCCACGGAAGCCGCACCGCGATCATCTGCGGCGAGACGACCTGGTCCTATGCCGAGTTCGACGCCTTGGCCGACCGGATCGGCAACGGGCTTCGCGCCGCGGGGATCGCCAAGGGCGACCGCGTCGCGATCATCGCGCGCAACAGCCACGCCTTCATGGCCCTGCGCTTCGGCGCGGCGCGGATCGGGGCCGTGCTGGTGCCGATCAACTTCATGCTCAGCGTGGAGGACACGCGCTATATCCTCGATCATTCGGGCGCCAAGCTGCTCCTGCTCGACGCGACGACTTTGAAGGTCGGGTTGGAAGCGTGGGGCGGCGATGCGGCGGCGGTCTACGGCCTGCCCGGCGAGCACGCGCCGCCGCCCGAAGGTGTGGCGAGCTGGGAGGCGCTGATCGGCGAGGCGCGTCAGGCCGAGGATCCGGTGGAGGCCGAGGACCTGCTCCAGATCATCTACACCTCGGGCACCGAAGCGCGGCCCAAGGGCGCGATGCTGACCCATTCGGCGGTGCTGTGGCAGTACCAGTCGGTGGTGATCGACGGCGAGTGGGACGCGGGCACCGTCGCGCTCCATGCCCTGCCGCTCTACCACTGCGCCCAGCTCGACGCGATGATCGGGCCGGGCCTGCAGGTCGGCTGTCGCAACGTGATCACCGCGGCCCCCAGCCCGGACAACCTGATCCCGCTGCTCAGCCGGCACAAGGTCACCTCGTTCTTCGCCCCGCCGACGGTGTGGATCTCGCTGCTCCGCTCGCCGCTGTTCGACGGCCACGACCTCTCGCACCTCGCCAAGGCCTATTACGGCGCCTCGATCATGCCGGGCGAGGTCCTGCGCGAGATCCGCGAGCGGATCCCCGGCTTGCGGCTGTGGAACATGTACGGCCAGACCGAGATCGCGCCGGTCGCCTGCTGCCTGTTTCCCGAGGAGCACGATAGCCGGCCCTCGTCCTGCGGGCGGCCGGTGCTCCACGTCTCGACCCGGGTGGTCGACGACGAGATGAACGACGTCGCCCCGGGCGAGGTCGGCGAGGTGGTCCACCGCTCGCCGCACCTGATGACCGGCTACTGGCGCGATGCGGACAAGACCGCCGCGGCCTTCGCCGGCGGCTGGTTCCATTCGGGCGACCTCGCGACGATCGATGCGGAAGGCTACATCACCATCGTCGACCGCAAGAAGGACATGATCAAGTCGGGCGGCGAGAACGTCTCCTCGCGCGAGGTCGAGGAGGCGATCTACCTCCACCCCGCCGTCGCCGAGACCGCGGTGATCGGCACGCCCGATCCGGTCTGGGTCGAGGCGGTGACCGCGATCGTCGTGCCGCGCGCCGGCCAGGCGGTGTGCCAGGACGAGCTGATCGCCCACTGCAAGGCGCGGCTGTCGGGCTTCAAGGTGCCGAAGAAGGTGATCGTGGTGGAGGCCCTGCCGCGCAACGCCAGCGGCAAGATCCTCAAGCGCGAGCTGCGCGAGCTGGGTTAGTTTGGCTGTTACGCCGTCCCCGACTTCGCCATTGCGAGGAGCGCAGCGACGAAGCAATCCAGGGCGGCAGTGCGCTCGGCCCTGGGTTGCTTCGCTACGCTCGCAATGACGAACAAGGGTAGGGCCGACGGTGCAACGACATCGGCTCGCGGCGAATCATAGGCGCGGCGGCGGGCATTTCAAGCCGGCATATTCCTGAGAAAACGGCGGAAAACCGTGGAATTTCCTTCCGGGACTGCTAGTTTCCCCTAGAGCATCCGAGCGTGGATGAAGCGGGGAAGGACGTGCCATGGCCGATCAGACGGATTCCACCCTCAGCGAAGACCTCTTCAACGGGATGCCGGGGGCCGAGGCGCTGTTCGGGCCGGACGGTCCCTTCGCGGCGTTCATGAAGGCCGACCCGGTGAACCTCATGCAGCAGGGCATGGAGTTCTACCGCAACCTGTTCGAGATCGCCGCCGGCACTTCGACCATTGCGCCCGAGGCGCGCGACTGGCGCTTTCAGGACGAGACCTGGAAGACCAACCCGTTCTACGCCAAGCTCGCCCAGGCCTATCTCGCCATGACCGAAGCGGTCGAGGCGATGATCCCCGACGACCTCGAAGGCGATGCCAAGGCCCGCGCCGAGCTCGCCGCGGCGATCGTCACCTCCTCGTTCTCGCCGACGAATACCCTGCTGGGCAATCCGGCGGCGATGAGCCGGGCGATCGAGACCAAGGGCGGCAGCCTGGCCAAGGGCTTCCGCAACATGGTCGACGACTGGATCAACAACGGCGGCATGCCGAGCCAGGTCGACGATTCGGACTTCGAGGTCGGCCGCAACATGGCGGTGACCCCGGGCAAGGTCGTGCGCCGGACCGAGATGTACGAGCTGATCCAGTACGCCCCGACCACCGGCGAGGTCCATCCGATCCCGGTCCTGGTCGTGCCGCCGCAGATCGGTCGCTACTACTTCACCGACCTCGCGCCGCAGCGCTCCTTCCAGGAATACGGGGTCAGCCAGGGGCTGCAGCACTTCGTGATCTCGTGGCGCAATCCCAGCGCCGAGCAGCGCGACTGGGGCCTGGAAACCTATGCCGAGGCCGCGCTCGAGGCGATGCGCACCGTCGCCGAGATCACCGGGCAGGAGAAGATCAACATCGTCGCCTTCTGCGCCGGCGGGATCCTCTCCTCGATCGTGCTCGGCGCGCTGGCGGCCCGGGGCGAGAAGCTCATCAACACATTCGCCCTGTGCGTGACCATGCTGAACTTCCAGAACGACGCCTCGATCGGCTCCTTCCGCCTGCCCGCGGTGCTCTCGGTCGCGCGGGCGCAGTCGAAGATGAAGGGCGTGCTCGGCGGCAAGGACCTGTCCGCCGTCTTCGCCTGGCTGCGGCCCAACGACCTCGTCTGGAACTACTGGGTCAACAACTACCTGATGGGGGACACGCCGTCCGCCTTCGACATCCTGGCCTGGAACAAGGACAGCACCAACATGGCGGCGCGCCTGCACGGCGACTTCCTCAAGCTGTTCAAGGACAACAGCCTGGTCAAGCAGGGCGAATACCAGGCGCTGGGCCAGCCGATCGACCTGGCGAAGATCGACTGCGACAGCTTCGTGGTCGGCGCGGTGACCGATCACATCACCCCGTGGAAGGCCTGCTACCAGGCCTGCAACTACCTTGGCGGAACCAGCACCTTCGCGCTGTCCAACGGCGGCCATGTCGCCGCCCTGGTCAATCCGCCGGGCAATCCCAAGGCCTATCATAGCGTCGGGCCCGCCGGCGCGCCGGACGCCGATGCCTGGCAGGAGACCGCGGTCAACACGCCCGGCTCGTGGTGGGAGGGCTGGGCCGCCTGGTGCGGCGAACGCAGCGGGGAGAAGGTTCCCGCGCCGAAGACGCTTGGGTCGAAGGCCTGGCCTGCCGGGGCTGACGCGCCCGGCGAGTACGTCACGCTCTAGGCCAGCATCCTCGGCCGGATCGAACGTTGGGACAAGGCGATGGCGCGGGCCAGACGCGTTTCGCGCTGGTGGTCCTCGTAGGCGACGACATGGGCGAGGGGCATGTTTAGGAAATACATTTGCTCGGAAGCGGGGTGGGCGGTGCCCAGCCATTGGGCAAAGAGCGGTTTTTCGGAATCGGCGGAACCAGCGATCGTCATCAAGCTCCCTTTCGCGGTGACCTGCGTAGAATGCGTAAGGCGGGAATTGGTGCGCGTGCGGATGAACGGTTCATCCGGCGCGGTGCGCGGCTGGTCGACAAATCCGGGCCGCGACAGAGCGCGGCTTCGAATCGATCGCTTCACCATCGCCTTGCTGACAGCGCGTTAAGTAGGCTTGACTAAGACAGGCGGCCGGCACACCCTTGTTGCACTGCGGAAATCCACGGGGGTCAGGGCTTCCGCCGCTACGAAAGGCCGGGATTTGATCTATCAAGCCTATGAAGTCGTCCGAAAGGCCACGCGCCCCACGGCGAAGCTGCTCGACGTCTGGCACGACATTGCGCGGCACGAACTGAATCCGATGCGCAATACCTACCTCAACCGGGCCTTCGCCACGGCCTGCGAAGTGCCGCTGCGCGGGCTGAGCGACTACGCCAAGCAGCCCTATGCCGTGCGCGGCATGGTGGGCGGGAAGGAGGCGATCCTGGAAGAGCGGCTGGTCCATGGCCTGCCCTTTGCCGATCTGCTGAACTTCAAGGTCGACGATGCCGACGCCAAGCCCAAGGTGCTGATCGCCGCGGCGCTCTCCGGCCATCACGCGACCTTGTTGCAAGACACGATCCGCGGCTTCGCCCGCGATTTCGATCCCTATATCACCGACTGGAAGGACGCCCGCGAGGTTCCCCTCGAAGCCGGCGATTTCGGGCTCGACGACTATATCGCCTACCTCGTCGAATTCCTCGAGGTACTCGGCCCCGGCACGCATCTGGTCGCCACCTGCCAGGCCGCGCCGCCGGCGATGGTCGCCGCCGCGATCCTGGCCAAGCGCAATCCGGAGCTCGTCCCCGCCAGCCTGACGCTGATGGCCGGCCCGGTCGACACCCGGGTCAATCCGGTGATCATCAACAAGGTCACCAACGTCGTTCCGCTGGAACTGATGCGCAAGACCAACATCCATACGATCCCGCGCGGCTTTCCCGGCAGCGGGCGGCGGGTCTATCCGGGTTTCTACCAGCTCTCGGGCTTCATCATGATGAACCCGGTACCGCACGTGAAGAAGTACTGGCAGTTCGTGAAGGATTCGGTGAAAGGCGACGAGGCGAGCACCGATTTCTTCCGCAACTTCTACAACGAGTATTTCGCGGTTCTCGACATGACCGAGAGCTTCTACATGGAATCGCTCAAGAAGATCTTCTTCGAGCACCATATCCCCAAGGGCGAGATGACCTTCCGCGGCGAACCCGTGGACTTCGCGAGCGTCGAGAACATGGCGCTGCTGACGATCGAGGGAGGCAACGACGGCTTCTGCCCGCCGGGCCAGACCGAGGCAGCGCAGGGAATATTCAGCGGCTTGGCCGCAGACAAGCGCGGTCACTACATCCAGGAAGGCGTCGGGCACTATGGCGTGTTCTCGGGCTCCCGCTTCCAGAACGAGATATATCCGGTGATCCGCGACTTCATCGAGAAGGCCGAGGCCGCGCTGGACTATCCCCGGGCCCATCCGGAAAAGACGGCCGCGTCATAGGGCGTTCATGATCGCGGCACCAAAGCTTGCCCCGCGCGTTGTGAGCGCGGAACCAGCCTGGGGAGACCTGACATGAAGCGACTTATCCTTGCCCTTACCCTCGGCGCACTTGCCGTTCCCGTAACTGCCGTGGCGCCGGGCGGTTCGAGCGAGGCCGAGGCTCGCTCCTCACGCCACCAGCGGGTCACCTACGTGAACTGCCGCAAGTCGCCGGGCACGACCGGCCTCGTCGTCGGCGGGGTCGCCGGTGCGGTGATCGGCGGCGAGGTGATCGGGGGCGGCCTGGCCGGTCCGTTGATCGGCGCGGCCGGCGGCGCGCTCGCGGGGCGGGCGATCGACCGCGCCTCGACCAAGTCGAAGCGGTGCCGACGCGTCATGCGGCGCTAAATCCGTTCCGTTTATGATGCGGGTTGGGCTAGGCTGGCGATGACCGATGCCGACTTTCGCCCGACCCGCATCCAGCCGGCGCTTCCTCGCCCTGGCGCTTAGCGCGGCGATCCACATCGCCGCGCTGGCGGCCCTGCTCTTGTGGCACTTCACGCCGACACCGAGCGACCGCGAGCGGCCGATGACCGTGGTGGACCTCGCCGAGCCACCTCCCGACAAGCCCAAGCCACCACCGCCGGAGCCCGAGGCCGAGCATGAGAAGGCGGCCTCGGGTGCGCCGGCTCCGGCCGGCCCCAAGGCGGAGGCGGCACCCCTCGCCGCGGCGATCCCCGTGGTCGTTCCGACCCTGCCCGCGGCCATCCTGCCGGCGACGGGAGCCGCGGCCAGTTCCGGCGCGGCGAGTTCGGGGACGGGAACCGGAGCCGGCGGGTCCGGCGACGGAACGGGCGGTGGCGGAAGCGGGGAGGGCGGTGGGCGCGCGAGGCCCCGGCTGGCGGCAGAGCCCGAGGCGATCCGCGGCTATTTCAACAAGAACGACTATCCGAAGGCCTTGCGTGAGACCAAGCCAAAGGGGACCACGGGCGCCGAGGTGATGGTAGGCGTCGATGGCAGGCCGCTCTCGTGCCGTATTACCGACCCCAGCGGCATTCCGCTATTCGACAGCGAGACGTGCCGCTTGCTGCTGAAGCGCTTCCGTTTTCGCCCGGCCCGCGACATGTCCGGCAAGCCGGTCGCCGCTCCGTGGGCGATGGATGTCGATTGGGACTATATCGATCTCAACGAAGAATAGGCCCTAATAATCGCGGCCAAGCGTGCCCCCTGCTTGACGAGCCGAGCGCGCCTTAATTCCAAATTAACCAAATAAGTCGCAGGTTTCCGGTCATCCAAAGTTTCAGGGAAGGAAGAACCGATGAACCGTCTGATGCTCACGCTCGGAGCCGCGGCTTCGGCGCTCACGCTCTCCGTGGCCCCGGCGCTGGCTGACGAAGCTGCGCCACGCAACCATGGCAAGGTGACCTATACCGAATGCCGCAAGTCCGACGGCGTGACCGGCCTGGCGATCGGCGGCGTTGCCGGTGCGCTGATCGGTGGGGGGATTTTCGGCGGCCTGCTCGGCCCGCTGATCGGTGCCGCCGGCGGTGCCTTCGCCGGTCGCGCGATCGACCGCGATTCGACCAAATCCAAGCGCTGCCGTACGGTGCGTGAGGAACGGACCTACCAGCACGAGCAGACCTACGAGACGGATCGTCCGAACAGCCAGTACGAGCCGGGCGGGACGAGCAATTATCGCGAAGACCACAGCTACCGCGAACAGAACAGCTACGATAACCGCACCGAGCGTCCGATTCGCGAGGAAGACCGAGATCTGGTCCAGCCGGAACGCAGCTAAGCCCCCTTAAGGTCTGCCCTCAATCCTGGCGCCCCGAACGCGCTGGGGTTGAGGGCAGATTCTAAGCAGCGCCTCGGTCCGTCGGCGCTGCCCCGCCGAGGTCAATCCAACACCGGAAAACCCGGCATCCCATCGAGCGACGCGTCCCACCACAGATATTCGGTGAAGTGTCCGAACGCGGCGCGCGTGTCGACGTAGCAAAAGCGCACTTTCGTTGCCGCATCCGGCCTTGCGGGAAAGAGATAGGCGATCTCGTCCCCGCCCGCGCGCAACTCGGCCATCAAATGCTCCCACCTCTGCGTTCCGCCACGCACGGCGATGGCCATGTGATGGAAGGTCAGAGGCCGTGCGGTCAGGTCCACGCCTTCGGTGTAGACTTCGATGGGGCCGGATACCGGTTCGATGATCTCGATCTGGCGGCCGCCCACCGTGGCCATCGCCGCGCGGATCGCCAGCCGCTGAACCCGGCCTCCCGCCAGCACTTCGGTCTGCGATTCGGACAGGCGGAAATCCTGAAAGCCTAGCCGCGCCTCCGCATAGGCGACGGCCGCGTCGCGGTCGCGGGTGACATAGCTCATCTGGAACAGGTCGCCATAACGCGAACCGGGCAGCATCGGCGGCTCCTTTCCGCCGGCAGTGTCGCCCCGCCGCCCGTGCCGCGTCAATCAGGTAACGAGCGTCGCTTCGATCGCGATGCGGATCGCTTCCGACGTATGGTGCGCTCCAACCTTGTTGAGCATGTTCGAGCGGTGGATCTCGACCGTGCGCGGGCTGATCGCGAGCCGCTCGCCGATCTCGCGGTTGGACAGTCCCTCGGTGATCGCGCTCAGGACCTGCTGTTCGCGCCGGGTCAGCTTTTGGATTTGGCTGCGCGCCCGGGCTTGGCGCAGGCGGAAGCTGCCGAGCAGGTTGGAATCGGTCTCGGCACGATCGACCGCCTCTTCGATCTCCTGCGGGCTGGCCGGCCAGGCGAAATAGCCCAGCGCCCCGCGGAGGATTGCGCGCGCCACACGCTGGGCCGGCGGCTCCTCGGAAAAGGCGATCAGCGGCAGCCACTGATGGCGGTCCGCCATGAATTCCAGCAGGTGGGCAATATGATCGCCGGAATCTTCGACCAGGATCGCACCATAACGCGGCCAGTGGACCGTGATCTCCTCGACGGAATCATAGGGCTCGACGTAAATGTCGGCAGAGGCGAGCGCGTGGCAGATCGAGGCCCGTCGATGGGTATCGGTATCGACCAAATAGAGCATCTTCCGTTGCAGCATGGGCCTCTCCCCTAGCCTGTGCCCCCCAGGAGAATACTCGCGGAGAGCCCCTAGGGACCTACGCTAATGCTTCGAAAATGGATGAAATTATCGCGGAATTACGTGGTATTGCGGGGTAATTGGTCAGGCCGATGATGCCCTGCCGGCGTGGTTTGCGGAGGGCCCAGCAGCGCCGGTTCGAAGATCAGCGCGCAGACCAAGGTCCAGATCAACGAGATCATCAGGATCAGCCCCATGCTGGCCGTGCCGGGATGGTCCGAGATCCATAGCGCACCGAAGGCGCTCCCCGTTGCCAGTGCGCTGAATACAATCGCCCTGGCCAGACTGGTCTGCAGCAGATCGCCGGTCCCGCCGCGCCAAGCCATGACGAAGTAGATGTGGAAGGCGACGCCAACACCGAACAACAGCGGGAAGGCGATAATATTGGCGAAATTCAACGGCTGGCCAATCGCCACGCAGGTGCCGAGGGTGAGGAAGCCCGAAAGCACGACCGGGGCCAGGGTAAAGGCGACCTCGCGCACCGAGCGCAGCACGGCGAAGAGCAGCAGGCTGACCAGCACAAGGGCGATCACGCCCGCTTCGATGAAGGCGCGGGAGATGGTCCAGGCCGCTTCCTGGGTCGAGACCGGCATGCCCGTGGCCGTGGGCGCCACCTTGCGAACCGCCCGGGTGAAACGCTCGATCACCTCGTTGTCGGTGCTCTTGCCGGCGGGCATGACCGAGACCATCGCCTCGCCCTTTTTGGTCAACAAGTCGTTGGGTATGGCGGTCGGCAGCGTCTCGCGCGATACCGGTCCGGGTTGAAGCGAGAGCCGAATCTGGTCGAGCGTGATGCCGAGCGGCTCGACTAACAGAGCTCCGGCCTTGGCGCGCATCTCCGGACTGGCCAGGGCGAGCCGGGTGAACGTGGCTGCCAGCCTGCCGGCCGACGTGCCGAGCGGTCCCGGCCGCGCGGTGCCGAGGCGGCGCAGTTCGCCCGCAGCGCGGTGCAGCGCGGTGACGGTCGCCGCATCGTCGGCCGCAGGCGCGAGGTCGAACGGGTTGATCGCGGGATCGAGCAGCAGCGCGGCGTCCTGGATCAGGGCGAGCTTGGGCTCCTGATCGTCGGGCACGAAGCTGTCGACGGTGATGGCGTCGCGTACTTCGGGCAGCTTGCTCAGCCGGTCGGCCAGCGCATGGGCCGCGGGCAGGTTGGGCGCGAGAACGCTCAGGGTATTGGGCGTGCGGTCGGGGTCCTTCAGCAGGTCGGCTAGTTGGGCCATTGCCGGAGTTCCCGGATTGCGCAGGTGTAGTGGGTTGAAGTCGAACCGTACCAGCGGCAGCGAAGCGATCGAGGCGAGCATCGCGATCACGAAGGCCCAGAGCACCCCCTTGCGGTTGCGCTCGAGCCAGCGGTCGACCGGCGCGGCGGCCGCATAGCCCACCTCTCCCTTGGGGACGGGAGGCTTCAGCAGCACGAGCAGGGCGGGAAGCAGGGCCAGGTTGAGGATCAGGGCGATGACCATGCCTAGGCCGGCGATCATGCCCAGTTCGGCCACGCCGATATAGTCGGTCGGCAAGAAGGCGATCAGTGCCAGGACGATCGCCGCGGCCGCCAACAGGATCGAGGCTCCGACCCCATCCGCGGCGCGCTCCAAGGCTTCGACCAGCCCGGCTCCGGATCGTCGTTCCGCATTGAAGCGCACCGAGATCTGAATGCCGAAATCGACTCCCAGGCCGACGTAAAGCGGGATGAAGGCGACCGAAATCAGATTGAGGCGCCCGGCGGCGAACAGGCCGGCCGCCGTGGTTATGATCAGGCCGGCGATGATCGTGACGACGATTGCGAAGACGGTCTTGGCCGAGCGGGTGGCGAACCACAGCGTCAGCAGCATGGCCGCGCCCATGATCGCCCCGATCGGCCCCATGGAATCCTCGATCGTGCCGAACTCCTCGTCGGCCAGTGGAATTTCACCCGTGATGCCGATGCGCACGCCGTGCGCCGCGTCCAGCTGCAGTTCCCTTGCCTTGATGTGGATCGCATCGACCGCGCGCTCGCCTGGCTTGAGCGCGCCGTAGTCAAGGACCGGATAGGCCATCAATATGGTCCGCGTCGGCGGGTTGAGGCCGCCCTTGCTGGCGAACAGCTGCTGCCACGAGAACCACGCCGGCTTGCCCGAGAGCAGCGCGGAAAGCGCTTCGTCGAGCTTGGTCAGTGGTAACGCCAGGTCGGCCGCGGCCCGGTTGTCCGGCTCGTCCGCCGCGCCGCCCGCCGCCGTGGCGATGGAATTTGCCACGCCGTGAAGCGAAGGGTCATAGGCCAGGGCGCCGAGCAGCGGCTGAGCGTCGATCAGCTTGGAGGTCGTCGTGCGGACCTCGGCCGTGCTCGAGAACAGCAATCCGTGGCGGGTGAAATATTCGTTGGCATCCGGCCTCACGACCGAGGAGAAGTTCCGCTTGTCCTCGTTCAGGACGGCGGCCAGCTTGGCCGCGGCGCTCGCCGCGAGCTCCGGCGTCTCGCCATCGATGACCACCAGGATCGCGTCGATCGTCTTGGGGAAAGCCGCGGTGATCTTGTCCTCATTCCGACGCCATTCGGTCGTGGGCGAGATCAGCTCACCGGTATCGGTCGTCATCTCGAAATGGGTGATGACGAAATAAAGCGAGACCAGCGTCAGCAGCACCGCCGCCGCAATGGCCTGGAACGGCCGCTTCGCCGCGTAGGAGATCGTGCGCTTAAGTTGGGTCGCTATCATGCGGCGACGATTAGAGATGTCGCGGGCAAAGGGAAAGCTTCGGGGATTGGGCATATCAATTCGGCCGACAGACCTGTAAGAGCGCGCCCGACGGGAACGAACTGGGTCGAGACGTGCTGCTGAATGCAATCTGGTGGATCGCCGCGGCGCTCACGGCCGCTTCCGTCGCCTATCTCCTGCTGGCGATCGGCGCGGTCGCGGCTTTTCGCGGGACGGCCGGGCCGGGCTGGCCGGCGCCGCCCAGGGTCACCCTGCTCAAGCCGCTCTACGGGCTCGAACCGTACTTGGAGGAGGCGATCGCCACCTCCCTGGCGCAGCAGGTCTCCGGCCCGATCCGGTACGTCTTCGGCGTCCATTCCGCCGCCGATCCGGCGCTCGAACTCGCCAAGCGGGTCGCCGCGCGGTTCCCCGACCGCGAGGTCGTTTTCGTCGTGGACGAACGCAAGCACGGGATCAGCCCGAAGATCAGCAACCTCGTCAACATGGCCGATGCCGCCGGCCTGTCGGAGGTCGTCATCCTCTCGGACAGCGACACGGTGCTCGAGCCGGGCGAGCTCCAGGCGGCGATCGATGCGCTTTCGGCGCCGGGCGTGGGGGTCTGTTCGGGCCTCTACCGCGCCCGGCCCGGTCTGCCGCGCGACGCGGTGCGTTCGTTCGGGGCCTGGTTCATCGACTACTGGTTCCTGCCGATGGCCGCGCTGCACGCCCGGCTGGGGCCGCTCGCGGTCACCTATGCACCCTTGGTGGCCATCCATGGCGAGGTGCTGGAGCGCATCGGCGGCCTGCGGACCCTGGCCGACGAGTTCGCCGACGACAACGCGATGGGCCGGCTGGTCCGCGAGGCGGGCTACGAGGTGACTTTCCTGCCCAAGGTGACCGAGACCCTGGCCAACGACCCCGACTACCGCGAGCTCTTCGTCCACGAGCTGCGCTGGTCGCGCACCGTGCGCGGGATCGATCCGGCCGGATTCTTCGCCTCGGTGGTGACGCATACCGGCCCGCTGCCGCTGCTCCTGCTGCTCTGGCCGAGCTGGTGGACGGGTGCCGCCGTGGTGCTGCCGATCCTGCTGCGCTGGGCCCTGTCGCTGCTGGTGGTGCGCCGGATGGGTCGCGCCCCCGGGCTGATCGCCCCGGGACCCTTCGCGCTGTGGCTGCGCGATTGCTTCACCTTCGCGGTCTGGGCCGGCGCCTGCTTCGTCCGCCACGTCGACTGGCGCGGCCAGAAGATCTCGCTTGCCGGTCCCAGTTCGGTGGGAGCCAAAAGCTGACCCGGCGGCTGATCGTCACCGCCGACGACTTCGGCCTGAGCGTCGAGGTCAACGAGGCGGTCGAGCAGGCCCACCGCGAAGGGGTGCTGACCTGCGCCAGCCTGATGGTCACCGGCCCGGCCTGCGAAGACGCCCTGCGCCGCGCCCGGCGCCTGCCCGGCCTGGGCGTCGGCTTGCACCTGGCGCTCTACGATGCGCCCGCCGCCCATCCCGAGCCGTCGCGGATCGCGCCCGACGGGCGCACCCTGGGCATGGATTCGACCGGGACGGGCATTGCCCTCATGCTCTCCGGCACGGTCCGCGCGGCGGCCCGGCGCGAGATCGCCGCGCAATTCGAGGCCTACCGCAAGACCGGCCTGGCGCTCGGCCACCTCGACGGGCACTGGCACTGTCACCAGCATCCGGCGATTCTCGCCCTGGCGATCCAGTTGGGCAAGCCGCTCGGCCTGCGCGCGGTGCGGGTGCCTTACGAGCCCTATGGCTTCTCGCGCCGCGTGGCGGGCGGCGGGGCGCAGCCGGAGCGGCTCGCGCATGTCCTGGGCCACTACCCGCTGGCCTTGGAGATGCGCCGCCAGATCCGCGCCGCGGGCCTGCGCTGCAACGATGCGTTCTTCGGCAAGAACGATGCCGGCGCGGTGACCGCGCCGATGCTGGCGCGGATGATCGCGCAGCTCCCACCGGGAGTTACCGAGGCGGGGCTGCACCCGGCCGCCGGGCACTGGCCCGCGCCGCACAACCTGCCCGCCGACTGGCGCCCGGCCGAGGAACTCGCCGCGCTGACCAGCCCGGCGCTGCGCCAGGGGCTCGCGGCGCATGGGGTCGAACTCTGCCGGTGGGCCGACCTGCCATGAACGCTATCGTCGCTCGCGGCCATTGGCGGACCACCGCGATCCTGCTGGTGGTCGTCCTCGCCCTGATCGCCGCGGGCATGGCCTCGGGCGGCCTGCGCCAGACGATCGACGAGGCGGCGGACAAGATCACCCCGCTCTCGGTCGCCGCGACCCTGCCGGCGCAGATCGCCGCGATCCTGCTCTGCACCGGCGCGCTGTGGGTGCTGCGTCCGGGCGTCGGCTATTGGGCCTGCCTCAATTCGCGCCTGCTGCGCGACGCGGGCGACAATCTGCTGGTCTTCCTGCCGGGGCTGGGCGAGGTGATCGGCGCGCGCGCGCTGGTCCTGTCGGGCGGCCGCACCCGCGCCGCGGTGACTGCCAGCGCGCTCGACAAGTTTGCGGAAACCGCGGCGCAGATCCCCTACATCGTGCTGGCCGCGTTCATCGTGCTGCGCGGCTGGCGTGAGGATTGGGCGCAAGTGTTGCCGAGCGTCGCGACCATGGGCGTGATCGGCGGCAGTCTTGTCGTGCTTGGCTTCCTCTTGTGGCTCTTGGCCCAGGCCCGCGACGGCGTGGTCGGACGCTTCGCGGGCTGGGTGCGCGGCCATGCCGGCCTGCTGCTGGCGGAGATGAGGGTTCAGAAAGCGGGCCTGCCCGCCAGCCTTGGCCTGCACTTCGTCGCCTGGGTCATGGGCGGCGTACAGATCTGGATGGCGGGCCGGGCGCTGGGCTTCGAGCTGACGCTCTACGACGGCATCGCCCTGGAAAGCGCGGCCTATGCCGGCCGCGCCATCTTGTTCTTCATCCCGGCCGGACTGGTCTCGCAGGAGGCGGGGCTGATCGCCGCTGGCGTGGTGCTCGGCCTGGCACCCGCGGAGGCGCTGGCGCTCGGCCTGGTGCTGCGCCTGCGCGACGTAGTCCTGGGCCTGCCGCTGCTGGCCTGGCCGCTCCATGAGTATCGCCACGCCCGGCGGGCGCGCAAACGGCTTACGGAGCCGGCTTAGCGGTTTCGGTCTCGGCCGTGCCCGGAGCAGGCTGGGGTACGGGATCGTCGAGCGGATCGTCGAGCGGACTAGCCTGGACGCTGCCGGGTTCCTTGCCGTCCGGAGCCTTCAATGCCTCGACTTCGCCCTGCCGGTTTTGCAGCCAGGTCGTGCGGAAGGTGGCGTAAGGATCGACCGCATCGTCGAGCAAGGCTTTGAGCTCCTGGTCGCTGTTGGCGCGGTCTTCGAGCCCCAGGGTATACTGGAACACCGTGCCGCGACCGCCGCGGAACAGGGGATGGTCGATTCCGGGGACGAATTGCTGCACTCGGTCCAACTCGTCGCGCAGGGTGGTAGGGCCCAGGATCGGCAGGTAGATGTAAGGCCCCGGTTTCACCCCCCACATCGCCAGCGTGTTGGAAAAACGATTGCCGTGATGCGGCAGGTTGAACTTCTTTTCCTTGGCGACGTCGAACAGACCGCCAAGGCCCAGCAGGGTGTTGATCAGGAACCGTCCCAAGGTCTTGATCGCCCGCTTCGGTTTCAGCTGCAGCAGGTCGTTGGCCAGGATGATCGGCGCCCCCCAGTGCGCCAACACGTTGCGCAGGCCATCGCGCACCGGCTTGGGGGCGACCTTGACGTAGGTCATGGCCAGCGGGCGCAGCAACGCCTTGTCGATCGCCATGGATACCGCGAAGCTGATCCGGTTGAAGCCTTCCAGCGGATCGGAATCGGGTTTGATCGACTGGGCCAGTTCCTGCTCGAACGGATCGGCAGGGGCCGGGTCTGCCGCAACGGCGGCGTCGGCCGAAGGGGGGCCTGTTTCTTCCGCCTGCGGTTCGGCCGGCGCAGCAGCGTCAGGCGCGGCGGCAGGGTCCTTCAGTTCCTCGAAATCGTCCGTCTCGCCGGGGGCTTGCGATTGCGCCGGCAAAACCTTGACCTGGCCCTGTTTCTTGTCGGGCTCGGCAGGCGCCGGGGGAGCGGGCTGATCGACCTGCCCCGGACCGACGATCGGCCGTTGCGGCGGAGCGGCCAGCGCCAGCGGCGCGGCGCTTAGCGACCAGTTGGTCTGCAGGATTGCCAGCGACCGTTGGATCGGCTGGCGCGGCGGCTCGAGCGCGGCAAGGCTGGCGATGAAGAAGGTGGCGGCTGGCATCAGGCCGCCATCCGGAGGGAAGCGGTGAAATCGGCGAAGCTGCCGCGCCGGACGTCGCTCCGCTCGAGCAGCGCCTTCGCCGCCGGATCGAGCAGCGCGGCCAGTTCGTCGCGGTAGCGATAGCCGGGGGCGTGGCCGGTCCAGTCGTCGTTCGTCGCGGGGTGGCAGTAGATTTCGATCAGCCCGTCGACCGGCGTTGCCACGGCTTCGCGCATGCGGATTGCGTCCATGGCCCCGGTCCAGCCCAGGCCGATGAAGCGGTCGTTCACGGTCAGGCCGGCGCGGCGCAGGCGCGCGCGCAGCTGCCGCGCCCACCAGCGCAGCGGTGCGGTTCCGCCGCGTTCATAGGGTACGCGCATCGCCTTCATCCCGTATTTCGGCCCGATCCGCAGGATGGCCGAGGCGATCATCGGGTGGAGGTGGAAATGCTTGTGCGCGTTGACATGGTCGAGCGCCAGGCCGGTCGCGGCGAAAGCGGCGAACTGGGCCTCGATCTCCGCGGCCAGCTGCCTCCGGGCCGAGGCCGAGGCGGCGATCGCGAGAGAAGTGCGCAGCATGGCTTCGTGAAACCGCCCGTCGGAGCCGACCAATGCGGGGATTCTCTCGGGCGGCAGCACGGGGGCGGCATCGGCCAGGGCGATATGCAGCCCCACGCCCAGGCCCGGCAGCCGCTTGGCGCGGGCCACCGCGTCCTCCGCCGCCGCACCCGAAACCATCAGGCTGGCGGCGGTCAGGATGCCGTCGACATGCGCCTGCTCCACCGCCTCGTTGACGGCCAGAGCGGCGCCGAAATCATCGGCCGTGACGATCAGTCCGCGCATCACCCCTCCCCAGAGGCACGAAACCTTAGGCCGCTTCCTTGCGCTTCCTGAGGAAGTCGAAGAATTCCACGCCTTCGCGCAGCCGGCGTTTCATCATGTCCCAGTCGCGCAGCATCTCGCCCATGATCGCGCCGATCTTGCGCGGGCGGAAGTAGAAGCGCTTGTACATCTCCTCGACCTTGTCGAAGATCACCTCGGACGAAAGGTGCGGATAGGACAGCTGGGCGATCTGGGTGCCGCCCTCGGTCAGCAATTCGTTGCTGCTGTCGAACCAGCCATTCTCCGTCGCCTGCTTGTAGAGGAAGGTCCCCGGGTAGGGCGCGGCCAGGCTGACCTGGATCGTGTGGGGGTTGAGCTCCATCGCGTACTGGATGGTCTCCTCGATCGTCTCCAGCGTCTCGCCCGGCAGGCCCAGGATGAAGGTGCCGTGGATCGTCAGGCCGAGCTCGTGCGCGTCCTTGGTGAAGCGCCGGGCCACATCGGTGCGCAGACCCTTCTTGATGTTGTGGAGAATCTGCTGGTTGCCGCTCTCGTAGCCGACCAGCAGGACGCGGCAACCGCCGCGCCTCATCGCTTCGAGCACCGGACGTGGCACGTTGGTCTTGGCGTTGCAGCCCCAGGTGACCGGGAAGCCCGGCGTGCCGAAGCCCAGCTTGTGCAGTTCGTTCGACAGTTCGGTGACGTGCTCGTGCGCGTCGGCTAGGGTGTCGTCGTCGAAGAAGATCTCCTTCACCTCGGGCATTTCGCGCAGGATGTACTGCACTTCCTCGATCACCTTGGGGACCGAGCGGTAGCGGTAGTTGTGGCCCGAGATGGTCTGCGGCCAGAGGCAGAAGGTGCAGCGGCTCTTGCAGCCCCGGCCGGTGTAGAACGAGACGTAGGGATGGCGCTGGTAGCCGCCGAAGTACTTCGTGAAGTCGAGGTGCTTTTTATATACCGGCGAGACCATCGGCAGGACGTCCATGTCCTCGATGATCGCGCGATCCTTATTGCGCACGAATTGGCCATTGGGGCTGCCGTCGGCCTTGCGCCAGGTGATCCCGTCGACCTCGGCCAGCGGCCGCCCTTCCGCGATCTCCACCAAGGTGAAGTCGTATTCCTCGCGCGCCACGAAATCGAGCGCGGGGCAGGCGGCCAGGCTCTCGTCCGGCTGGATCGCGACCTTGGCGCCGACCATGCCGAGCAGGCAGTTCGGATTGCGCGCCTTGACCAGCTCGGCGGTGCGGCAGTCCTGGTTGAAGCTCGGGGTCGAGGTGTGGAGCACGATCAGCTCCATCCCGTCGATCTCGTGCGCGATGTCGTCCCACGATTGGTCGTGCGCCGGCGCGTCGATCAGGCGCGAGCCCTCGATCATCGCCGCGGGCTGGGCCAGCCAGGTCGGGTACCAGAAGCTCTTCACTTCGCGCTTCATCTGGTAACGCGCCCCGGCGCCGCCGTCGTAGCCGTCGAACGACGGGCCTTGCATCAAAAGGGTCCGCTTCATCAGTCTCTCTTTTCAGGCGCTTATGCGCCCATCGGTCTCGATCGTCAGCGCATTACCACGCCAGTCGATCTTCCGCACGGTAAAGCTTGCCGCAAACACCAGGAAATCCACGGAGTCAATCAAGGGCAGTAACCACAGTGCGACGGACCGAGTGCCGGCGATCCGGTCGATCCGTGCGGCGACGGCGAGGCGGACGGCCAGAGCGGCGACTATCAGCGCCCCGCCTGTTGCAGGAATGAACGGTACGGCGAGCAGAGCCAGGGGCAGCGGCCGGGTGATCACCGAGCCGAGATAGCCCCACGGCTGAAGCCCGCGGATCGTTGCGGCCCAGCGCAGCTTCTGGCGCCACAGCGCGGCGAAGCCGGGTTCGGCGCAGGCATGGGTCAGGACGATCGGCGGGATTTCCACCCGCAGCCCCAGCGCGTTCACGGCCGCGCCGATCGCATGGTCGTCGGCCAGGACGTCGGCGAACCGTTCGAATCCGCCGATCCGCTTCAGCGTGTCGCGGCTCAGCGCGATCGTCGAGCCCATGCAGGGCTGGGCGAGCCCGGTGGCGTAGCCGACGACCATGTCGGGCAGGGCGACATGGCTGATGATTCCCGCGGAAACCTGCGACCAGAACCCCGCGTCGCCGCGCCCTCGATAGAAGCATGTCGCCGCCCCGACGCCGGGCTTGGCCAGCGCGGCGAGCAGGACGGCAAGGTAGTCGGCGCCGACGCTCATGTCGCTGTCGCTGAGCACCAGGGTGTCGTGCCGAGCGCCGGGCATCATGTTGATGAGGTTGCCGACCTTGCCGTTCGACCCATGGCGGGTGGAATCGGCGACCAGCGCGATGTCGGCCTTCGGGTACTCGCCGCGCAGCGCTTCGACCGCGGCGCGGGCGGGGTCGTTCGCGCTGGCCAGCCCACAGAGCAGTTGGACCGGCCCGGCGCGATCCTGGGCCAGGAAGCTGGCGAGGTTGTCCTTCAGCCGCGGCTCGTCGCCATAGAGCGGCTTGAGAATCGTGACGGCCTCGCCCGATGGCGCGGCCGCCTGCGGCCGGAAGAACCGCCCGAGCATGACCCAGGCGAAGGCCTGGTAAGCGATCCCGATGGCCGCCAGTGCCGCAAGTACGATCCCGATCCCTTCCACAGCAGCGGCCCTACACCGCTTCCGCGCGCACGTAAAAGGCTCTAGGGGGCAGGCGTGGATGGGGATCTCACCTTGGTCACCGGCGTCGCCGGATTTCTCGGCTCGGCCGTGGCGCGCAAGCTGGCCGACAGTGGCCGGCGGGTGCGCGGGGTGGTTCGCGCCTCCAGCCCGCGCGAGAACCTGGCGGACTTCCCCGGCGAGCTGGTCGAGGCCGACCTGCGTGATCCGGCGGCAGTCCGCGCCGCGATGGAGGGTGCGGGCGAACTGTTCCACGTCGCCGCCGACTACCGGCTCTGGGCCCGCGACCCCGAGGAAATCGTCCGCAACAACCGGGCGATGACCGGCGCGGTGATGGAGGCCGCGCTGGATGCCGGCGTGCCCCGGGTGGTCTATACCTCCAGCGTCGCCACCCTGCTGCCCGATCCCGCCGGCCCGGCCGACGAGACCCGCGCCGCCACGCCGCAGCAGGCGACCGGCGCCTACAAGCGCAGCAAGGTCGTCGCCGAGCGGCTGGTCGAGCGGATGGTGGTCGAGCGAGGCCTGCCCGCGGTCATCGTCAACCCCTCGACCCCGATCGGCCCGCGCGACGTGCGGCCGACCCCGACCGGCCGGATCGTGGTCGAGGCGGCGAGCGGCAAGATGCCGGCCTTCGTCGATTCGGGCCTCAACCTCGTCCATGTCGACGATGTCGCCGAAGGCCACCTGCTCGCCGCCGCGAAGGGCAAGGTGGGCGAACGCTACATCCTGGGCGGGGAGGACGTCGCGCTGGGGCAGATGCTGCGGGACATTGCCCGGATCGTGGGGCGAAAGGCGCCGACCGTTCAGCTGCCGGTGACGCCGCTATTCCCGCTGGCCTGGCTGGCCGAGCTCGGTGGCAAGCTGACCGGCAGGGAACCCTTCATCACGCTCGATTCGCTGCGGATGGCGCGCCATCACATGTTCTACACCTCGGCCAAGGCGGAGCGCGAGCTGGGCTACACCGCGCGCCCCTATGCCGCGGCGCTGGAGGACGCGATTGCCTGGTTCAAGGCGGCGGAGATGATCAAGTGATCTGGGGCATCCTCGCTCTCGTCATCTGGCTCGGACTCCTCGCCACCGGCTTCTGGCTCTGCACCGAGCGCGACGACGCGGTGCGGGTGATCGAGCCTGCGCAATGGCCCGAAGTCGTCGCGGTGATCCCGGCGCGCAACGAGGCCGATGTCATCGCCCGCTCACTGGGCAGCGTGGCAGCGCAGGACTATCCGGGGGCATTCCGGATCGTGCTGGTCGACGACAATTCCGGCGACGGCACCGGGGCCATTGCCCGCGCCGTTTCGGGACGCGTCACCGTGCTGGACGGCGCCGCACTCGCCCCGGGCTGGACCGGCAAGCTCTGGGCGCTGTCGCAGGGTATCGCCGCAGCCGGCAGCCCGCAGCTCCTCTGGCTCACCGATGCCGACATCGAGCATGCGCCCGACACGCTGCGCCGGCTGGTCGGCATTGCGCTCACCAAGGACCGCCGCCTGGTCTCGTTCATGGCCAAGCTGCACTGCCGGACCTGGCCCGAGCGCGCTCTGGTGCCGGCCTTCATCTGGTTCTTCATGATGCTCTATCCGTTCAACTGGATAAACCGGCGCGGGCCCGTGTCCGGGGCGGCCGGCGGCTGCGTGCTGGTCGAGCGGCAGGCGCTGGAGTCCGCGGGCGGGATCGCCGCGATGCGCGGCGCGCTGATCGACGATTGCACGCTCGGCGCGCTGATCAAGCGGCAGGGGCCGATCTGACTTGGGCTGACCAACCGCTCGCGCTCGATCCGGCCCTATGTGCGCGCGGGCGAGATCGCGGCGATGATTTCGCGGTCGGCCTATGCCCAATTGCGCTACAATCCGGCGATCCTGGCGCTGACCCTCGTCGGCCTTGCGCTGGTGTTCGGACTGCCGATCGCCCTGCTCTTCGCGAGCGGCACGCCGCGGGTGTTGGGCCTGGCCGCTTGCGCGCTGATGGTTTTGGCCTACCAGCCGCTGCTGCGGTTCTACCGCCGTTCGCCGCTATGGGGGCTGACGTTGCCGCTGGTCGCCGCATTCTATGCCTGGTGCACCCTTGCCTCGGCCCGGCAATACGCGCAGGGCCGCGGCGGCATGTGGAAGGGGCGGGCCCAGGCGGCCCAGATTGGTAAAGCGCCGCAATGACCGAATATGCTTCAGGAAAAGGCCACAAGGACGAGAATTTTCCGGTGGCCTCGTTCCTCATCAAGCCCGAGCTGCGCGCACCGATCCTGACCTTCTACGCCTTCGCCCGCGCGGGCGACGACATCGCCGATCACGAGGCGGCGCCCGAAGAGACCAAGCTCGCCCGGTTGGCCTGGATGCGCAGCGGTCTGGAAGGCGAGGGCGCGCCCGAGGCGATGGCCCTGGCCCGAGTCCAGCGCGAGCGCCGGATCGACCCGGCCCATGCCCACGAACTGCTCGACGCCTTCGTCCAGGACGTGACCCAGCGGCGCTATGCCGATTGGGACGAGCTGATCGGTTACTGCCGGCTCTCGGCCATGACGGTCGGGCGGTTCGTGCTCGACGTCCATGGGGAAAGCCGGGCGACCTGGGCGGCCAACGATGCGCTTTGCGCGGCGCTGCAGATCATCAACCATCTGCAGGACTGCAAGAAGGACTACCTGACGCTCGACCGGGTCTATATTCCCGTGCCGATGCTGGAGCGCGCCGGCCTCACGGTCGGCGCGCTCGGCGCCGCGCGCGCCGCGCCCGAACTGCGCCGGGTGATAGAGGCGCTGGCCAGCCAGACCCAGCACCTGCTGCGGCAGAGCGAGGCCTTCGCGCTGCAGATCCGCGATGCCCGGCTGGCTGCCGAGGTCGCGGTGATCCAACGCCTGGCGGAGGACCTGACCGAACGGCTGCTGACCCGCGATCCGCTGAGCGAAAAGGTCCACCACGCCAAGCCGCGCGCCGCGTGGCTGGCGCTGGGAGCGCTGACGCGGCACGCCGTCCGCAGGATCGCGGCATGAGCGAACTCAGCCGCGCCGATCTGCAGGCCAAGGTCGCCGGATCCTCGTTCTATGCGGGCATGCGTGTCCTGCCACGGGCCGAGCGCGAGGCGATGTACGCGATCTACGGCTTCTGCCGGATCGTCGACGACATCGCCGATGATCTCGGCCGCCCGATCGAGGTTCGCCGCGCCGAACTCGTTCGGTGGCGCGAACACGTCGCCGCGCTCTATCGCGGCGAAGTGCCCGAACCCGCAGCCTTCCTCGCCGGTCCCATTCGCGACTTCGGGATCGAGCGCGAGGACTTCATCGCGGTGATCGACGGGATGCAGACCGATCTCGACATGGAGGTTCGCTGGCCCCCCTTCGCGGAGTTCGATCTCTATTGCGACCGCGTAGCCTCCGCCGTGGGCCGGCTCTCGGTCAAGGTCTTCGGGATGGACCGCGAGACGGGCATTGCCCTGTCGCACCACCTGGGGCGCGCGCTGCAGTTCACCAACGTGCTGCGCGACATCGACGAGGACGCTGGGATCGGCCGGGTCTACCTGCCCAGGGAAGCGCTCGACGCCGCGGGGATAGTGCCGACCACGCCCGAGCAGGTCGCCGCCGATCCCCGCCTTGACACCGCGGCGCGATGGCTGGCGCTCAAGGCCCAGGCGCACTTCGCCGAAGCCCATGCGATCCTGGCGGGCAAGCCCAAGGGCCACCTGATCGCCCCGCGGCTGATGGACAGCGCCTATTCGCGCGTGCTCGACCGGATGATCGCCCGGGGCTGGCACGCCCCGCGCAAGCGGATCGGCACCTCGAAGTGGCGGCTGGTCCTGGCGCTCGTCCGCTACAGCCTGTTCAAATGACGTTTTCGCGCGCCACCGTTGCCGGAGCCGGTCTCGCCGGTCTCGCCGCCGCCGTCGCCCTGCGCGAGGCGGGGGTGGAAGTCACCCTCAGCGACAGCGCCGCCCAGGCCGGCGGCCGCTGCCGCTCCTACCGCGATCCCGCGCTCGGCCTGATCATCGACAACGGCAACCACCTGGTCCTCGCCGGCAACGGCGCGGTCGCCGATTTCCGCCGCGCGGTCGGGGCGAGCGAGCCGCTGGCCGGGCCCGCCCACCCCGACTTTTCGTTCGCCGATCGAAGTACCTCACCATCAGGGGAGGGGGTGGGGTGGGGCCGGTCGCCGA
>JBQCGM010000046.1:0-22999 GCA_051955585.1 Novosphingobium sp.
GGCCGCCGCGAGGACCGCCGGCCGGGGGTGGCCGGGGGGTCTTGGGATCGCGCGGCGAGCGCGGAAAGCGCGGGGCATGGGGCGGGGCGCTGGGCCAAGCTCGCCCGGGGGCGGCGCTGGGGGGCCACCGCGCGCTTCGACATCCCCACCGGCATCCTCCTTGCCGAAGCATTCCCCGACAACCTCGCCAAACGCCGCGACCCCAGTGGCGAAGACTGGCTCGCCGTCGGCGGCCGGGGCCTCAAGCTCGATCCCGCCTCGCCGCTCGCCCGGGCCGAATGGCTTGCGGTGGGCGACGCGCAGGGCCTGGCCAAGGGGGCGCGGATCACCGGCGCGATCGCGCTGACCGAGGCCGAGGTCCTGCGCTGGCTCGCCCCGCGGATCGAGCGGCGCACCACGCTCAAATGGATCGCCGCCGAGCGCCGGGCCGAGGCCTTGCTCGAACAGCGGCTAGGCGCAGTCTTGGTCGCGCGCGGGCCCGATCCTTCGCCTGATCCCGCCGCTATCGCCGCCTTCATCGCCGAGCGGGTGCGGGACGGGGGGCTCGATCTGTTGCCTCTGTCGCGCGGCAGCCGAGAATTCCTCAAGCGCGCCGCCTATGCCGGAGTGCTCACCGAGGCCGATCTCCTCGCCGATCTCGGCTGGCTGGAGCCGCTGCTCGGCCGCCGGCTCGACGCGCTCGACCCGGGGCGGCTGCACCAGGCGCTGCTCGACCGGCTCGACTGGAACGCGAAGGCGCGGCTCGACAAGCTGGCCCCGGCCGAATTCGTCAGCCCGGCCGGCTCGCGCCACGCGATCGACTACGAGGACGACGGCGGCCCCAGCGTCGAGGTCCGCGTCCAGGCGCTGTTCGGGCTGGACCGGCACCCGGGCTTCGGCCAGCCGGCGCAGCCGCTGCTGCTCAAGCTGACCTCGCCCGGCGGCAAGCCGATCCAGACCACGCGCGACCTGCCCGGCTTCTGGCGCGGTTCCTGGCGCGACGTGGTGCGCGACATGAAGGGGCGCTATCCCAAACACCGCTGGCCGGACGAACCCTGGGCCGAGGATCCCAGCCTCAAGACCAAGAATGCGTTCGAGGCCGCAAGGCGCTCTTGATTCCGGCGGCGATTCGGGACAATCGCGGGGCATGACCGCTCGCATCTTCCAGCGCCCCAAGAACGCCATGCAGTCGGGCAAGGCCCGCACCGACCAATGGGTTCTCGAATTCGTCCCCGCCCAGGCCAAGCGCCCCGATCCGCTGATGGGCTGGGCCGGCTCGGGCGATACCCAGACGCAGGTGGTCCTGACTTTCGGCAGTGCGGCGGAGGCCCAGGCCTATGCCGAAAAGTACGGTATCGAGACGCGGGTGCAGCAGACTCCGCCGCGCCGGCTCAAGCTGCAGGCCTACGCGGACAATTTCCGCTAGCACTTGCGCTTCCCGCCGTCGCCCGCCATATGCCCGCCCGGGAGTCGGTCGGGCGCTTGCGTCCGCCAACCTGGTCAGGTCCGGAAGGAAGCAGCCACAACGGGTTGCGGCGGGTCGGCCGGCTCCTTTTATCCCCGACATTGAACCTGACATTTCGCCGCGCAGGCCTTACCTAGACCCGCGATGGGCGATTCCCCCGACATCTTCGGCACCGAGCCAGACGAGGACGACCTCGCTCCGTCCGCGGCGGAACTCGAGGCGGCCGGTCAATCGGCCCTGTTCGGCGCGCCCGACCCTGCGCCCGCGCCGCCGCCGGTAGCCGCCACGCCCCAGCCCGGCGCGCAGCCCTACCGGGTGCTCGCCCGCAAGTACCGCCCGCAGACCTTCGGCGAACTGCTCGGCCAGGACGCGATGGTCCAGACGCTGGCCAATGCGATCAAGCGGGGGCGGCTGGCCCATGCCTTCCTGATGACCGGCGTGCGCGGGGTGGGCAAGACCTCGACCGCGCGGCTGATCGCCAAGGCCTTGAACTGCATCGGCCCGGACGGGCAGGGCGGGCCGACGATCGATCCCTGCGGGGCTTGCGAGCCGTGCACGGCGATTGCCGAAGGCCGCCACATCGACGTGATCGAGATGGACGCCGCGAGCCACACCGGCGTCGACGACGTGCGCGAGATCATCGAGGCGGTGCGCTATGCCGCGGTCTCGGCGCGCTACAAGATCTACATCATCGACGAAGTCCACATGCTGTCGCGCAATGCTTTCAATGCTTTGCTGAAGACACTTGAGGAACCGCCGGCGCATGTGAAGTTCCTCTTCGCGACCACCGAGGCGGACAAGCTGCCGGTCACCGTGCTCTCGCGCTGCCAGCGCTTCGATCTGCGCCGCATCCCGACGCCGACGCTCGCCGAACACTTCGGCAAGGTCTGCGAAGCCGAACAGGTTCCCGCCGAGGCCGAGGCCCTGGCGATGATCGCTGCCGCCGCCGAGGGTTCGGTGCGCGACGGGCTGTCGATCCTCGACCAGGCGATTGCCCACGCCGACATGGGCGAGGAGGGGCGGGTGACGGCCGAACAGGTCCGCGACATGCTGGGCCTGGCCGACAAGACCATGCAGCGCCGCCTGATGGCCGCGTTGCTCGCCGGCGACGGCGCGGCGCTGCTCGACCTCGTCGCCCAGCAGTTCGCGCTCGGGATCGAGCCGATCTCGCTGATGCGCGGGGCGATGGAACTGGTCCACCGGATCACCGTCGCCCAGATCGGGAAGGGCATGGCCGAGGCCGGCTCCGCCGAGGAGCGCGAGGCGGTCGAGGGCTGGGCGAGGCAACTCACCGCCGGACAGCTCCACCGCCTGTGGCAGCTCCTGCTCAAGGGCCACGACGAGGTCCGGACCGCCCCCGATCCGCTGGTCGCCGCGCAGATGGCGCTGCTGCGCGTGATGCACGCCAGCGACATGCCCGATCCCGGCTCGCTGGTCCGCAAGCTGGAAGACCTTGCCGCCAATCCCGGGGTAGCCGCGGCCGCCGCGGCGGATCCCGCCGCCCAGTCGTCCGGCGCCGCTCCGGCGCTGCCGTGGAATGCGCTGGTCGAGCGGATCGAGCGTTCGGGCAACATCCACTTCGCCAACATGGTGCGCATGCAGGTCCGCGTCGTCGCCCTGGGCGAGGACAGCCTGCGCTATGCCCTGGCCCCCGGCTTCCGCGACGACCTAACCGCCGACCTGCGCAAGGCGCTGGGCGAGGTCACCGGCCGCAACTGGACCGTAGAGCGCGAGGCCGAAGGCGGCGAGCCCAGCCTGGTCGAGCGGCAGGAGGCCGAACGCGCCGCGGAAAAGGCCGCCCTGCGCGCCCACCCGCTGGTCGAGGCGGTCTATGCCGCTTTCCCGAACGCGACGCAGGTCAAGGAGGACCAGGAGTTCTCCGGCCGCAAATCTTGGAGTCAACGCGCATGAAGTCGATGGAAGAGATGCTCAAGGCCGCCCAGCAGGCTGCCGAGACCATCCAGAAGCAGATGACCGAAACCCAGTCCAAGCTGGACTCGATCGAGGTCGAGGGGGTCGCCGGGGGCGGCCTGGTCAAGATCCGCTGCTCGGCCAAGGGCCGCGTCATCGGCGTCGCCATCGACGACAGCCTGCTGGTTCCGTCCGACAAGCAGATGCTCGAAGACCTGATTGCCGCCGCCTTCAACGACGCCCGCACCAAGGCCGACGAGGTGGCCAACCGCGAACTCGCCCAGGCCCAGCAGGGCATGGGCCTGCCGCCGGGGTTCAAGCTGCCGTTCTGAGCGCGCGAAACCGACGCGCTGCAATCGAGCAGCGCGCCGGTCTCATCGCAATCCTGCGCGTCAGGCGACGCGTAGCTGGCCGTTCATGCGAATCGGGCGGGCCAGGTTGAAGTAGTTCGGCGAGGTCTGCATGACCGTCCGGTGGATCTCCTCGAACTGCTCGGTCGTGCCGTTGCCGGCGATCGTCACCGTATAGTCGATGGCCTCGTAGCCCGGTGGCACGGCGTCATCGAGGCCGAGGAAGCCGCGCAGATCGAGCTGGCCGGTGGTCTCGATCTCCAAACGGTCGAGCGTGATCCCGTGGAGCGAGGCACCCGCCACGTAGCCGACGGTCATGCAGGCGTTGACCGCCGCCATCAGCAGTTCCTGTGGGTTGGGCGCGGTGTTGGTGCCGAGCAGTTCGAGCGGCTCGTCGGCGGCGATCTCGAATTCGCGGGCGACCTGTTGTCCGCCGATTTCGTAGCCGCGGACTGCGGTGCGGCTGCGGGTCTGGCCCTGCCAGGCCGTCGCCACGCTGAAGCGCACCAGGGCTTGGGCGGGGTCGGCCTGCACGGCGCCGACGACTTCGTTCAGGGCATCGAGATCGATGCCGTTGATCGCATTGCGGGTCAGTACTTCGGTCATGGGTATTCTCCTCTCTTCGGTCGTGGAAGTCAGCAGAAGGCCGGCGCGACGGCATCGACACGGGCGCGGGCCTGGGACGAGAGCGCGGTGAGCGTCGCGCCGAACCGGGGGTGGGTCATGCCGCTGCCGAGGTAGGTCCAGCGCAGCGCCTGGTGCTGGTCGCGCAGGAACACCTCGCGCGTCTCGGCAGCGAGCGTACGGCCGACATGGCGTTCGAAGGCGCCGAGGTTGAGCTCCGTCTGGCTGCGCAGGCCGGCGTCGAAGAAGGCGCCGAGCGCGAGGTAGCCCTCGACCCCGGCCTCGATCTCCGCCGAGTTCAGCCCCGCGGCGATGTCCTCGACCAGCAGCGTGTCGAGCTTGGCGTGCCCGGCCTCCTCGATCCAATGGCGCTTGAGCAGGCTGGCGAAGAGCGGGTCGATCCCGGCGTCGTCGCGGACGCTGCCGAGGTAGTGGCTCTGCGTCATCCACTCGAGGTGCAGCGTCAGCAGCGCGATGCTGAGCGGCGCGTGGCGCAGCACTTCGGCAACGATCGTCTCCGCCGGGCCGATTACCGGGCATTCGGTCCCGAAGCCGGCGTTGAAGCGGGCCTCGAAGCGCTTGAACAGCGCGATGTGCTTGGCTTCTTCGATGGCGAATTGGCCCAGCGCATCGGTGCGGTCGCCGCCGTCGCCGTCGCTGGCATGGGCTTCGACGAAGGGCAGGATGAACTCCTCGACCAGGCCGAACATCGCGAGATATTCGCGGCTGCGGATCTGGTTCAGCGCCAGTCGCTCTTGCGCCGTCAGACCGGGCAGCATCTGGGTGCGGGCCAGGCTTTCGGGCAGGAATGGGCGTGAAAAGTCGAACCGGGCGTGATCCGGAAGGACCTCGTCGATCGTCCAGGGCGCGCGTTTCGATCCGGCGTAAAGCACGGATGGATAAGAGAAATCGTGATACATGGCCGCTACTCCTCTCTTGCTTGCCGGAATCCGCTGAAACACGTAGCTTTGCTGCCGCTCCACGAGCTCCGCGGCGCGGCGACTTCGGCGATTGGGACGAAGATCGAACCGCGTTCGGCTGTGGGCCCACGACTTATGCGCCGGCCGGGACGGCGGATATGATCGTGCTGACGGAAGACTTGATCGAGAACACGGATGGACACGCTGTCGGACATGCTGGCTTCGATGCGCCTTGCCGGCGGGGTCTTCCTCGACGGCGAGATGAGTGGGCCCTGGTCGATCCTCTCCCAGGTCACGCCGGAGGAATGCGCGGTCTATTTCCCCACCGCCCCGCCGACCTCGCACATCATCGCCTACCACTATGTCCGTTCGGGCTGGATGGACTGCGAGGTCGCGGGCGAGCAAGGCATGGTCACCGTGCGCGCCGGGCAGATCGTCCTGCTGCCGCGCAACCGGCCCCACCTGCTCCATGGACCCGAACGGTCAGAACCGATCGACGGCCCGAGCATGGGCCTGGTCGCCGACGACGATGGGCTGTACCGCGTGCGCCTGACGGGCGACGGCGAGAAGACCACGGTCTATTGCGGCTTCCTCGCTAGCACCACGCCCGACAACATGCTGCTGCGCAGCCTGCCGGCGATGATGGTCATCGGCCTGGATGACGCCGCCGATGCAGCCTGGATCAAGCGCTCGATCGATTTCGCCGTGCACGGCCTGAGCAAGGAATCGCCCGAAATGGTCGGCAAGCTGGCCGAAGGCCTCTTCGCCGAGGCCGTGCGCCGCTATATCGACGCCCTGCCGGAGGAGGACGCAGGGTGGCTGGCCGGGCTCAAGGACCCGGCGGTCGGCCGGACGATCACCCTGATCCACCGCAACTATGCCGAGGCCCTGACCCTCGACGACCTGGCCCGCGAGGCCGGGGTCTCCAAGACCGTGCTAGGCGAGCGCTTCCGCCAGCTCCTCGGCGAGAGCCCGATGCAATATTGCTCCAAGTGGCGGATGCACGTGGCCGCCGACATGCTGCGCAAGGACCGCCAGAACGCCTGCAGCGTCGCCTATTCGGTCGGGTTCAATTCCGAGGCGGCGTTCAATCGCGCCTTCAAGCGCGAATATGGCCTGCCGCCGGCGGCGTGGCAGCGGGTGCAGGCCGCCGGCTAGGCAATCCACAGCGCTTCGCCGCACCCCCATTGCGGCTCACCGACCCCGCCCCCATATTCCGCTCAAGGCTCCGGCATTCCTCGCCGGACAGGACGGACCCACATTCCAATGAATCTGCTACCCTTGCTTCCCCTGCGTGACATCGTCGTCTTTCCGGGCATGGTCGTGCCGCTGTTCGTCGGCCGCGAGAAATCGGTCGCGGCCCTCGAGGCGGCGATGGCGGGCGACAAGGACATCTTCCTGCTCGCCCAGCTCGATCCCGGCTGCGACGATCCCGACCGCGACGATCTCTACGACGTCGGCGTGGTCGCCACCGTGCTCCAGTTGCTGAAGCTGCCCGACGGCACGGTCCGCGTGCTGGTCGAGGGCCAGCAGCGCGCGCGTCTGGAAGGCCTGCGCGAGGAGAACGGCGCCAACGGCGAGATGCTCGTCGCCCAGGTCGAGCGGCTCGAACCGGTGACCGCCGGCGGGACCGAGGTTGCGGCGATGATGCGCTCGGTGGTCGAGCAGTTCGGCGAATATGCCAAGCTCAACAAGAAGCTGGCCCAGGACGCCGGCGAATCGCTCGGCGAGATCGACGACGCCTCGAAGCTCGCCGACGCGGTGGCCGCGCAGCTCGGCGCCAAGGTGGCCGACAAGCAGGCGCTGCTGACCGAGACCGATCCGCTCAAGCGGCTCGAAATCGCCTATTCGTTCATGGAGGGCGAGCTCGGCGTGCTGCAGGTCGAGCGCAAGATCCGCGGGCGCGTGAAGCGCCAGATGGAGAAGACCCAGCGCGAATACTACCTCAACGAACAGCTCAAGGCGATCCAGTCCGAGCTCGGCGGCGAGGCCGAGGAGGCCAACGAGATCGCCGAGCTGCAGGAGAAGATCGACAAGCTCAAGCTCTCCAAGGAAGCGCGGGCCAAGGCCCAGGCCGAGCTCAAGAAGCTCAAGACCATGCAGCCGATGAGCGCTGAGGCGACCGTCATCCGCAACTACCTCGACGTGCTGCTCGGCCTGCCCTGGGGCAAGAAGAGCAAGGTCAAGAAGGACATCGCGGGTGCCCAGGCGATCCTCGATGCCGATCACTATGCGCTGGAGAAGGTCAAGGACCGGATCGTCGAGTACCTGGCGGTCCAGGCCCGCACCAACAAGCTGAAGGGACCGATCCTGTGCCTCGTCGGCCCTCCGGGCGTGGGCAAGACCTCGCTCGGCAAGTCCATCGCCAAGGCGACGGGCCGCGAGTTCATCCGCCAGTCGCTGGGCGGCGTGCGCGACGAGGCCGAGATCCGCGGCCACCGCCGCACCTACATCGGCTCGCTGCCGGGCAAGATCGTCACCAACCTCAAGAAGGCGGGGACCAGCAATCCGCTGTTCCTGCTCGACGAGATCGACAAGCTCGGCCAGGATTTCCGCGGCGATCCGGCTTCGGCCCTGCTCGAGGTGCTCGATCCCGAACAGAACGCCAAGTTCCAGGATCACTACCTGGAGCTCGATTTCGACCTCAGCGACGTGATGTTCGTCTGCACGGCGAACAGCCTCAACCTGCCACAGCCCCTGCTCGACCGCATGGAACTGATCCGGCTGGAAGGCTACACCGAGGACGAGAAGGTCGAGATCGCCGAGCGCCACCTGATCGAGAAGCAGATCAGCGCCCACGGGCTGAAGCAGGGCGAGTTCACGCTCACCAACGCGGGCCTGCGCGACCTGATCCGCTACTATACCCGCGAGGCCGGCGTCCGCACGCTGGAGCGCGAGATCGCGCGGCTGGCGCGCAAGGCGCTCCGGCGAATCCTGGAAGGCAAGGAGACCGCGGTCACCATCACGCCCGAGAACCTCGGCGACTTCGCCGGGGTCCGCAAGTACAAGCACGGCGTCTCGGACGAGGAGGCCCAGGTCGGCGCGGTCACGGGCCTGGCCTGGACCGAGGTCGGCGGCGAACTGTTGACGATCGAGAGCGTCACCGTCCCCGGCAAGGGCGCGGCCAAGACCACGGGCAAGCTGGGCGAGGTAATGAGCGAGAGCGTCCAGGCCGCCTTCAGCTTCGTCAAGGCGCGCAGCCCGGCCTATGGGATCAAGCCGTCGATCTACAACCGCAAGGACATCCACATTCACTTGCCCGAGGGCGCGGTGCCGAAGGATGGGCCCAGCGCGGGCATCGGCATGGTCACCTCGATCGTTTCGACCCTGACCGGCATCCCGGTTCGTTCCGATGTGGCGATGACCGGCGAGGTCACCCTGCGCGGCCGCGTTCTGGCGATCGGCGGCCTCAAGGAAAAGCTGCTCGCCGCGCTGCGCGGCGGGATCAAGACCGTGCTGATTCCCGAGGAGAACGTGAAGGACCTCGCCGAGATTCCCGCCAACGTGAAGGAGGGGCTGGAGATCGTTCCCGTCGCCCACGTCGACGAGGTGTTGGCCCGGGCGTTGACCCAGCCGCTCGAAGCGATCGAATGGACCGAAGCGGACGATCTGGCCAGTGTACCCACGCCGGGCATGGGGCCGGGCGCAGGCCCTTCCGCAACCGCACACTGATCATGTTGCGATGCCGCGACTCGGAGGCTGCTTCGAGTTGCGGCGAGTGAGCTTGCGGCTGTTGCTGGGGCCGGATCTGCAATTCGTCGCGAAATCGCCCGAAAATCGGCGTCCAACGTCTGTTTTCGGGCCTATTTGGCTTTGACAGGTTCAACAAAACTCGCTCAATTCCGCGCCACCCGAGAGGCGAATCCACCAAGCTCCGGTTTCACTAAAAGATTAGGGGGTTTCCTGATGAACAAGAACGATCTGATTGGCGCGGTCGCGGAATCCAGTGGCCTGACGCGTAGCGATGCCACCAAGGCCGTCGAAGGCGTGTTCGAAGCCATCTCCGGTGCGCTCAAGGGTGGCGATGAAGTTCGCTTGGTCGGTTTCGGCACTTTCTCGGTCGCCAAGCGCAAGGCTTCCACGGGTCGCAACCCGCGCACCGGCGAACCGATGAAGATCAAGGCAAGCAGCCAGCCCAAGTTCAAGGCCGGCAAGGGCCTTAAGGACGCCGTCAACTAAGACGCGCTTCCGACCCGGGCCGCTGACGCCTCGCGGACCGGGAATTTACCGCCGCTCCGGTGATGTTCCGGGGCGGCGTTTTCCCTTTTTGGGGGGCGCCTTCCTTCCTCGGAAGGGAAAGAGCGCAGTCGGTGCGGGCAACCTCGCTCGGGCGGCGCCAAGTCCAGCGGCTCAAGCCCCGGTCTGTCGCGTCGCGACCGCATAGAGCGCGATGGCGGCGGCGTTCGACACGTTCAAGCTTTCCATTGCACTACTGATCGGCAGGCGCGCGATCGCGTCGCAGTGCTGCCGGATGTTGTGCCGCATCCCTTCGCCCTCGGCACCGCATATCAACGCCACCGGGCCGGTCGGCAGCGTCTCGGCCAAGGTCGCCGCGCCGTCGCCGTCGAGCCCGATCCGCCAGTAGCCCGCCTCGGCCGCTTCCTCGAGCGCGCGGGCGAGGTTCACCACGCGCACCCAAGGCACGATCTCCAGCGCGCCCGAGGCGCTCTTGGCGACGACGCCCGATTCGGGCGGGGCATGGCGATCCTGGGTCAGGATCGCACAGGCATTGAAGGCTGCGGCCGAGCGCAGGATCGCGCCGACGTTGTGCGGGTCGGTGACTTGGTCGAGTACGACCAGCGGCCGCGCCGGATCGCCGGTCAGCACGTCTTCGAGATAGACGTCCTCCAGCGCATCGCATTCGAGCACCAAGCCTTGGTGCGGTGCGTCCTTGGCGACGAAGCGGGCGAGATCGGCGGGCTGGGCATATTCGAGCGGAAAGTTCGCCGGCAACTCGCCGTCGAGCGAGGCGATGCCTTCGCGTGTGGCCCAGAGCTTGCGGTGGCGGCGTTCCGGGTTCTTCAGTGCCGCCTCGACCGCGTGGCGGCCCCAGAGGCGTACCGCGCCCGAGCTGGCCCGCCCGCTGCCCCGGCCGCCCTGCATGCGCCCGGCGCGTCCCCTCAAGGCGCGTGAGGGCTTTCCATCATCCCGGCCGCCGCGCTTCGCCATGTCGATTCCTTCCATTTCCGAACGGCGCCTTTGCCAGCCGCCCCGGCGCCACGCAATTGCCCCCTTCCGGGGCTCACCGATGGTGGAGAAGGGTGGTGGTGGACAGGGCTGGATTCGAACCAGCGTACGCTTGCACGGGCAGATTTACAGTCTGCTGCCTTTAACCACTCGGCCACCTGTCCACACCAGCATGCCGGTTTGGCGGATCGAAACCGCGAGCTGGCCCCGAAGGGCCGTCCGGCCGAGAGGCGCGCCAATGGCGAAGGTCGCTGCCCCTGTCAATGGGAATGCGCGGGGGGAATGCGCGGGGTTCGCACCGACCTGTCCTCCGCGCTGCAAAACGCCGCCGCAGCCAGGCGGCCTGACCGGTCGGTTTGGAACGCCTTGTTATCCCAATCGTAGGGCGGGAGCGATGGCGATTGCCACAGAGAATTCACGAAAGTGCGGCCTCGTCCTTGTGATCGCGCCGCCCTGTTTCTAAGAGGCGCTCCATGCCAGGTGAAATCCTAGACAACCGCGGACGGGGCGAGGCGAGCTGGGAATGGCCGTCGGTTCATCCCGAAGGCCGCAAGTTCGCCCTGATCGCCGCCGCGGTCTGTGCCTTTACCGCCTTCATGGCTTGGGAAACGCTGGCTTGGCCGCTGGGGGCGCTCGTCCTCGGCATTCTTGCCTTCTTCCGCGATCCGCAGCGCGTGACGCCCCAGGGAGATGGCCTGATCGTCTCGCCGGCCGACGGCCTCGTCACCCTGATCCAGAAGGCGTCGCCACCACGCGAGCTGTGCCTGGAAGACGGGACTGGCGGCCCGGTGCTTTCGGCCGATCCGGTCACCCGGATATCGATCTTCATGTCGGTCTTCGATGTCCACATCAATCGCGCCCCGGTAGCGGGGACGGTGCGGCGTGTGGTCTATATTCCCGGCAAGTTCCTCAACGCCGACCTCGACAAGGCGAGCGAAGAGAACGAGCGTCAGCACATCATGATCGAACGCGGCGATGGCGTGGCGATCGGCTTTACCCAGATCGCCGGTCTCGTCGCACGCCGGATCGTGCCCTTCGTCAAGCCCGGCGACATCCTCGCCGCCGGTCAGCGGGTCGGCCTGATCCGCTTCGGCAGCCGCGTCGACGTCTACCTGCCCGCCGGGACCGAGCCCAAGGTCCTGATGGGGCAGAAGATCATCGCCGGCGAGACCGTCCTGGCCGAGATCGGGCAGGGCACCCTGATCGAAGGCGTCATGCAGTGAGCGATGCGGGGCGTCCGCTGCGACGGGGCGGACTGACCCTGCGCGCGATGGTCCCCAATGCTATCACCGCCGGCGCGCTCTGCGTTGGCCTGACCGGAATTCGCTTCGCCATCGGCGGCGAATTCGCCAAGGCCGTGCTGTTCGTTATCGCCGCGGGAATGCTCGACGGGATCGACGGGCGTATCGCCCGGATGCTCAAGGCCCAGTCGAAGTTCGGGGCCGAGCTCGACAGCCTGGCCGATTCGATCAATTTCGGCGTCGCTCCGGCACTGATCCTTTATCTCTGGTCGCTGCAGGAAGTGCCGCGGCTCGGCTGGTTCGCGGCGCTGGCCTTCGCGATCTGTTGCGTGCTGCGCCTGGCGCGGTTCAACGCGCGGATCGACATGGCCGACGAGCCGCGCAAGGCCGCCGGCTTCCTGACCGGCATCCCCGCGCCGGTCGGGGCGGGGCTGGCCTTCCTGCCGCTCTATCTATGGATCGCCAGCGGTAACGAGTTGTTCCGTGAACCGCTCGTGGTTGGACTATGGCTGATCCTGATTGCGTTCCTGCTGATCTCGGCCCTGCCGACCCTGGCGTGGGGCAAGCTCCGGCCGCGTCGTTCTATGCGCTTGCCGGTGATCGTGCTCGTCGCGCTGCTGGCGGCTGGGCTGGTCAACGAGCCTTGGCTGACCCTGGTCGTGATCTGCCTCGGCTACCTGGCGCTGATCCCGGTAGGGATCGTCAGCTATGCCCGGGTCAGGCGGCAGCGCGCAGTTCGGGCTTCAGTTCAGGATGGAACGGCAGACCGTCCGCCTTCGCCTTGAAGTCCAGGCTGTAGATCACCGCGGTCGGCCGGGTGCCGGTATCGCGCCAGGAATAGCGGACCGTCCGCGAATCGTGCGCCCTGCGCAGTTCGTGGCGGAGTTCGGCGAAGCGCGAACCGAACGACATCCAGCTGAAGACCATAGTGCCGACCGCGAGCAGGCCGGCCCCGGCGAACAGCATGACGAGAAGCATTGCGACCATCTTCGAATTCCTCATCCCTCCAGCGCTTGGTCCCGGTATGCGGACCGGCTGTGGAATTGCTGTGGATAACTACCTGTGGTTCACCCGGTTCCGAGTTGCACAGCCTATGTTCTCTTTTTGTTCTAAGGTCAATCCCTGTTTTGCGTTAGGCTGCCGTTAACCAACGACGAATGTCCTCTGGATTTCTCGGTTCCGACCGGCTAAGGGCCGCCTCGTCGAGCCGTAAGGTGCTCATTCCGGGCATTTTGCGCGACTCGGCAAATCCACATGGGATGCACTTACCCCGGTGCCGCAGCGGATTTCGCCGCACGGTTCCAGCGTCCCAGAGGCACAACCGGAAGGAAATATCTTATGGCGGCTCCTACCGTCTCCATGCAGCAATTGATCGAGGCCGGCGCGCACTTCGGCCACCAGACCCACCGCTGGAACCCGCGGATGAAGCCGTACATCTTCGGCGCCCGCAACGGCGTGCACATCCTCGACCTCTCGCAGACCGTGCCCCTGTTCAGCCGCGCGCTCGACTTCATCTCGGCCACCGTCCAGTCGGGCGGCAAGGTCCTGTTCGTCGGCACCAAGCGCCAGGCCCAGCAGCCGATCGCCGAGGGTGCGCGGGCGGCCGGTCAGCACTTCGTCAACCACCGCTGGCTGGGCGGCATGCTCACCAACTGGAAGACCATCTCGGGCTCGATCAAGCGCCTCAAGACCCTGGAAGAGCAGCTTTCGGGCGACACCGCGGGCCTGACCAAGAAGGAAGTCCTCCAACTGACGCGCGAGCGTGACAAGCTCGAGCTGTCGCTCGGCGGCATCCGCGACATGGGCGGCATCCCCGACGTGATGTTCGTGATCGACGCCAACAAGGAAGAGCTGGCGATCAAGGAAGCCAACGTCCTCGGCATCCCGGTCGTCGCGATCCTCGATTCGAACGTCTCGCCCGACGGCATCGCCTTCCCGATCCCGGCTAACGACGACGCCAGCCGCGCCATCCGCCTCTACTGCGAAGCCGTGGCCCAGGCCGCGACCAAGGGCCGCCGCGAAGGCGTGATCGATTCGGGTGTCGATATCGGCGCGCTGGACGAGCCGCAGGCCGAGGAAGTCGCGATCGCGGCCCACGCCGAAGAAGCCTGAGCTTCCGGCTGACTTAATTCGGTAATGCGCCGGGCCCACGGGCTCGGCGCGCCCATTCGATTTCATACAAGGATACCAGCGATGGCCTACACCGCAGCTGACGTGAAGAACCTGCGCGAGCGCACCGGCGCCGGCATGATGGATTGCAAGAAGGCCCTCGACGAGACCGGCGGCGACTTCGAGGCCGCCGTCGACAGCCTGCGCGCCAAGGGCCTGGCCGCCGTGGCCAAGAAATCCAGCCGCACCGCGGCCGAGGGCCTGGTCGGCGTGGCCGTCTCGGGCACCAAGGGCGTCGCGGTCGAGGTCAACTCGGAAACCGACTTCGTCGCCAAGAACGACCAGTTCCAGGACTTCGTGCGCAAGACCACCGAAGTTGCGTTGACCACCGGCACCAGCGACGTCGAGGCCCTCAAGGCCGCCCCCTATCCGGGCGGCGGCACGGTTTCCGACAAGCTGACCAACAACGTCGCGACGATCGGCGAGAACCAGCAGGTTCGCCGCATCAAGCAGGTCGAAGTCGCGCAGGGCATCGTCGTGCCCTACGTGCATAACGCCGCCGCGACCAACCTGGGCAAGATCGGCGTGCTCGTCGCGCTCGAGAGCGAGGCCGGCGCCGACGTGCTCGAGCCGCTCGGCAAGCAGATCGCCATGCACATCGCCGCGGCTTTCCCGCAGGCGCTTTCGGCCGAAGACCTCGACCCCGAGGTGCTGGAGCGCGAGCGCAAGATCGCCCTGGACAAGGCGGTCGAGGAAGCGGCCAAGAGCGGCAAGGAAATTCCGGCCGACATCCTCGCCAAGCGCGCCGACGGCGCCGCGGCCAAGTTCGCCAAGGACAACGCCCTGCTCAGCCAGGTCTTCGTCATGGACAACAAGACCCCGATCGCCCAGGTCGTCGAGCAGGCCGGCAAGGCCGCCGGTTCGAAGATCGTGCTGAAGGACTACGTCCGCTTCCAGCTTGGCGAAGGCATCGAGAAGGTCGAATCCGACTTCGCGGCGGAAGTCGCTGCAGCGGCGGGGCTCTGAGCCACTCGGCCTGATCTCGGCCAGTCGATTGCAGGCGGGGTCCGGACTTCGGTTCGGGCCCTGTTTGCGTTTGGGCTCGGCCATGCCCTGCTATGCCCAATTTCCAGCCAAGGTTCCCTTTACCTCCTGGGCCTAGCAGGGCTAAGGACCTCGGCCACGCCCGCAGCAGTTTGGACAATCATTTTCCCATGAGTTCGCCCCGCTACAAGCGCATCATGCTCAAGCTGTCCGGCGAGGTGCTGATGGGCAATCAGCAGTTCGGGATCGATCCGGACTTCGTGGCCGAACTTGCCCGCGAGGTTAAGGCGGCGAAGGAGACCGGACTGGAGATCTGCCTGGTCATCGGCGGGGGCAACATCTTCCGCGGGATGGCTGGTGCGGCCAAGGGCATGGACCGGGCCCAGGCCGACTACATGGGCATGCTCGCCACGGTCATGAACGCGCTGGCCATGCAGAACGCGCTGGAACAGCTCGGCGTGCCCACGCGGGTCCAGTCGGCGATCGAGATGGACAAGGTCTGCGAGCCGGTGATCCGCCGCCGGGCCGAGCGGCACCTGGAGAAGGGCCGCGTGGTGATATTCGCCGCCGGGGTCGGCGCGCCCTATTTCACCACCGATTCCGGTGCTGCCCTTCGCGCGGCCGAGATGCGCTGCGACGCTCTGCTCAAGGGCACCAGCGTCGACGGTGTCTATGATGCCGATCCCAAGACCAACCCCGGCGCCAAGCGTTATGAAACAGTCGATTACGACACGGTTCTGGCCCAGAACCTCAAGGGGATGGACGCCTCGGCCGTGGCGCTGTGCCGCGACAACAAGATTCCGATCGTCGTCTTCTCGATCCGCGAACAGGGCAATCTCGCCCGGGTTCTGGCGGGCGAGGGGACCCAGACGGTCGTGCAGCAGGAGGCCTGAACATGCCCAAGTACGACAAGGCGGACCTCGAGCGCCGCATGAAGGGCGCGGTGGAATCGCTGCGCCACGATCTCGGCGGTCTGCGCACCGGCCGGGCCAACACGACACTGCTCGATCCGGTGACGGTCGAGGTCTACGGCGCACACATGCCGCTGAACCAGGTGGCGACCGTCTCGGCCCCCGAGCCGCGGCTGCTCTCGGTGCAGGTCTGGGACAAGTCGAACATCGGTCCGGTCGAAAAGGCGATCCGTTCGGCCGGCCTCGGGCTGAATCCGATCAACGACGGCAATACCCTGCGCCTGCCGATCCCCGACCTGACCGAGGAGCGCCGCAAGGAACTGGCCAAGCTCGCCCATTCCTATGCCGAGAAGGCGCGCGTGGCGATCCGCAACGTCCGCCGCGACGGGATGGACGCGCTCAAGACCGACGAGAACAAGAAGGAAATCTCGGAAGACGAGCGCAAGCGCGCCGAGGCCGAGGTCCAGAAGCTCACCGACGACCTGATCAAGCAGGCCGACGAGGTCGCCGCACAGAAAGAACAGGAAATCCTGGGCAAGTGATCCTTCGACAAGCTCAGGGCGAGCGGTTGGAAGGCGGGCAGGGCGGCCCGGACCATGGCGCGCGCCATGTTGCGATCATCATGGACGGCAACGGGCGCTGGGCCAAGGGCCGGCACTTGCCCCGGGCTGTCGGCCACCAGCGCGGGGTCGAAGCGGTGCGAGTCCTGGTCCGCGCCGCGCGGGGCATGGGGCTGGAGGCGCTTACGCTCTACGCTTTCTCCAGCGAGAACTGGCGGCGCCCGGCAGACGAGATCTCCGACCTGATGGGGCTGCTCAAGTGCTTCATCAAGAGCGACATCGACCAGTTCGTCGCCAATGGAGTTCGGCTCAAGATCATCGGCGATTACAAGGCGTTGTCCTCGGATATTGTCGATCTTCTCGAAGATGCCCTGGCGCGGACGGCGAACAACCGCGGCACTACGCTGGTGATTGCGCTAAATTACGGCTCGCAGCAGGAAATCGCCCGCGCGGCCAATGCCGCGGCGCGGAAAGGCCCGGTCACGCCCGAGGCGATCGAGGCCGAACTCGACACCGCCGACCTGCCGCCGCTCGACCTGTTGATCCGCACCTCGGGCGAGGTCCGCCTCTCCAACTTCCTGCTGTGGCAGGCGGCCTATGCCGAGATGTGGTTCACCGACGTCCTCTGGCCGGATTTCACCCCTGCCCACCTGGAGGAGGCGCTGGCCGCCTTCGCCAGCCGCGAGAGGCGCTATGGCGGCCGCTGAGGCTCCCGCCGCGAAGAAATCCGACCTCGGGGTGAGGACGGTTTCCGCCCTCGTCATGGTTGCCGTCGCCGGGGCGGCCCTGTGGTTCGGCGGCTTGGTCTGGTCGCTGTTTGCGGTCGCGATCATGTTCGGGGTGCTGTGGGAATGGCGGTGCCTGGTCGCGGGGATCACGCCCAACCCGATCAAGCGCGGCCTCTCGAATGCGGCAGGCATCGCCTATGTCGGCTTTGCAACCTGGATGCTGGTCGCCCTCCGCGTGCGCCCCGACGGCGCGCTCAACGTGCTGCAGATCGTCTCGGCGGTGGTCGCCACGGACGTGGGAGCCTATTTCGCTGGGCGAACGTTCGGCGGCCCCAAGATTGCGCCCCGAATCAGTCCCTCGAAGACCTGGGCCGGACTGATCGGCGGGATGATCGCCTCCGGCCTCATTTTTGCCTGCTGGGCGCTTTATTTTCGCGCGGTGATGGAGAGTCGCGTGGAAGGGTTGGGCGTCGGCCCCATGACCGGCAGCATCACCGTGAGCCTCTGGGGCGCGGTGTTCGGCGGCGCGCTCGTCGCGATCATCGCCCAGGCCGGCGACTTCTTCGAAAGCTGGATGAAGCGTCGCGCCGGGGTGAAGGATTCCAGCCATCTCATTCCCGGCCACGGCGGCCTGTTCGACCGGCTGGACGGGCTGCTCGCGGTCAGCTTCGTCGCCGGCATTCTCCTGCTGCTTTCGAGCGGCCTTGAGGGTATTTCGTAAGCCCATGCGTTCCATCACCATCCTCGGAGCGACCGGCTCCATCGGCGCCTCCACTCTCGACCTGGTCCGTCATGATGCCGCCAATTGGCGTGTCCTGGCTCTCACCGCGCATAGCAATGCATCCGAGCTGGCGCGGCTCGCGCGGGAATTCTCGGCCGAGATCGCGGTGATCGGCGACGAACGCAAGCTGCCCGAACTGCGCGAGGCGCTCTCCGGCACCGCCATCCGTGCGCTGGGCGGCGAGGCCGGCCTGGTCGAGGCGGCCGGTGCCGGTGCGGACATGACCATCGCCGCGATCGTCGGCTGCGCCGGACTGGCCCCGGTCATGGCGGCGATCGAGCAAGGCAAGATCATCGGCCTGGCCAACAAGGAAGCGCTCGTTTCCGCCGGCGAGGTGATGACGGCGGCAGTCGAGAAGTACGGCGCCACGCTGCTCCCGGTCGATTCCGAGCACAACGCGATCTTCCAGTGCCTGGCCGGCAACGATCCCGAACATGTCCGCACGATCACGCTCACTGCCAGCGGCGGTCCGTTCCGCGACTGGTCGCTCGACCAGCTCCACGTCGCGACCCCGGCCCAGGCGATCAAGCATCCCAATTGGTCGATGGGCGCCAAGATCAGCGTCGATTCCGCGACCATGTTCAACAAGGGGCTCGAACTGATCGAGGCCTTCCACCTGTTCCCGGTCGGCTTGGACAAGCTGCGCATCATCGTCCACCCGCAGTCGGTGGTCCATTCGATGGTCGAATACCGCGACGGTTCGACCCTGGCACAGCTCGGCCCTTCGGACATGCGCGTGCCGATCGCTTCGGTCCTGGCCTGGCCGCAGCGGATGGATACGCCGCTGCCGCCGCTCGACCTCGCCGCGATCGGCGAGCTGACCTTCCGCGCCCCCGACGAGGTGCGCTTCCCCGCGACCAGGCTGGCGCGCCAGGCGGCCGAGGCCGGCGGGGCGATCCCGGCCGTGCTCAACGCCGCGAACGAGGTGGCGGTTGCCGGGTTCCTGTCCGGTCAGATCGGGTTCACCCGGATCGCGGCAATGGTCGAGGATGTCCTTTCCCGCTATTCGCCGCCCAAGCCGGGTTGCCTGTCCGACGTCCATGCCGTCGACGGCGAGGCCCGGGTCCATGCGAACGCGCTGATGGAGCTCGCCTGAGTGCTTCAGTCCCCGTCGATCTTCGTGACGATCTTCGCCTTCCTGCTGGTGCTGGGCCCCTTGGTCCTGGTCCACGAGCTGGGACACTATCTCGTCGGCCGCCTGTTCGGGATCAAGGCCGATGCCTTCTCGATCGGCTTCGGCAAGGAACTGGCCGGCTGGACCGACAGGCGCGGCACCCGCTGGAAGCTCTCGGCCCTGCCGCTCGGCGGCTATGTCCAGTTCGCCGGCGACATGAACGCGGCCAGTCAGCCCGACGGCAAGGGTCTGGAAGGCCTCACCGCCGAGGAGCGCGGCTACGTCTTCCACGCCAAGCCGCTGTGGCAGCGCGCGCTCGTGGTGCTGGCCGGGCCGCTGACCAACCTGGTGGTGGCGATCCTGATCTTCGCCTCGTTCAACTACGCCTATGGCAAGATTGTCGCTTCTCCGGTGATTGCGGGTTTCACCGCGAGCTCTCCTGCGCGTGATGCCGGTCTGCGGGTGGGGGACAAGATCGTCGCAATCGATGGCCAGGCCATCAGCCGCTTCGATGAGGTGCGCCTGAAGGTCATTCCCTATCCAGGCCATACGATCGCGGTTACGGCAGAGCGGAATGGCGAACGGATTGCGGTTAGTGTGCCGATCGCCTCGCGGGTCGAGCGCGACCAGTTCGGCAACGAATCCCGGGTCGGCGCGATCGGCATCGGTGCGGGCAAGTACCAGATCGTGCCGGTCGGAGCGGGCGAGGCGGTTGCCCTCGCGGCCGACCAGTCCATCGGCGTGGTCAAGATGATGATCACCGGGATCAAGCAGATCGCGGTCGGTGAGCGCTCAGTCAAGGAATTAGGCGGACCGATCAAGATCGCCAAGTATTCCGGCGAGAAGCTGTCTCTCGGCGCTGCCGAATTCGTCTATTTTGCGGCGCTGATCTCAATTAACTTGGCATTCATTAACCTGCTGCCAATCCCGGCACTCGACGGGGGACACCTGGCGTTCTACGCGGCCGAAGCCGTCCGCCGTAAGCCGCTCGGTGCCCGCAGTCAGGAATGGGCGTTCCGCACCGGCATGGCCTTCGTGCTCGCGCTGATGCTGTTCGTCACGATCAACGATCTCGCCTCGCTGCTGCGGATCGGCGGCTGAGGCGCGATCGCAGCGGATCACGCCTGTCGATAGGCCGCTCGGCCGGGCGACAGACGCTTGATCGGTGAGGCGGCATCGGGCAAGGGCTGCGTTTGTTTGCGGGACCGTCGGTCTCGATGAATTTGGGGGTGGTCGGCTTTGCCGGTCGCCGAATACGGGATCTGCCGTGTCGAGGATTGGACGGAACATGGTTCGCAGCGATAAGCCCTACCACTCGGCCCGTTTGACCGCGGCATTGCTGGGAACTTCGATCCTCGCCGGCTTGCCGGCCGTGGCCGCCGCGCAAGAGGCCGCCCCGGCCGTGGTTGATGCACCCGCGCCGGCTCCGGCCGCCGCGCCGACGATCATCCAGACGATCACGGTCGAAGGCTCGCAGCGGCTCGAGCCGGATACGATCCTATCCTACATCAAGCTGCGCGTCGGTCAGGCCTATAACGAGACCGTCGCCGACCAGGCGCTGAAGGACCTCTACGCGACCGAGCTGTTCGCCGACGTCCAGCTTCGCAACGACGGCGGCAACGTCGTGATCACCGTCAAGGAAAACCCGGTGATCAACCGCATCGTGCTTGAGGGCAACAAGCGGATCAAGGACGACAAGATCCTGCCGGAGATCAAGCTGGCCCCGCGCCAGATCTTCACCCGGTCGAAGGTCCGTGCCGACGTCGCCCGCATCATCGAGCTCTACAAGCGCCAGGGCCGCTTCGGCGCCTCGGTCGAGCCGAAGATGGTCCAGCTCGAGCAGAACCGCGTCGATATCGTCTTCGAGGTTACCGAAGGGCCCAAATCTAAGGTCCGCCAGATCAACATCATCGGCAACGAGGTGTTCTCCGACGGCGACCTGCGGTCCGAGATGGTCACCAAGCAGTCGCGGAACTTCCGCTTCTTCAGCTCGAAGACCAGCTACGATCCCGACCGGATGGCCTTCGACCAGCAGAAGCTGCGCCAGTTCTACCTGACCAACGGCTATGCCGACTTCCGCGTGGTCTCCGCCGTGGCCGAACTGACGCCCGACAAGAAGGACTTCATCATCACCTACGTGGTGGAGGAAGGTAAGCGCTACAAGTTCGGCGACGTGAAGATCGACAGCCAGCTGCGCGACTTCGACGGCGAGGCCATGGCCAAGAACCTGCCGATGAAGGCGGGCGACTGGTACAACGCCAAGCAGGTCGAGGACACGATCGAGCAGCTGAACGAGACCGCAGGCCTGTTCGGCTATGCCTTCGCCGACGTCCGCCCCGACTATGTCCGCGACAAGGACAACCTGACCATGTCGCTGACCTTCCGCATCGCGGAAGCGCCGCGCGTCTACGTCGAGCGGATCGACGTCAACGGCAACACGCTGACCCAGGACAAGGTCGTCCGCCGCGAGTTCCGCCTGGCCGAAGGCGACGCCTTCAACTCGTTCCAGGTCAAGCGCTCGTCGAACCGCATCAAGTCGCTCGGCTACTTCCAGGAGAAGCTCGAGGTCGAGCAGAAGCCCGGCTCGGCGCCCGATCGCATCGTGCTGGAAGCCAACGTCGAGGAGAAGCCCACCGGCGAACTCCAGCTGTCCGCCGGCTTCTCGAGCCTGGAGAGCTTCATCCTCTCCGGCTCGATCCAGCAGCGGAATTTCCGCGGCCGGGGGCAGACGGTGGGCCTCAGCCTGTCGTATTCGAAGTACTCGAAGAGCGCGCAGGTCAGCTTCACCGAGCCATACCTGTTCGACAAGAACATCTCGGCCGGCATCGACATCTACCGCCGCGACTTCAACAGCTTCAACTACGTCAATGACGACCGCAACACGCTGTACAAGCAGGCCACGACGGGCTTCCAGCTACGCGCGGGGGTGCCGCTGACCGAATACATCTCGGCGGTAGCGCGGTATACCTTCAACTATGATCAGGTTACGCTTGATCCTAACCAGTACTTCTCGTTCAATAACTCTGCGGGCATCTTCCAGTGTGATCCTTTGCTTGCCGGACCTTATCTTTGCGATGCCTTGGGCAATCGCACGAGTTCGATTCTGGGGCTGTCGCTGATCTATGACAAGCTCGACAATCGCGCGCGTCCGACGAAGGGGCACACAGCTACGGTAAGCGCGGATTTCGCCGGCTTGGGCGGATCAGTGAAGTACCTGCGCTTCCGTCTCAACGCCGCCAAATACTGGAACCTCGGAAAGAACTGGATTTTTTCGATCTCAGGTGAGGGCGGTGCGATTAAGGCGCTAGATAGCTCACGCAGCACCGCGAATCCCTTTGCCGATGATATTTTGCTCACCGACCGATTCTATCTCGGCGAACCGCAAATCCGCGGATTCGATATCCGCGGCGTCGGACCCCGCGTCATTCGCCGCTACTATGCCGACCAGAACGGAGACGGTATCATCGATGACGGCACGCGATCTGACGGCAACGGTGGGTTCTATCCGCGGGAGTTCTCGCCCGACCGCAATCAGTGGACCGATGATGCGCTGGGCGGCCGGATGTACTACCTGGCCCGCGCTGAGCTCGAGATTCCACTTGGTTCTGGCGCGCGAGAATTGGGCATTCGCCCGTCGATATTTATCGATGCGGGCGCCGTCTGGGGATTGCGTAAGCCCGATACCAAGGACACAGGCGCGACTTATACCGTCCAACAACGTGACGGCACCGGAGCGCCGCTCTATCTACAGGCGACAGCCGCTTCTCTCGATAGCAATAATGTCTGTCAGGTAACTGCTACCCAGGCGGTCACGAACAATACCAATCCTAATGCTGTCGGATGTCTTGCTGCTGGTGCGACCAATCCCAATTACGTCGTGACTTCGCCCGGCTTCTTCGAGGAATTCGGCGGCAATACCGCCAAGCCGCGCGTTGCCATCGGCATCGGCTTCAACTGGAACTCGCCGATGGGCCCGTTCCGCATCGACTTCGCCAAGACGCTGCTCAAGGATCCGTTCGACGATACCAAGAGCTTCACATTCAACGTGGGAACGCAATTCTGATGAACACCAAGC
>JBQCGM010000047.1:0-9014 GCA_051955585.1 Novosphingobium sp.
GCTTCGACGCGCTCTGCGATCGGGTCGCGTCCCTCGGCAAATGCCGCCTTCGCATCTGACGCCAGTTTGCGGGCGGTAGCGAGCGATACGGCCTCGGGTGTGCCCAGCCCCATTTCCCGGCGTTGCCCGCCACCGATCAGGAGCAACACCCAGGACCGATTGCCATTGGGCTTCACCAGCAGATAGAGGCCGTTGCCGTCCGAATGCTTCCCCGGCTTGGTGATCGCCGTCACCTGCTTTGCGACCAGTTTGTTGCTGAATCTGCGTGCCATTACGACCTCCGCGCATTCAACTGGGAAGCCCGCGAGGCGATATCCAGCCCCAACCCTGTTCCCAATCGTGGCTGCGGTCTACCTCGATCCATCACGAACCAGCGCGGTCGAAAAATATTTTTCAACCGCCTGTTATTACTAGCTTTATTGAGGCTTCGGACGGTCCGTCGCGGTTCGCGAGAGACCGTCCAGTGGCGGAGCGGGAGGGATTCGAACCCTCGATACGCTTTTGACGTATACTCACTTTCCAGGCGAGCGCCTTCGACCACTCGGCCACCGCTCCGCATTACCTAGAGTTGCGCGCCCTAGCCGTGCGGCGGGCGATCTGCAAGGCGTCAGATGGCCGCTGGGGGCGACCATGATGCGATATGCTGGCGGTGGCGGAGGCGGGCGACGAAGAGGTCCGCAATCCGCAGCGCCAAAGTGGCGCGCCAGCCGCGCCACCAGGGGACATCGGCTGCCACGACGGGCTGCGACAGTGCGCGAAGCGGGGTGAACAAACGTGTTTCCGCTTCGGCGATCATCGCGGGGTCGCGGATCGTCGCGACATAGTCCGCGCTGGTCCGGTAGCTGACGAAGTCAAAATTGCTGGAGCCCGCGATAAGCTCTCTGCCGTCGATCAGCGCCGCCTTCACATGGGTCATCGCGGGGAGCAGGCGCACCTTCACGCCTGTGCCGCGCGTGCGCGCGATCAGATAGTCGCGCACGATCGGTTTGTTGTTCGGACGCGGGGTGTGGATGGTCACCGCCAGGCCCCGTGCCGCGGCAGCGACCAGCGCATCGACGAAAGGGAAGGTCGGGTAGGCGCTGATCACCTCGATCGCTTCGCCGGCTTGGGAGAGGCTGGCGAGCAGCGGGGCAAAACGGGCGGGATTGTCGCGGCCGGACAGGCTGAGCAAGTCGAGTTCCGGGCCAAAGGCGCGCCGGTCGGAGTGGGCCTCTCCCGTCCAGTCGGCCTGGAAGGCGCCGGCCAGCCAGTCGGCCACTTCGGCACCCTCCAGGCGCAGCATCATGTCGTGCCAGGCAAAGTTGTGATCGGAGAAGTTGATGCCGCCGATCCAGGCGACATCGTCGATCACCAGCAGCTTCTTGTGGTTGCGCAGCGGATAGCGCAGCCAGTTGCCGGCGATGGGGTTGGTGATGCGAACTCCGGCTCCGCTCGCCTCCAGCGCGGCGAACATGTCCCAGGTGGCGGAAGCCTCGGCCCGGAGCGCGGGATCGCGACAGCCGCGCAGGAAGGTGTCGTTGATGACGTGGCGGGTATAGTCGTCGACCAGCACCCGGCGGTCGCTCGCCTTGCTGGTGGCCACGGCTTCGGCAACCGGGCGCCCGGCGGCGTCGCCTTCAAAGGTCATGGCTTGGATCAGCACACGGCGACACGCGGCTGCAATGTCCGTCGCGGCGCGCCGCCAGAATTCGGCCGACCCGATATGCAGTTCGTAACTGGGCAAGCCCGCTTCCTCCGCGCGGCGACTTGCCACCCCGAGGCGACGATGGCAATGAGCCGCTGGGCACAGGGGCGCGGCCGTCAGTGGAGTTCGGACGATGCACCGCCAAATCTCGCCCGCCCAGTTGCTGGGCCGACCGCTCAAGGTATTGATGCTGCTGACTTCGCTTCACGGTGGCGGAGCGGAGCGTGTGGCGGTTCAGCTGCACAACCAGCTCGATCCCCGCCGCTTCGATATACGTACCGGGCTGTTGCGCGCCGCAGGGCCCTATCTCGATCAGATCGATCCCGAGCGCCTGCTGATCGCCGAGGATGGCGATCGCCGCTTCAACTACGAGGGACCAAACAGCGCGCAGTACGCGCCCGGCAAGCTGATCGGGGCCATTCAGGGCGCTCCTCGCGCCTATCGCCGGATGGTTTCCGAGTTCCGCCCCGACGTGGTGATGAGCTTTCTCAAGGGTACCAACCTGCTGACCTGGCTGGCGCTAATGAACCTCGGGTCGCGGCGGCCGAAATGGATCGCCCGCGAAGGCAACAATGTCCTCTCGGTAGTGCGCGAGGAGGCACCCAACGCCTTGGTGGAGCGAGCCTCCCTTGCCCTGACTCGCGCTGCCTACCGCCGTGCCGACGCAGTGCTTACCAATTCCACCGACATGGCCCGGGGCCTGGCGGCCGACCTGGGTCTTGACGACCGCAAGGTGCGGATGATCAACAATCCGATCGACCTCGCAGCGATCGGACGCGCCGCCGCCGAACCACCAGGGGACGGCCTGTCGCGCCCCTACATCCTCAGCGCTGGCCGGCTGGAATACCAAAAGGGTCACGATGTGCTGATCCAGGCTTATGCTCGCAGCGGCATCTGGCATAGCCATGCCCTGGTCATTCTCGGCAAAGGCAGCAAATTGGCCGCGCTGCGTCGGCTCGCCGCGCAACTGGGCGTGGGCGAGCATGTTCGCTTCATCGGCTTCGTCGCCAATCCTTATGCCTGGATGGGCGGCGCGGACCTGTTCGTCCTGCCTTCGCGCTGGGAGGGTTTTCCCACGGTCGCGGCCGAGGCGATGGCATGCGGCGTTCCAGTCCTGCTTAGCGATTGCGATTTCGGCCCGCGCGACATCGTGGTGCCTGGGGAAAGCGGCGAACTGGTCGTGCCCGAGGCTCCCGAGGCGTTGGCCGCGGCGATTCAGGCGCTGATCGCCCAGCCTACCCGTCGTCGGCGGTTGGGCGCAGCCGGACGCAAGCGGGTCGAGCGCTTTGCCATCCACGCGATGAACGAGCATTATGGCCGCCTGTTCGAAGAATTGGCACCGGTTCCGGCAGTCGCTCCTTAATCATTGCCGAATATGGGGTCCCGGCCTGGGACGCCCCTGCGGCGGCGCTGGAACGGGGGGGCGGATTGGACGAAGATGCGCTTCCACCGCCCCCCTGGGGAGGCTGAGCGAGACGATGCGATGAAGATATCAACCACGGCTGGGTTCGCGGCCGCTATATTCGGTCTGACCGCGGTGGGCGGTGCGCTGCTCTTCGCCGATCGGGACCGGCCCAAGCCCGCCAGGCCAGAGGCCGTCGCGACCGCGGCCGCGATCACCGCCGCGCCGAGGCCGGCCACTCCCCCTCCCGCTCCCGACGAGCGCTTCGTAATCAAGCGCATCCTGCCGATCTCGGGACCGATCAAGTACGGCGAGTGGCACTGGGACGAGAAAGATGTCGCGCCGGGCCCGCTCGTCATCACGGTCGATCTGGATGCCCGGGTACTCTCAGTCTTCCGCGGCGGTTACGAGATCGGCGCGACGGCGGTGCTGCTGGGCACGCAGGATAAGCCGACCCCGACCGGGGTCTTCCCGATCACGCAGAAGCGCAAGAACCATGTGTCCAATATCTACGATGCGTCGATGCCCTACATGCAGCGGCTGACCGACGACGGAATCACGCTGCACGCGACCAATGTCCAGAATGGCTACGCCAGCCATGGCTGCATTGGCATGCCGCTGACCTTTGCCAAGAAGCTATTCGAGGCGACCGTGGTGGGCGACCGCGTTTTCATCACGCGGGGCAAACATGTTGGAGTGGGCGACCAGATCGCGTCCTGAGGACGGTCAGTCCGGCCGGGTGGCCTTCCGCACCGGCGCCCGCATGAAGTGCCACCCATCGGGGAGGGGCCGGGCCACCAGCGTGCCGATCGACCCCGGCTGGCGCCCAGCAAGGCTATCGAACAGACGGGCGACGGCACTGCCGCGCGGTTCCTCGCCATCGAGCTCGGTCACGATCCGCATCAGTACGCGCAAGGCGATCGCACGAGGCGCGCGAGGACGGTAGGTCACGCCCATCGGTCCCGTCTCGACCTGTTCGGACCACTCCCGCCGCGCCGCCCACTCGAGGGCGGCATCGGCGTCGGCCAGGTGCGCCGCACTGCGGGCGAGGGCGGCCGGGTCCAGCCAATCCGCCTCGGCCAACACATGACGGAGCCGGACTCGGGCGAACCGATCGTCGCGATTGCTGGGATCGGCCGCAGCCGTCAGCTCCGCCGTCGCAACGATCCCTGCGAGCTCGGCGCGGCGCCAGTCGAGCAGAGGGCGCAATAGCGGCAACTGGGAACCGGGTGCCAGACCACGAGCTCTCACCCCCGCCAGGCCGGCAACCCCGCTGCCTCGGTTGAGCCGCATCAGCAGCGTCTCAGCCTGGTCGTCGGCGTGGTGCGCCGTGACCAGGGCAGCCAGCCCTCGTTCCGCCGCCCATCCGATCAGCGCGGAATAGCGTGCCTCGCGCGCTGCAGCCTGGAGGTTGCCCTCGCCGACCGTCACCGCAAGCGCGGTATGAGGAACATTCAGCGACACGCAGACCTGCGCTACCATCGCCGCTTCCCCGGCGCTGCCGGCGCGCAGGCGATGATCGACCGTGGCGGCTTCCACCTGTCCCGGGCGGGCGGCATGGGCGAGCAGCAGGAGTGCCAGACTGTCGGGCCCACCGGAGACCGCGAGGCCGATCCGCCCGGCACTCACTGGCCAGAGCCGCTCCAGATCGCCGCAAAAGCGCTGAATCAGTTCGGGCGCGACCGGCCTATCAATCGCACTTCACCCCAGAGCGCGTAGCGTCGTACTGCGATTTCAGCCGCCCAGCAGCTTCCTTCGGATAGGTCTTGGCGAATTCGCCGAGCGCGATGCAGGCCCGGCTCGAATCCTTCAGTTGGTTCATCGCTTCCGCAAGGAACAGGAGGCTGTCTGGCGCGCGGTCGCCCTGCTTGTTGGCCTCGTAGTTCTGGAGGAACCATGAGGCGGCCTCACGTGGCTTGCCGTCGGAGAGCAGGGCCCGGCCCATCAAGTTGCGGGCATAGGACACGCGCCCGTGGCGTGGGTATTTGTCGAGAAAGAGCTTCAACTGCTGCTGCGCTTCGGGATAGAACTTGGCTTCCCACAGGCGGAAGCCATAGGTGTACTCGTCCTCGCCGACATCGGTGGTCTCCGGCTTCACGATCGCGCGCACCGCGGCAACGCGCTGGGCCGAAGGTGCCGCCGGGCGTCCGGTGGGCCGGGCCGGGCGAGCGGGGGAAGCCGGGACCGCGGCGGGCGCAGCAGTTGGAGCCGAAGCCGATGCCGGCCGAGTGGCCGGCGGACGGGCCGGCGGCGCAGCGACCGCCTCGGCCGGGACAGCATCGCCCTGGCCGAGCGAAGACGTGGTCGTGGCGGACTGCGTGGCGTTTGCCGCCTTGGCCGCGGCTTCGCTGGCGGCGATCCGCTCTTCGAGCTGGCGAAGCTTGTTGCCGCCTTCTTCGTTCTGAGCGGTCAGCCGGGCAAGCTGGCCCTCGATCGCTTCCATCCGCGACATCAGGTCGGACACCGGGGTGCTCGCCGGCGCGCCGACGGGGCGGGGAGCAGCGGGGGAGGGCGTTGCCTGCGGGGCAACCGTGCGCTCCGCGCCGGCTTGGCGCTTTAGATCGCGTACCTCTGCTTCCAGCCGGCGCAGGCGGTTGTCCGCACTGTCTTGAGCTGCCAGGGGCGCGGCGCTGCCCGCCAGAACCAGCATCAGCGCCAGCAGCGGCTGAGTCTTGCCGCCAAGGAATTTCGTCATCGCCTGTCCATCCCGTCCAAGAACTTCCGCGCCGATCCTAAGGGCGCAACACCTTAGCTGCCGATTAACCATCGGTGCTAGTTGTCAATTCCGATGCCGCAGGCGCCGCGTCAAGTCGAGAGCGGGTTATTGCGAAACGGTGGAAGTTTCGGGCGTGGGAGAAGCAGATGGTTCTGCGACTGGTGACGCCGGTCGCGGCGTGGCGGCGGCCCGCGTCGGTCGGGGCGACCGAGCGACCCCCGGCCCTGGGACCGGCCCCGCCACGGGGAGCATTGCCGGGTGCGCCGGGCGGGCGAGCAAGGCAGCGGCCGTGATCGGTACGTCCTTGAGCGTGACTTGCGTCTCGCTCAGCTTGGGTACCGGCTTGCCGTCGATTGAGACTGCCAGTGCCTGCGGCCGCGCGGTCCACAGCATCGGACCGTTGGAATTGGTCGGAACGGCGTAACTCTCACCTTGAGCGAGCTCTTTTTGTAGGAGTTGGCCGCCGGCGTCATAGAACTTGACCCAGACGCCCGGCTCCAGCGCGGTGAAGACCACCTGGCCGGCACCGGCGGATACGGCGGAGGTGGCGCTCGCTGCGGGCTGGGTGGGGGCGGGGTCGGCGACGATCGGTGGCAGCTCGGCTGCAGGGGAATAATAGCTGCGCCAGAATATGAGACCTGCGATCACCACGCCCAGCGCCAGAATGCCGGCAAGCCACGCGAAGGCCGAGCTCGGGATCCGTGCGGGGTCACCCGGCTCAAAGGTCGCGGCCCGAAGGGAAGGCTCCGCCGGGGCTCCGTCGAGTTCGGCGCGCACCAAGCGGGTCACTTCGGCCTCGTCGATCCCCAGCGCGCGCGCATAGTTGCGCGAGAAGCCGACGGCATAGGTCCGGGCCGGCAGAGCGGCGACGTTGTTTTCTTCGATCGCCAGCAATAGACGTTCGGGAATCTTGGTCAGTTCGGCGATCTGGGCCCGGGTCAGGCCTTGCGCCGCGCGCGCGCGCGCCAGGATATGGCCCGCCGTCTCCAGCGGGAGTTCGTTCTCAGAAATATGTGATTCCGCCATCCCGACCCTTGCGACCCTGTCAATTCGACAATCCCGATGCGAGGCATGGCGGCAGCCCGCGCGAAGTAAACGGGATTGCGGTAAATACCCTCTCGCGCACGGCCAACGCCCATTCGAGACGCAAAAGACGCAACCTTTCGTCGCTTTTGGTCGGCTCGCTAGTCGAAGGCGATGCCGCGCGCGGTGGCCCAGGCCTGAATCTCAGCGCGTAGGTTAGCCGGGGGGGCGGCCAGCCACCCATCCATCGCCTTGCCGATCTCGCCCAGGTCGACCTGCCGGACCATCTCCTTGACCGGGCCGACGGCGGCAGGGGTGATCGACAGGCGGGTGATGCCCACCCCGAGCAAGGCCAGAGCCTCGAGCTGGCGCCCGCCCATCTCGCCGCAGACCGCCAGGTCGATCCCGTAGGGCTTGGTTTGGACGACGATCCGGCGCAAGAAGCGCAGGATTGCCGGGCTCAACCAGTCATAGCGCTCGGCGAGCTTGGGATTGGACCGGTCGGCGGCGAACAGGAACTGGGTCAGATCGTTGGTGCCGATCGATAGGAACGATAGGTCAGGCGCGATCAGGTCCAACACCTCGGCCAGGGCCGGTACTTCGAGCATGGCGCCATAGCGGATCGCCTCGGGCAAGACCTTCTTCTGGCCGCGCAGGAACTGCAGCTGCTTCTGGAAGACTTCCTTGGCGGCCTGGAATTCCCAGGGCTCGGAGACCATCGGGAACATCACGTTGAGCGTCCGCCCTGCCGAAGCCTCCAGCAGCGAACGCGCCTAGGACTTGAGAAATCCGTCGCGCCCCCGCGCGACGCGCAGGGCGCGCCAGCCCATCGCGGGGTTCTCCTCCCCCTCGCCGTCGTCGTGGCGGAGGTAGGGCAGGACTTTATCGCCGCCGATATCGACCGTGCGGAAGACCACCGGCTTGTCGCCGGCCGCGTCGAGCACATCGCGATAGAGCCGGGTCTGGCGCTCGCGCTGGGGGAGAGTGGCGGAGACCAGGAACTGGAACTCGGTGCGAAACAGCCCGACCCCATCGGCGCCGGTCAAAGCCAGGTTGGGCATGTCGTCGCGCAAGCCCGCGTTGATCATCACCGTAATCCGCGTGCCGTCCTTGGTGAAGGGCTCGATTTCCCGCAGGGCGGCATAGCTGGCCTGCCGCTCCCGACTCTTGGCGAAACGAGCCTCGAAGGCCTCGACCATGCCGGGCGCCGGGCGGACCGTGGCGGTGCCCTGGTCGGCATCGAGCAGCAGCTGGTCGCCTTCTCGCACCAGTCCGCGCAAGCCCCGCACGCGGCCGAGCACCGGCACTCCCATGGCGCGGGCGACGATCACCACATGGGCGGTGAGCGAGCCTTCCTCGAGGATCACGCCTTTGAGCCGGCGGCGGTCGTACTCGAGCAGCTCGGCCGGGCCGAGGTTGCGGGCGATCAGGATCGCATCGTTGCGCAGGCCCATGGAGGCCGCCGTGCCGAGCTGGCCCGAAACCATCCGCAGCAGGCGGTTCGACAGGTCCTCGAGGTCGTGCATCCGGTCGGCCAGGAGCGGATCGTCGATCTGCCGCATCCGCATCCGGGTACGCTGCTGGACGCGCTCGATCGCGGCTTCGGCAGTCAGGCCGGAATCGATCGCCTCGTTGATCCGGCGGGCCCAACCTTCGTCGTAAGCGAACATCTTATAGGTCTCGAGCACCTCTTCGTGCTCTCCGCCCACGCCGAATTCGGCTTGGCCGGCCATGCGCTCGATCTGCTCGCGCATCTTGTCGAAGGCCAGGAACACGCGCTGCCGCTCGGCTTCGGTGTCTTCGGCGACGACGTGCTCGATGTTGATGCGCGGCTGATGATAGACCGCGATGCCGACGGCGAGACCTTTGACCAGGGTCAGCCCGCGTAGCTGATCGGGCCCGGTATGGGCGGCGGAAGCGCCGTAGCCGGCATCGTCGTCGACCAGCTCGGCATTGGCGATCAACTCAGACAGGACCATGGCCACGGTCTGCAGCGCCTCGATCTCGACCTCTTCGTAGCGGCGTGGTTCGACGTGCTGGACACAGAGCACACCCACCGCGCGCTCGCGCCGCACGATCGGGACCCCGGCGAAGGAATGGAACTTGTCCTCGCCCGTTTCGGGCCGGTAGGAGAAGTCGGGATGGGCCGTCGCTTCGGCGAGGTTCAGCGTGTCGTTGTTTTCGGCGAT
>JBQCGM010000048.1:0-20133 GCA_051955585.1 Novosphingobium sp.
GGCGGCCACCAAAACCACCGGTTCTTGCCGCGCGACGCGGCCAAACCCAGTGCACCGCGCGCCCCCGCCGTGTTTTGCCGCGGTGCGCCCGCAATGACGATCGAGAGGTTGTCAGGCCGCGAAGGCGTCTGCCACGGCCTGGCCCTGTCGGCGCAGGCCCAGCAGCAGGAACAGGGCGCTACCGAGCGCCGCCGCTCCCGCCGCGATGAGGAAATAGCGGTTGTAGTCGTTGGACCCCGCCAGGGTCGCGCTCAGCAGCACGCTGCCCAGCGCCATCGACGCCCCCATCGCAGCGGTCAGCAGGCCATAGACGCTGCCGTAGATCGACAGGCTGAAGTGCTTGGTGACGAGGTAGGGAATGATGTCGCCTTCGCCGCCGAACGACAGGCCGATGAAGATCAGCCCGAGCATTACCGGCGCCAGCGTGTCGAAAGGCGAGGCGAGCAGGCCGAGGCCTACCGCGGGCAGGAAGAAGGCCAGGGCGGCGATGAGGTGGGCCGGCAACCGGTCGAGCGCCGCGCCGAAGACGACCCGCCCCAGGATCGAACTGACCGCGAAGATGCTCACCATCAGCGCCGCCGTGGCATCCGGCAGGCTTTGGGCCAGCACCACCAGCTTGAGCTGTGACGAGGCCAGCGAAAAGGGCAGGTTCACCAGCAGCAGCGCGGCGAACATGATCCAGAACACCGGCGAGGAGAGGATCGCGCGATAGTCGCCCCGCGGCCGCGTCTCGGCGGGCTGGACCGGGCGGGCCTGGAGCGCCGCATCGCCCTTGCCCAGCAGGAAGAAGGTCACCACGCTGCAAACCGCGCAGAACAGAGCGACGACGACGTAGCCGGTGCGCCAGCCGTGATCGGCGACGACCGCCGACAGCAGGGGACTGGCGATCGCGCCGAGCAGCGGCGGGGCGCTGCCGCAGATGCCCAGGGCCAGGCCGCGCCGCGCCGAATAGGCCCCCGCGACGACGCGCGAATAGACGGTCATCGTCGTGGCCGAGCAGATCAGGGTCTGGGCGAGGAAGACCCCGAGGTAGACGTAGATGTCCCCGCCCAGCTGGGAGATCGCGAGCAGGAACAGCGGATAGGCGAAGGCGCCGACCGCAGCGACGGGCCGCACTCCGTAAAGGTCGGTCAAGCGGCCGCAGATCGGGATCGCGACCATTGCCGCGAACTGGACCAAGCCGAGCATCGCCCATTGCGACAGGGTCCAGCCGAACTCGTCGATCAGGTAGGGCGCGAAGATGCTCAGGACATAGGTGTTGAGCGACAGTCCCGTGCCCACGCCGATCGACCCGGCCAGCAGCGGCCGCCAGTGCTGGCGAAACTCACCGAAATCCGACATTCCTCAACCCCGCGTATTTTGCCGCGGTTATTGGCAAGGGCAGGCGGGGGAGCAAGCGCTTTGTCCGCTTTTCTTGACTTTTCGCAGGCGCGACCCTAGCTGCGGCTCTTTCCAGCCGATCCTGTTTCATCGGCCAGATTCTTCCTGGAGACCCAGATGGCGCGCGTTACCGTCGAAGATTGCGTCGACAAGATCCCGAATCGTTTCGACCTCGTCCTGCTCGCCGCGCAGCGCGCGCGCGAGATCTCGGGCGGCGCCGAGCTCACGCTGGAGCGCGACCGCGACAAGAACCCGGTCGTCGCCCTGCGCGAGATCGCCGAGGTCACCGTGCGCCCCGACACCCTGAAGGAGACCCTGGTCACCTCGCTCCAGCGCGTCCTGCCCGAGGACGACGACGAGATCGACGAGATCGGCTCGCTCAGCCAGTCGGCAGAAGCCCTGCGCATCACCGCCGCGGCCCCGGTGCGCAACACCTCGCTCGGCGGGGACTACGACGGCTGACCGCTTTCGAAGCGTCGGTTCGAAGAGCCCGCGTGCCGCAAGGTTCGCGGGCTTTTTCTTGGATCCAACTCTCTCCGCCAAGCGAGCGGTGCCCCCGGCGCCAACCGGCTGTCGGCTCGACCGGCGAATATTATCCCCTTTCCATCTATCCTGAGCTTGTCGGAACACCGCCCCTCTTGGGGGTGTGCGCGGCTCCCAAAGCAAAGAACGGCCCTTCGACAAGCGCAGGACAGATGGAAAGGCACGATGGCGTCGTCTCGTTCGAAACGGAGCGTGCTCTCGATCCGCTCATGGAAATTGCTGGCAGGTATGGGCCACGCTCAGGATTTCGACCGCATCTCTGCCAGTGCGGTAGGTCAGGCCGTAGTTCGGATGGATCAAGGCCTCGCGTGTTCCCGCGATTCGTCCCGGTGGGTAGGTATAGGGGCGGTCGGCCAACCCTTCGACGCAAGCCTGGATGCCCTGGTTGAGGCTCTCGGCAAGAGCCGCGTCCCGATCGGCGATGTAGCCGAGAATCGCGAGCAAGTCGGTCCGCGCCGCCGCACCCCAGACTAGCCGCATCGTCACGGCTTCACCCCGCCAAGGAGGGTGTGGGCAGCTTCCGCCATCACCTTGTCGTGGGCGATCGCCGCGCGGCGATCCGCCAAGGCAGCGATCACCTTGCTCCGCAACCAGCGGTCGTAGGCGTCGGCTTCTTCCAGAGTCCTGAATTCGGAAACAAGGGGCGAGAGTTTGGGCATGGCGCGAGATTACTCCCGCCCGGCCCAAGCTTGAAGCCCTTCACCGGGTAATCGCCTCGGTTACGGATGCACTTTCCGCCTCGCCCCGGCTTCACGCCCCTTGCGGCGCGGCGTCGCCCGAGTAGCGCTTGCCGGCGCGCGGGATCGAAGAGCCCTTCACCGCAGCCGGCTTGGCCGTGCCGCTCGGCGCGTCGGGGCGGTCGATCTTGCCGCTCTCGAGCAGTTCCTTGATCTCGTCGCCGGTCAGCGTCTCGTATTCGAGCAGGGCCTGGGCGAGCAGGTGGAGCTTGTCCTCCTGGTCCTTGAGCACGTCGACCGCGCGCTGGTGCGCGGTGTCGACCAGGACGCGGATCTCGCTGTCGATCAGCTTGTTGGTCTCGTCCGAGGCGAACAGCCGCGCCGAACCGCCCATGCCGAGGTAGCCCTCCTGCTGTTCCTCGTACTGCAGCGGGCCGAGTTTGTCCGACATGCCCCACTTGGTGACCATGTTGCGGGCCAGCCCGGTGGCGTACTGGATGTCCGACGAGGCGCCGGAGGAGACCTTGTCGTAGCCGAAGATCAGTTCCTCCGCGACGCGGCCGCCCATCGAGACCGACAGGTTCGCCAGCATCTTGTCGCGGTGGTAGGAATAGGAATCGCGCTCGGGCAGGCGCATGACCATGCCCAGCGCCCGGCCGCGCGGGATGATCGTCGCCTTGTGGATCGGATCCGATGCCGGCTCGTTGACCGAGACGATCGCGTGGCCCGCCTCGTGATAGGCGGTCATCTTCTTCTCGTCCTCCGTCATCACCATCGAGCGACGCTCGGCGCCCATCATGACCTTGTCCTTGGCGTCCTCGAACTCCTGCATCGCGACCAGGCGCTTGTTGCGGCGCGCGGCGAGCAAGGCAGCCTCGTTGACCAGGTTGGCGAGGTCGGCGCCCGAGAAGCCGGGCGTGCCGCGCGCGATGGTGCGGGCGTTGACGTCGGGGGCCAGCGGGACCTTCTTCATGTGGACCGAAAGGATCTTCTCGCGGCCCTCGATGTCGGGGATCGGCACGACGACCTGGCGGTCGAAGCGGCCGGGACGCAGCAAGGCCGGGTCGAGCACGTCGGGGCGGTTGGTCGCCGCGATGATGATGATGCCCTCGTTGGCCTCGAAGCCGTCCATCTCGACCAGGAGCTGGTTCAGCGTCTGCTCGCGCTCGTCGTTGGAATTGCCGAGGCCATGGCCGCGGTGGCGGCCGACCGCGTCGATCTCGTCGATGAAGACGATGCACGGCGCGTTCTTCTTGGCCTGTTCGAACATGTCGCGGACGCGGCTGGCGCCTACGCCGACGAACATCTCGACGAAGTCCGAGCCCGAGATGGTGAAGAACGGCACGCCCGCCTCGCCGGCGATGGCGCGGGCCAGCAGGGTCTTGCCGGTGCCCGGCGAGCCGACCAGCAGCGCGCCCTTGGGGATCTGGCCGCCGAGCTTGGAGAAGCGCTGCGGATCGCGCAGGAACTCGACGATCTCCTCGAGCTCCTCGCGCGCCTCGTCGATGCCGGCGACGTCGTTGAAGGTCACGCGGCCCTGGCGCTCGGTCAGCATCTTGGCCTTCGACTTGCCGAAGCCCATCGCGCCCGAGCCGCCGCCCTTCTGCATCTGGCGCAGCGCGAAGAAGGCGACGCCCAGGATCAGCATGAAGGGCAGCGCCTGGACCAGGATGACGACCAGCAGGTTGGTTTCGGCCGGAGCCTGACCCTGGTAGCGCACCCCGTTGTCGGAGAGCAGCTTTGGCAGGGTGTCGTCGTTGGGGATCGGGATCGTGGTGAAGGTCTCGCCGGTCTTGTACTTGCCGCTGATGCGCTCCTCGCCGACCTGGACCTCGGCCACCGAGCCCTCGGCCACCTTGGCGCGGAAGTCGGAATAGCGGATCGCACTGGCGCCGGCATCGCTGCGCGCGCTGAACATCGAGACGACCAGGAACAGGGCGAGAAAGATCCCGCCCCAGATCATCAGGCCCTTCATCCACGGATTGCCCTGGGGCTGGTCGTCGTTCATGTCGCGGGAAACCGTCCTTTCGTGTGTCGCCAATGTAGGTCGGCACGTCTGAATCGCAAGCTAACGGCGCCGATTGGTGTGATCGGATCGGCGAACGAGCGCAGGCCAGGCGGAACGACTTGCCGGGGACGCGCGTTTTGGCCCCGCATCGACCGGTGTCCCGCTCCCTCGCGGGCACCGCCTTCGGGTGCATCACTAGAGGAATTTCCTATGAAAAAGGCAATGCTTGCAGCCGTTTCGGCGGTGACGGCGATGAGTTTCGCTCTCTCGGCGGTGTCCGTCGAAGCCCAGCCCTGGCAGCGCGACCGTGACCGCGGCGATCGCTGGGAGCGCGATCATCGCGGCGACGGCCGCTGGGACCGGCGCGACCGCCGCGACGATCGTCGCTGGCGCAGCTGGGACAACCGCAGCGGCTGGAACGGCTATCGCGGCCACTGGCGTCAGGGCCAGCGCTATACCAATTGGCGCTCGTCGCGCTACTACCTCAACGACTGGCGCGGCTATGGCCTGCCGGCACCGCGCCGCGGCTACCGCTATTACCGCGACAGCAATGGCGACATCATCATGGCGGCGATCGCGACCGGCGTGATCGCTTCCATCCTGACGCGCTGAACCGCTCCTAGATCCGATCGAGCAGGGCGGCCGCGTGCCGCCCTGCTTTTTTGTGGGCACCGACCGGCTATGGTGCCCGGCCCAGTGGAGTTACCGACTTGCCTGCAGGCCATCCCCTCTTTGCCGCCATGGGCACGACCATCTTCGAACACATGTCCGGGCTGTCGCGCGAGCTCGGCGCGATCAATCTGGGGCAGGGCTTTCCCGATGATCAGGGGCCGCCCGAACTGATCGAAGCCGCGGCATGGGCGCTGCGCGAGCGGTCGAACCAATATCCGCCCAGCGGCGGCCTACCCGAGCTGCGTCAGGCGATCGCGGCGTTCTACGGGCGGCGACAGGGACTCCCACTGGAGCCGGAGCAGGTGATTGTCACCTCGGGGGCGACCGAGGCGATCGCCGCCGCCGTCTTCGCGTTGACCCGGCCGGGCGACGAGGTGATCCTGTTCGCGCCGGCCTACGATGCCTATGCGCCGCTGGTTCGCCGCGCGGGCGCGGTGCCGGTCTTCGTGCCCCTAAGGGCCCCGGCCTGGCGCTACGAGCGGGCGGAGCTCGAGCGGGCGGTCACGCCGCGGACCCGGGCACTGATCCTCAACGATCCGCTCAATCCGATCGGCACCGTCGCGAGCGAAGCGGAGCTGGCCATGCTGGCCGAGTTGTGCACCGCGCACGATCTCGTGGCGATTTGCGACGAGGTCTGGGAGGAGGTGCGCTTCGACCACCGGCCGCAGCGCTCGCTGCTCGCCCGGCCGGGCATGGCCGGGCGGGCGGTCAAGATCGGCTCGGCGGGCAAGCTGTTCGGGCTGACCGGCTGGAAGATCGGCTGGACCTGCGCCGCGCCCGAGCTTGCCCGCCTGATCGGCCGGGCCCATCAGTTCCTGACCTTCACCTCGGCCCCGGCCTTGCAATGGGCCGTCGCGGAAGGGCTGGGTCTGCCCGAGCCCTGGTTCGCCGCGCGCGATGCCGGGTGGGCCGCCTCGCGCGAGCGCTTGCGGTCCGGGCTGGCCGTGGGCGGCTATGCCGTCCTGGCCAATTCCGCGACCTGGTTTCTCTGCATCGACCTGACGGCGTCCGGCATCGCGCTGGACGATGCCGAGTTCGCCGAGCGCGCGGTGCGCGAAGCCGGCGTCGCGGTGATCCCGGTCTCCGCGCTGTTCGAGGATGCCGCCGCGCCTCGCCACATCGTCCGGCTGTGCTTCACCAAGGGCGATGCCGCGCTCGACGAGGCGGCCGGCCGGTTGACGGCGTTTCGGCGAAAGCTGGGGAATCACGCCTAACGCGCTTGCGCCGACCGGGCACAATTGCGATGCCGCATACATGACCGTGCCGGGGCAGAAAATTGACGCGCGGATGGTGAGGACGCAGCAGGCCTTGCGCGCCGCCTTCCTGACCGCCATCGAAACCAAGTCGCTCGAGGAGGTGTCGATCCGCGACATCGTGGCCGCGGCAGGGATCGGCTATGCCACCTACTTCCGCCACTACTCCTCGAAGGCAGACCTGCTCCAGGCGGTAGTCGCCGACGAGATCCGCGAACTGGTCGACCGGACGCTGCCGCCGATCGACGAGCGCGACACCCTGGCCAGCAGCCTGGCGATGTTCCGCTATGTCGAGGAGCACCGCGCGCTATGGTCGGCCCTGCTGACCGGCGGCGCCGCCGGGACGATCCGCGAAGAGCTTGCCAAGGAAGCCCGCCGCCGGGTGCCGGCCGATATCCCGGCCGACATTACCCTGCCCACCGAGCTTGGCGTCGTGGTCGGCGTCGCCGGCACGATCGAGACCATCGCCTGGTGGCTGCGGCAGGATCCTCCGGTTCCGATCGAGCAGGTCGCCGAGCTGCACGACCGCCTGATCCTGCGGCCGGCCATGGTGGGCGAGAAGGTTTAGGGTCTAGCGCGACAGCAGGAAGATCGCGTGCTCGGCGCGCAGGTTCGCCGCGGCCGAGCCGATCTCGGCATCGCCGCCAAGGAACCAGGCCTGCTCGACCCAGGCGCCCTTTGCGGAAACGAGCGCGCGAAAGTCGGCCACGGTCATGTGGTGGATGTTGGGCGTCTCATACCACGCGATCGGCAGCAGCCGCGTCACTGGCATCCGCCCGCCCCACAGCAGGCTCAGCCGCACCCGCCAGTGGGCGAAGTTGGGAAAGCTGACGAAGGCCCGCCGCCCGATCCGCAGCAGTTCGTCGAGCACCTTGTCGGGCCGATGCGTGGTCTGCAACGTCTGGCTGAGGATCGCGTAGTCGACGCAATTGTCCGGGTAGAAAGCCAGGTCCTTGTCGGCATCGCCCTGGATCACCGAGAGCCCCTTGGCGACGCATTCGGCGACGTTGTGGGCGTCGATCTCCATGCCCCGGGCATCGCAGCCCTGGCCGTCGCGCAGGGCGGCCATCAGCGTGCCGTCGCCGCAACCGATATCTAGCACGCGGGCGCCGCGGGCGACGTTGCCGGCGATGATCGCCAGGTCGGGGCGGAGGTTCGTCATTGCCCGAGGAACCCCGTGACCACGCGGTCGAGCGCCGGAACGTCGAGCAGGAAGCTGTCGTGGCCGAAGGGAGCCGACAGCTCGACGAAGCTCACCGGCGCGCCGGCCGCGCTCAGCGCATGGACGAGGCGGCGCGAGACCTCGGTCGGGTAGAGCCAGTCGCTGTCGAAGGAGACTACGCAGAACCGCGCCGTGCTGCCGGCGAAGGCATCGGCCAGGCGGCCCTGATGCTCCTCGGCTAGATCGAAGTAGCTCATCGCGCGGGTGATGAAGAGATAGGAGTTGGCGTCGAACCGTTCGGTGAAGGACAGGCCCTGGTGACGCAGGTAGCTTTCCACCTGGAAGTCGGCGTCGAAGCCGAAGCTCTTCTCGGCGCGGTCCTGCAGGCGGCGGCCGAACTTCTCGGTCAGGCTGGTTTCCGACAGATAGGTGATATGCGCCGCCATCCGCGCAACCGCGAGGCCGGCGTCGGGCGACTTGCCCGTGCCGTAATAGGCCCCGCCCTGCCAGTTGGGATCGGCCATGATCGCCTGGCGGCCGACCTCCTGGAAGGCGATGTTCTGCGCGCCCATCGCGCCGGTCGCGGCGATCACCAGCACCCGCTGGGCGCGCTCGGGCCAGTACGAGGCGAGACTCAGCGCCTGCATCCCACCCATCGATCCACCGGCGATGGTATGCAGCCTGTCGATCCCCAGGGCATCGAGCAGCGCGATCTGGGCGCGGACCATGTCGCGGATGGTTATCACCGGGAAGCGCATGCCGTAGGGCAGGCCGTCGGGAGCGAGGCTCGAGGGCCCGGTCGAGCCCATGCAGCCGCCGAGCACGTTGGCGCAGATCACGAAGAAACGGTTCGTGTCGATCGGCTTGCCCGGTCCGACCATCCGCTGCCACCATCCGGGCCGGCCGGTGCGCGGATTGGTGCTGGCGACGTGCTGGTCGCCGGTCGTGGCGTGGCAGACCATCACCGCATTGGCCTTCGCGGCGTCGAGCGTGCCGTAGGTCTCGTAGGCGATCCTGACGTCTGCCAGCCGCTGCCCGCCATCGAGCGCCAGCTCGGGCAGGCTGAGAACCTCACTGGTGGAAGGGGTCTGGACCGAGGCCATCGTCGCGCAGGCTTGTGGGGAAAAGCTTGCGGCTGTCAATCTGGGATCACGCCCGCGGCGGGCGGCGGAACGCGCAAGGCCGCGGCGATCGCCTGGGCCGCGAGCCGCCCGGTCTGCAGGCCCCCTTCCATATAGCCGGGGAAGGCGTCGGACAGATGCTCGCCGGCGAAGATCAACGATCCCGCCGCCGGGGTCTGGATCGCCGAGCCGTTCTCCTCGACCCACATCAGTTCGGCGAAGCGGGTCAGCTGGCCGGGGCGGAAGCAGGAATAGGCGCCGCGGGCAAAGGGATCGCGCGACCAGTTGGTCCGGCGCTGCCAGCCAGTGGCGCTGGCGCCGAGTTCGGGCACGGCGGCGGCGGCGGCCTCCTCGAAGGTGCGGCGCACTTCGGCGAGGTCGGGCGCATCGACCGCGTCGCACTGCGCCCCGCCCATGAACCAAGTCATCAGGCCGTAGTCGCTGGTGACGGTCGTTGCGTCCCAAGCCTCGGCAAAGGGTCCGTCGAGCGGCCAGATGTCGCCGGCCAGGCCCATCACCTGGCGCCAGGGGCGGCCTTCGTAGGCAACGTTGAGCTTCTCGTTCCGGCCCACGCCGATCTCGGTGACGTAGTCGTGCCACAGCGGCGAAAGGATGCCGCCGAAATCGATCGTCCGCAGCAGCGGCGCGGGCACGGTGACGATCGCGCGCTCGGCCGCGACCGCGCGGCCGTTGGCGAAGCGCAGGCGTACGCCCGTGGCGGTCCGCTCGATCCGCTGGACCGCGTGGCCGGTCTCGATCCAATCGCCGAAGCCGCGGGCCATCGCATCGACCAAGGTGCCCGAGCCGCCCTGGAGGACGAACTGCTCGTCGCTCGAGCCGATCAGCTCGACATGCTTGCCGTCGGCCACTGGCAGGTTGAAGATCAGCGCCAGTGCCGAGGCGTCTTGCGGCTCTTGGCCGAACTCGGTGCGGATCGTCGCCTCGAGCAGCTTGCGGGCATAGGGCTTGGTCAAGGCCTCGGCGTGGGTGTCGAGGTATTGCGTGACCGACAGCGCGTCGAGCGGCGGGGCATGGCGGGCATAGTCGCTGTCGAGCCTCTTCGCATCGGCGGCGATGATCGCGGCGATGGCCCGCAAGTCCCTGGCGAGCTCGGCCTCGGTAATCACCCGGCCGCCGTCGATCACCACGGTGCGGCCATCGCTCGCCGCGCGATTGACCAGGCCAAGGCCATGGCGCTTGGCCGCGGCGAGCATTTCGATGTGGTCGCTGTTGATGAACTGACCGCCGTCGTCGGCCGGGATCGGCCCGCCCCGCGCCGTGAAGACCCGGCCGCCGAGCCGTCCGCGCGCCTCGTAGAGCCGGGCGTCGATCTTGGCGCCGCGCAGCAGGCGCAGCGCGTTGAGGCCGGCGAGGCCGCCGCCGACGATCGCGACACGGGTACGATCCGCCTCCAGCCTGGGCAGATTGCAGCCCGCCAGCGAAGCGGTCGCGCCGACGGCAAGGCCGGCCAGCATGCGCCGCCTGGTGATTCCGGCATGGCCCGGCGCGACGGGCTCGTCGCCGATCACGTCCCGCCGCGCCCGGGCCAGTGCCCGCCAGACGATCGAATTGCCGCGCATGGGATACTCCTCCGCCCTCGCCAGCAGCCTTACGCGGGCCTTGTCCTTTCGCCAATCCCGCGTAAAGCCGCCTGCTATGACCGGACCCGTGCCCAAACCCTGGATCGAGGCGATCCACGCCTATATTCCCGGCAAGTCCGCTGGCGCCGACGGGCGTCCGCTGGTCAAGCTTTCGGCGAACGAGAACCCGCTCGGGACCAGCGCGGCGGCGCTGCGGGCGCGCGACCACGCGGTGGTGCCTTCGCTCTACCCCGATCCCGACAGTAACGCGCTGCGACAGGCCCTGGGCGCGCTGCACGGGATCGACCCGGCGCGGATCATCTGCGGCACCGGCTCGGGCGAACTGCTGGCGATAGCCGCGGGCGCCTTCGCCGGCCCGGGCGACGAGGTGCTCTACGTCCGCTACGGCTTCTCGCTCTACGACATCGTGATCCGCCGCTGCGGCGCGACCCCGGTGGTAGCGCCCGACGCCGACTACGGCACCGACGTCGACGCGCTGCTGGCCCTGGTGACCGACCAGACCCGCGTGGTCTTCCTGGCCAATCCGAACAATCCCACCGGCAGCTTCTCCCGCCGCGACGAAGTCGCCCGGCTGCACGCGGCCCTGCCCGAGAACGTCCTGCTGGTGATCGACCAAGCCTATGCCGAATATGTCGCACCCGAGGACGACGACGGCGGCTTGGCCCTGGCGGCGAATGCCCCCAACGTGCTCGTCACGCGCACCTTCTCCAAGGCTTATGGCTTGGCCGGCGAACGCGTCGGCTGGGGCACGGCTTCGGCCGCGATCATCGAAACCATGAACCGCATCCGTGGGCCCTTTCCGCTGAGCAATTCCGCCCAGGCGGCGACGCTCGCGGCGGTCGAGCACCAGGAATTCGTCGAGCATTCGCGCCGCCACAACACGGCCGAGCGGGCCCGCTTCGCCGCGGCCTTGGGCGGCTTGGCCAACCACGGCATCCGCGCCTTGCCGAGTGAGGCGAACTTCATCCTCGTCCTGTTCGAAGGCAGGCTGACCGGGGAGGCGGCCTACAACGGCCTGGCGGCACGTGGCTATATCGTTCGCTGGCTGCCGGGGCAGGGCCTGCCCCAGGCCCTGCGGATCACCATCGGCACGGCCGAGCAGATGGACGACATCGCCCGCATCCTCCGCGACATGGCGGAAGCGGCGTGAACTTCCGGCGCGTCGCGATCATTGGCCTGGGTCTGCAGGGCGGCTCGATCGGGCTGGCAGTCAAGGAATACCTGCCGCAGACGCGGACCACCGGCTTCGATCTCGACCCCGCCACCCGGCGCCGCGCCGCCGAGCGCGGGCTGGTAGGCACGGTCTGCGAGACCGCCGCCGATGCGGTACGCGAGGCCGACCTGGTGATCTTCTGCGTTCCGCCCGGCGCGATGGGGGCTGCCGCTGCCGAGATCGCGGATAGCATTCCCGCCGATGCGGTGGTCAGCGACGTCGGCTCATGCAAGCGGTCGATCGCCCAGGCACTCGGCGAGGCGCTGCCCGACCATCTGGTGATCCCCGCCCACCCCGTCGCCGGCACCGAGAACTCCGGACCCGACGCCGGCTTCGCCAGCCTGTTCCAGCAGCGTTGGTGCATCATCACGCCGATCGCCGGCACCGACCCTAGCCGGGTTGCTGCCCTGCGCGCCTTCTGGGAAGCGCTCGGCGCCAAGGTCGATCTGATGGACCCGCAGCACCACGACCTGGTGCTCGCCGTGACCAGCCACCTGCCACACCTGATCGCCTATACCATCGTCGGCACGGCCTCCGACCTCGAAGACGTGACCCAGAGCGAGGTTATCAAGTACTCGGCCGGCGGCTTCCGCGATTTCACCCGCATCGCCGCCTCCGACCCGGTGATGTGGCGCGACGTGTTCCTGGCCAACAAGGACGCGGTGCTGGAGATGCTCCAGCGCTTCTCCGAGGATCTCACCGCGCTTCAGCGCGCGATCCGTGTCGGCGATGGCGATGCCCTGTTCGACCATTTCACCCGCACTCGCGCGATCCGCCGGTCGATCATCGAGCAGGGCCAGGACGATGCGCGAGCGGACTTCGGGCGGACCGATCATCAGGCCTAGTTGACGGGGTTCAGTGCATTGATCGCCGCGTGGACCCGCGCCTCGGCTTCCTCGCGCGGAAGGCCTGGCGGTACCGGCTCGCCATAGCGCACGGTGATCGTGCCGGGGCGCTTCCAGCGGCGGTGATAGAGCGGCCCGCTGTCGACCGCGACGGGCACGACGGTCAGGGCGAGCAGCTTGTAGAGCCCGGCGAAGCCCGATTGCAGCGGCGGTGCCTTGCCGTGGGGGACGCGAGTCCCTTCGGGAAAGATCGCCAGCGGCCGGCCCGCCGTGGTGTGTTCAAGCGCCGCCGCGCGCATCGCCCGCAGCGCCTTGGCGCCCTCGGCACGCTCTACCGGAACGTTGCCGTAGCGCTTGGCCACGAGGCCCCACAGCGGGATGCGCATCAGCTCGGCCTTGGCGAAGACAGCGGGAAAGCCGATCTCGCATGGCAGGTCGATCGCCTCGAAGAAGCTTTCGTGCTTGTAGGCGAAGAGCACCGCCCCTTCGGGCGGCTGGCCCTCGCAGCGGATGCGGATGCTCAGCAGCCACCGGGTGCATCCGCGATGCCACTGGGACCAGCTGCGGACGACCCGGCGCAGCACGGCGGGGCCGAAGGGCAGGACCAGCACTGCGGCGATGACGAAGGGCACGGAACCGCCGTAGAAGGCGGCGTAGAACAGCAGGCTGCGCACCACCTCCGACGGGCGGGCAGGGGAACTCACAGCGGCCACAGGCTCACCGCGCGCGCCGCGAGCAGCTTGTGGTATTCGAGGAACAGGATCCAGAACGAGGGGCGTGAAGCCACCGCGTCCTCGACGATTTCGACACCGTCCGGAGCGACGCGGCCAAGCTCGAAGGCGATGCGGCGCATGTGCCAATCGGTCGTGACCAGGCGGACGGACTTGGCCTTGGTGGCCGAGAGCCACCCGGCGATCTCTTGCGCGTTGGAGCGCGTGTCGACCGATTCGAAGCCCAGGGTCACGCAGCAGGCCATCAGGCGGGGTTCAACTTGGTAATGCGCGGCGAACTCGCGCGGCTTGACCTCGCGGTCGACGCCCGAGACCAGCATCCTGCCCGCCCAGCCGCGGCGCAAGGCCGCAAGCCCGCGGTCGATCCGGCCCTCGCCGCCAGTCGGCACGACCACGACGTCGGTCCTGTCCGCGCCGGCTGGCTGGGGCAGGGCGATGGCGAACCAGACGAAGCCGAGCGCCCAGACGATCAGGGCGAGGGAGGTGAGGCGGCGCAGCATGACGGTCGGTCTATAACATTTTCCGCAACGCGCGAATGACCGTCAGCCGCGCGGTGGCCGTGGCGACGCCCACCCCGCCGGCCGGAACGAGCGCGAGGACCAGCCAGTCGGTCCAGTCGAGCGCTCCGCCCGTGGCGAGCCCGGCCCCGAGCCCTGCGAACTGACGCGAGAGCAGCAGCACCGCCGCCGTCCCGAGCGCCAGTCCCGTAGCTCCACCGACCGCGGCGTCGAGCCCGATCGAGCGCTGGAAGATCCGCGCGATCTGGGCGTCGGTGCCGCCGAGCATGTGGACGATCTCGATCGTGTCGCGATTGGAGCCCAGCGCGGTGCGCGCCGCGAGCAGAACCGCCGCCGCCGTCGCCGCGCCGAGCAGGCCGATAAGCGCGACGGCAAGCCACTGCAGCGAGGCGATCGCGCCGAATACCGGGGCGAGCCAGCTCGACTGCGCGTCGACCCTGGCCCCCGGTGCAACCCGGCGCAGGTCGCGGCGTAGCGCGGCCAGGCGCTCGGACGTGATCGCCCCGCTCACCCGGGCGTCGATCAAGGCGGGGACCGGGACCGCATCGGCATCGGCCGCCTCGGGTCCGAGCCAGGGCGAGATCAACGCGTCGAGTTCCTGGGCGGGGACGAGCCGCACGCCGCTGACCCCGGCAATTCCGCGGAGCCGGGCGGCGGCGGCGGCGGCTTGGCGCTCGCGGGCCTCGGGGGCGGGCTCGACGATCTGGACGGTCACCCCGCCCGACAGTTCGGTCCGCGCCGCCGCCGCCGCATTGCGCAGGGCAAGGCCAGCGGCCGCAGCGATCACGGTCAGCGCGATCATGATCGCGATCACCCAGGGCATCGGCCCCGACAGGCGCGCCTGGGGGATCAGTTCGGCGGCGCCGAGCCCGCCCCAGCGCTTCAGCCGGTTTGGCCCGCTCATCGGCCCCGTCATTGCCCCCGTCATTGGCTGGCTACCGGGCGGCGCGGCGGATAGCGCAGGGCGCCGGTCGGATCGGACAGGCGGCCCTTGTCGAGCCGCATGATCAGCGAGTCCGGCACCTTGCGCAGCAGGTGGACATCGTGGGTGGCGACGACAACGGTCGTGCCGAGCCGGTTGAGGGCTTCGAACAGCCGCAGCAGTTTCAATGCCATGTCGGGATCGACGTTGCCGGTCGGTTCGTCGGCGACCAGCAGGTCGGGCCGGCCGATCACTGCGCGGGCGATGGCGACCCGCTGCTGCTCCCCGCCCGACAGGGTCGCGGGGCGCGAATGCATCCGGTCGGCCAGGCCGACCCATTCGAGCATGTCGGTAACCGCGCGATCGAGGTCCTTCTGCGGAACCCCGGCGACGCGCAAGGGTAAGGCCACGTTGTCGAAGGCCGAGAGGTGCGAGACCAGGCGGAAGTCCTGGAACACCACCCCCAGCCGCCGCCGCAGTGCCGGCAACCGGTCGCGCGGGGTGGTGATCGCATCGGTCCCGAACAGGCGGATCATCCCGCGCGAGGGGCGCTGGGCCAGGTAGAGCAGGCGCAGCAGCGAGGTCTTGCCCGCGCCGCTCGCGCCGGTGAGGAAATAGAAGCTGCCCGGAAACAGGGTGAAGGACAGGTCGGTCAGGACCTCGCGATCGGTGCCGTACCGCAGGCCGACGTTGTCGAACTGGACAATTTCCCCGGCGCCGCCCTGTGTCATCGCTGCAGGCTATAGACCGCTATCCATGTGGAAAAAAGGGGATTGCGGCCCGTTCTCGGCGGCCCAAGGGTTGTTTGCCACAGGGCCGTCATGCTTAGAATGGTATCGTGATTATCGCCTGCCCCGCCTGCGCAACGCGCTATGCCGTGCCGGACAGCGCGATCGGCGTGGACGGGCGGACCGTGCGCTGCGCCAAGTGCCGGCACTCGTGGTTCCAGGAGGGCCCGGCGCTGGCGGAGCGGCCCGCGCCGCCCCCTGCGGCACCGACTCCTTCTCCTCCTCCTCCTCCTCCTCCTCCTCCTCCCGTTTCGTCGCAGCCGGAACCTGCGGCGGCCGAGCCGGAAGCGGCCGTCGCCATAGTTCCTCCCCCGGCGCCCGAGCCGGCGAGGCCGGAGGCCGCGATCGAGGAACCGCCGCCGCCCCCGCTGCCTCCGCTCAAGGAAGAAGCGGCCGCCCCGCACGTCTATTCCGACGACTATGTCGAGGACCGCTCGAGCTTCGATTACGAACCGCCGTTCCGTGCGCGGCGCAATCCGGCCAGGCTGTGGATGGCCGGCGCGATCCTCTTTGCGATCCTATCGCTTGGCACGGTCGGCGCCGTGGCCTGGTACGGCCTGCCCGATTGGGTGCCCTTCGCCCGCGGCGCCTTCGCCCAGGCCGAGCCGGATCTGGTGCTAGACTTCCCGCCCAACCGGCAGGACCGCCGCACCCTGCCCAACGGCGCGGAATTCTTCGGGGCGAGCGGATCGATCACCAACGTCGGCAAGACCCGCCAGGCCGTGCCGGTCCTGCTGATCGTGCTGCGCGATGCCCGCGACCGGATCGTCTATTCGTGGGAAGTCGTCCCTTCGAAGCGCGAGCTTGCGCCCGGCGAAAGCGTGACGATCAACGAGGCCGTGACCGATGTGCCCAAGTCGGCCAAGGTCGCCGAGATCGGCTGGAAGCGTAGCTAATCCACTTGCGTGGAAGTGGATCGGTGCCGCTGTCGCTTCGGCTTCGCCGAATTGACGGCAAACGCGTAAAAAAACCTCCGCCCGATGCCCTTGCGGGGGGCGATCCCCTTTGCTAATGGCCCGCTCCTACCCCGGGGGTCGGCAGCGCCGCCCTTTCGATTTGCGGTCGTGGCGGAATTGGTAGACGCGCAACGTTGAGGTCGTTGTGGGCGAAAGCCCGTGGAAGTTCGAGTCTTCTCGACCGCACCAATCACTTTGAAATTTAACGGACCGTCGCCTTGGGGCGAAGCGGGGCGCGGCTCAGGCCTCCAGCCCGACGTCCCGCAGCGCCGCGCGGATGTCGGAGAATAGATAGGGCTTGCGCACCGTCGCGCTGCCTTCGACCGGTTCGGCTTGTTCGCCGCCATAGCCGGTGGCGTAGATCACGTGAATCTCGGGGCGCAGGGCCCGCGCCTTCCTTGCCAGCTCCCAACCGTTGCTGAGCCCCGGCATCTGGATGTCGGTGAACAGAAGATCGAGATCTTCGACCTGCGCCAGCAGCACCAGCGCACTCGCCGCATCGCCCGCGGCGTGGACGGTGAAACCGATTTCCTCGAACTCCTCGATCGCCAACATGCGAACCAGCGGTTCGTCTTCGACGATGAGTACCGCGCGGGCCCCGTCAGTCATTGCGCTCGATCATCATCACCCTGGCTCCATCCTAGCGAAGTCGCGACACGATCATATGTTCCCTGTTGGTGCGGCGAAGCGCCTTGCTTGGCGGGGCGGCTTTTGCTCGTTACACCCCGCGGGCGAGCAAGGAGGAGGAGCCAAATGCCCGAGGTTGAAGGACAAATCATACCCACGGGGGTTGCTGGCCTGGACGACGTGCTCGGCGGCGGCTTGACCGGCGGCCGGCTTTTCCTGATCGAGGGCAGCCCGGGAACGGGCAAGACCACGATCGCCCTGGAATTCCTGCGCACCGGCGCGGCGGCGGGCGAGCGCTGCCTCTACATCACCCTGTCCGAGACCGAGGAAGAGCTGCGCGCGACTGCCTCCTCCCACGGCTGGTCTCTCGACGGAATCGACATCTTCGAACTGCTGCCGCCCGAAAGCCTGCTCGACGAGGACCAGCAGCAGAGCCTGCTCTATTCGTCGGACCTCGAACTGGGCGAGACGACCAAGCGGATCTTCTCCGCCTTCGAAGCGGTCGGGCCGATCCGCGTCGTGCTCGACAGCCTGTCCGAGATCCGCCTGCTCGCCCAGCATTCGCTGCGCTATCGCCGCCAAGTCTTGGCTCTCAAGCATTATTTTGCCGGGCGGGGGGCGACCGTACTGATGCTCGACGACCTGACCGCCGATACCGAGGACAAGACTGTCCACAGCGTCGCCCACGGGGTGATCGTACTGGAAGAGCTGCCGCGCAACTACGGATCGGAACGGCGGCGGATGCGGGTCGCCAAGTTCCGCGCGCGCAGGTTCCGCGGGGGCTTCCACGACTTCTCGATCGAAGCAGGCGGGGTGAAGGTCTATCCGCGCCTGGTCTCGGCCGAGCACCACGGCGATTTCGACCGCAAGGTCGTCGGCACGGGGAATTCGAAGATGGATGCCCTGCTCGGCGGCGGGGTCGAACGCGGATCGAGCGTCCTGGTCCTCGGTCCGGCGGGTACCGGCAAGTCGCTGCTGGCGCTGACCTTCATCGCCTCCACCGCGGCGCGGGGTGAGCCTAGCGCGATGTTCGTCTTCGATGAAGAGCTTGGCCTGCTGTTCGCCCGGGCCCGCGGCCTCGGCATCGATCTCCATGCATTGGTCGACCGCGGGCTGCTGCACATCGAGCAGGTCGATGCGGCGGAACTGACCCCTGGCCAACTCTCCAGCCGAGTGCGGGACTGCGTGGAACGGCAGGGCGTGCGGACCGTTGTGATCGACAGCCTCAACGGCTACCAGATGGCCATGCCGGAGGAGAACGCGTTGGTCCTCCACATGCATGAATTGCTGCAATACCTGAACCGGCGGGGGGTCACGACATTCCTGACCGTGGCTCAGCACGGCCTGGTCGGCGACATGAAGTCTCCGGTCGACGTGACCTACCTGGCGGATACGGTCATGCTCCTGCGGTATTTCGAGGCGCGCGGTCGGGTGCGGCGGGCGATTTCGGTCGTCAAGAAGCGTACCGGTCCGCATGAGGAAACCATCCGCGAATATCGGATCGACGGACACGGGATCACGCTGGGCGAGCCGCTCACCGGATTCCAGGGCGTTCTGCGCGGCGTGCCGACCATTGCCGGAGATGCGCCGGGCCTGATGGCCGAGTAACGGGCTTGCTTCGCAAGTTCCCGCAAACGGCGCTGATCCTCGCGCCGCTCGGGCGCGACGCGCAGATCGCGGCGCGCATGCTGGCCGATGCCGGCGCGGCGACCCGCGTCTGCGCCTCGGTCGATGCGCTGGTCGATGCGCTCGACGCCGAAGCGGGCTTCGCCTTGGTTGCCGAGGAGGCGCTGCTGCGCGCCGACCTGCGCCGGCTCAAGGCATGGATCGATGGCCAGCCCGAATGGTCGGACCTGCCCTTCATCCTCATCACCAGCCGCGGCGGTGGGCTGGAGCGCAATCCGGCGGCAACGCGCTATCTCGAAACCCTGGGCAACGTCACCTTCATCGAGCGGCCGTTCCATCACACGACCCTGGTCAGCCTGGCCCGGGCGGCGCTGCGCGGCCGCGGCCGCCAGTTCGAGGCGCGCTCCCGGCTCGAGGCACTGGCCGAAAGCGAAGCGCGCTTCCGGGCGATGGCCGACGGCGCCTCCTCGCCGGTCTGGGTGACCGATCACGACGGCATCGCCTTCGTCAACCAGGCCTTCCTGCGTTTCGCCGGAAAGCCCGCAAGCGAACTGATGGGACAGGGCTGGCTCGCCCTGGTTCACGAGGACGATGTGCCCCAGGTCCTGGCCGTTCGCGCCAAGGCCTGGGAGAACCGCGCGCGCTACGATTTCCTCGCCCGCTTCCGCAGTGCCGAGCTTGGCTGGCGGTGGTTCCAGGCGAGCTGCAACCCGCGGCTCGACCCGGGCGGGGCGTTCCTCGGTTATGTGGGCATCGCCAGCGACGTGACCGAGGCGCGCCGGGTCGAAGACGAGCTGCGCAGTCTCAACCAGTCGCTCGAGCAGCTGGTCGACGAGCGCACCGCCGCCCTTTCGGAGCGCGAGGCGCGGATGCGCGCGATCTTCGAGAGCAACCAGCAATATCAATGGTTCCTGACGGCCGAGGGCGTGCTGCTCGACGCCAACAAGGCCGCGCTGGCCCAGGTCGACGCCACGCGCGATGGCCTTGCCGGCCGGCCGTTCTGGGAGACGCCGTGGTTCGCCGGGGCGCCCGAGGCCGCGGACCGGATCCGCGCGGCGATCGGCGCGGTCGGGCAAGGCGGCGACTATCGTCGGGAGATCGTCCTGCCCCTCGCCTCGGGGCCGCGCACGCTCGACTTCGCGATGCGTCCGGTGCGCGGCGGCGACGGCAGGATCCGCGGCATCGTCCCGGAGGCGGTCGACATCACCGAGCGCCGCCAGGTCGAGGAGGCCCTGCGCCAGTCGCAGAAGCTCGAAGCCATGGGGCAGTTGACCGGCGGTGTCGCTCACGACTTCAACAACCTGCTGTCCCCGATCATCGGTTGCCTCGATCTATTGCAGCGCAACGGCACCGGCAACGAGCGTGAGCGGCGGACTGTCGACGGCGCAATCCAGGCTGCCGATCGGGCCAAGGTGCTGGTCCAGCGCCTGCTCGCCTTCGCGCGCCGCCAGCCCTTGCAGTCGACGGCGGTCGACATCGCGGGCCTGGTG
>JBQCGM010000049.1:0-3606 GCA_051955585.1 Novosphingobium sp.
GTGGCGCTGCGCGACGCCGCCCAGATCGGGCGCATTACGGAAGGAAATCCGATCGCGGTCGACTTCCACCGCCATCCGCACCAGTCGGATAGTCAGGGCGCGTTGAAGATCTACCATTTCGGCGCGCCGGTGGCGCTGTCCAGGCGCGTGCCGATCCTTGAGAATATGGGCTTCCGCGTCATCTCCGAGCGCACATTCGAGATCCCGACCGCGGGCGGATCGCTGGTCTTCGTCCACGACATGGAGCTTGAAAGCGCGCATGAGGCCGGGCTCGATCTTGCCGACGGCGGCGCGCTTTTCGCGGAGGTGTTCCTGTCGGTCTGGCGCGGGCAGAGCGACAATGACGGCTATAACGCGCTTGCCCACCGCGCCGGCTTTACATCCGCGGAGATCATGATCCTGCGCGCCTACGGCCATTATCTGCAGCAGGCCGGCATACCGCAGAGCCAGGACTATATCGCCGCGGTCCTCGCCCGCCATCCGGCGATCGCGCGCAACCTGAAGGAGCTGTTCAACGCCCGCCTTGATCCAGCCCGCGTCGATGCGGGCGGCAAGAACGAAGATGCACGCGCGATCGAGGCCGAGATCGAAACGGCGCTGGACAGCGTTCCCAACATCGACGAAGACACGATCATCCGCCGTTTTCTCAACCTCGTGCACAACACGCTGCGCACCAATCATTTCGCGCCCGTGACGGATGGCAGGCCCCGCTCCCTGGCGGTGAAACTCGACTCCAAGGCGATCGATGGGCTGCCGGAGCCGCGGCCCTGGCGCGAGATCTTCGTGTTCGGGCCTGAGGTCGAAGGCGTGCATCTGCGTTTCGGCCCGGTGGCGCGCGGCGGTCTCAGATGGTCCGACCGGGCGCAGGACTACCGCACCGAGGTGCTCGGACTGGTCAAGGCGCAGCAGGTCAAGAACGCCGTGATCGTGCCGGTCGGCGCCAAGGGCGGCTTCTATCCGAAGCAATTGCCCGCAGGCGGCAGCCGCGACGCGGTATTCGAGGCCGGGCGCCACGCCTACGTCAACTACGTATCGAGCCTGCTCTCCGTCACCGACAATCTGCACGGCGCCAAGGTGGTGCCGCCGAAGGACGTCGTGCGCCACGACGGCGACGACCCCTATTTCGTCGTCGCCGCCGACAAGGGCACGGCGACCTTCTCCGATACCGCCAACGCGATCAGCCAGGCGCACGATTTCTGGCTGGACGATGCCTTCGCCTCGGGCGGCTCGGCCGGTTACGACCACAAGAAGATGGGCATCACCGCGCGCGGCGCCTGGGAAGCGGTGAAGCGGCATTTCCGCGAGATGAACCGCGACATCCAGAAGGAGCCGTTCACGGTCGTGGGCGTGGGCGACATGTCGGGCGATGTTTTCGGCAACGGCATGCTGCTGTCGAAGGAAACGCGGCTCGTTGCCGCTTTCGACCATCGCGACATCTTCATCGATCCCGATCCGGATGCGGCCGTCTCCTTCGTCGAGCGGCAGCGCATGTTCAACCTGCCGCGCTCCTCCTGGCAGGATTACGACAAATCGAAACTGTCGGCCGGCGGCGGCATTTTCCCGCGCACCCAGAAGTCGATCAAGCTCTCCGACGAGGCGGCCGCCGCGATCGGGCTGAAGAAGACCACCGCGACGCCGACCGAGATCATGAACGCGATCCTCAAGGCCCGCGTCGACCTCCTCTGGTTCGGCGGCATCGGCACCTATGTGCGGGCCGCGACCGAGAGCAACCAGGATGTCGGCGACCGCGCCAATGACGCCATCCGCGTCACTGCGGCTGAAGTCGGGGCCAAGGTCATCGGCGAGGGGGCCAATCTCGGCGTCACCCAACGCGGCCGCATCGAATACGGCCTGCTCGGCGGCCGCTGCAACTCGGATGCCATCGACAATTCCGCCGGCGTCAATTCCTCCGACATGGAGGTCAACATCAAGATCGCGCTCGCCGCCGCCATGCGCAAGAAGAAGCTGACGCGCACCGCCCGCAACACGCTTCTCGTCGACATGACCGAAGACGTGGCGTCGCTCGTGCTTGCTAACAACTACCAGCAGACGCTCGCGCTCTCCATGTCGGAGCGCCGCGGCCTCGCGGATCTTGCCTACCAGCGACGCTTCATCAGCGGGCTCGAGGCGCGCGGGCTGCTCGACCGCAAGGTCGAACTCCTGCCGGACGACAGCACCCTTTCCGAGCGCGAGGCCAAGGGCCAGCCGCTGACCCGCGCCGAACTCGGCGTGCTGCTCGCCTACGCCAAGCTGACGCTATTCGACGATCTGGTGAAGGGCGGCCTGCCCGACGATCCCTATCTCGAACACGAGCTGATGGGCTATTTCCCGCACCGCATGGCGAAGGAATTCCCGGCCGAGATTTCGGTCCACCGGCTGCGCCGCGAGATCATCGCTACAAGGCTCGCCAACGATATGATCAACCGCGGCGGGCCGGCCTTCGTCAGCCGGCTGAAGGACCTGACCGGCCAGACGGATGAGGCGGTGGGTCGCGCCTTCGTTCTCGTGCGCGAGGGCTACGATCTGGATCGTCTCTACGCCGGGATCGACGCGCTCGACAACAGGATCGACGGCGCCGCCCAGCTCGGCCTTTACGAGATCGTCTCCCATCTCCTCGAAACGGTGACCTCGTGGTTGCTGAAGAATGGCAACCGTGTGGTCGACCTGTCCGATGGCATCGCCAGGCTGAGGGAGGCGCGCGCCGTGCTCGAACCCCAATTGCCGAAGATCATGCCGGCGTTCATGCTCGCCTCGCTCGAGGAGCGGACGCGAAGCCTGCAGGAAGCCGGAGCGCCGGACACACTTGCCGCCGATTTGGCCTTGCTGGGTTCCGCGAACGTCCCCGATATCGCCCATGTTGCGGCGGTCTCGGGCGCCGATCTGGGCGCCGCCGCACGGGCTTATTTCACGGTATCCGACATCTTCCGCATCGGCCGCATCGAGGAAGCGGCGCAGGCGATCCCGACCACTGATTACTATGATCGCCTGGCGCTGGAGCGGGCGACCGACGCGCTCGGCAAGGCGCGGCGCGGCATCTGCGCGGCGGCGCTCGTGACGCACGGCAAGGGGGCCGATCCGGTGCGGGCGTGGATCGCCGCGGGAGGCGAGCGCATCCAGCGCACGCGCGACCGCCTCCAGGCGCTGACCGAGGGCGGGGACGTCACCGTATCGAAGCTCTCGGTGGCGTCGGGCCTGATGGCGGATTTGGCTGGGCTGTAGAAAAGCAATGAACTCTGATTGCTTGGCCCGTATCACCCCACCCCCGGCCTATCGGCCGGACCCTCCCCGTCGAGGGGAGGGTGGGGGCCTGCGTCGCCGCCCTCGTCCCCCTCGACGGGGGAGGTGGCCCGAAGGGCCGGAAGGGGTGCATTCAGCCTTCCCGGAGCATCCGCTCTAATGGCTTCACAGATAGGCTGGGTGCGGAAAAGCCACGCCGCCGCCACGCGGCGCGGCGTCTGGGGCTGGATGTTCTTCGACTGGGCGGCCCAGCCCTTCTTCACGGTCGTGACCACCTTCGTGTTCGGTCCTTATTTCGTGTCGCGCATGGTCGCCGATCCGGCGGTGGGACAGGCCGCGTGGGGCTATGCCATTGCGCTTGCCGGCTTC
>JBQCGM010000050.1:0-19782 GCA_051955585.1 Novosphingobium sp.
AACGAGATCAACGTTGTCGACGTTGAAGAAACGGTACTTCAGGCCAAGGTCGACACGCTCGCTGAGGGGGTAGCGGATGCCGGCGAGCAGCTGCCAAGCGAAGCCGCTGTCCGAATCGTTCACCGCTACGGGAATGTTGGCACCGACGCGAGCAACGCCGACACCGCCGCCGACAAAGCCCTGCAGGCCGTCATCGGGACCGAAGTCAACCAAGCCGTTGACCATGAAGCTGAGAGCATCGACGTGGCCCGGGATATCCTTGACCGAAACGCGCTTGTAGGCGCCTTCGGCTTCGAGACGGAATGCGCCGAAATCGTAACCGACGATGCCGCCAAAGTCATAGCCGACGTCGGTATCGACCACAGCGGCCAAAACGCCGCCCGGATTGGTGCGAACATTGATGTTTTCGGCGATGGTCGCACCAGCGTCGAGTTCGAGATACCAGGCGTCGTCGCGCGCCAAGGCGGGCGTGGCGAGGGCCGATGAAGCCAGCGCCAACCCAAGAACGGTTTTCCGCATTATTATTCCCCTTCTAGCGAATTAGATCACCGAGTACTGCAACGTCTATCTTGTCCGTTGGATGCGTCAAGCTCGCAAATTTCCGCAACTGTTGCAAAAATGTCGCCCGCCTTGGCCCGCGGTCAAATCGAGATGTGGTGCACTTTCCCCGTGTCAGCCGCCCAACGCCTCCCTGACGGATTGGTTCCGGATCAGGGTGCGGCAAAAATACCAGCCTCCGTGAGCGCGACGATCACTTGGCCGAGGGCATCCCGTGCTTCGCTGTCGATGACGGTTCCGGTCGTCGGCACCGCCGGCGTGGCGGGAGCGATCCAGCCGGCATGGAAGCGCAATATCTGTCCGGTCGGGCGGTCGAGCACCGCGAGCCCGTCGCGCGGATCGACGAACAGCCAGTTCCCGAGCTGACGGCACGCGATCTTGCCCGCTTCTCCGCTCCAGGCGTCCGTAGGGGCCGGTCCGACCAGCCAGCAATCTCCTTCCTCTGGCGCGGTCGGTGGGGTGTCGGCCACACCCTCGACCGCGCAATGGAGCAAGGCGTCGGTCAAGGCATGGGCTTCGTTGACGTAGAACTCTTTTTCCGCCTGCCCGCTGAACAACAGGGGGATCGCATAGCGGGGCGTGGCGGAGGCGAAAGCGAGAGGATCGGTCATGTTCGGGACTCCGGGCGAGAGGTCAGGGAAGCGTGGCCAGCAACAGCGGCGCGGACGGCGCGTAGGTACCGATCTGCCGGACCTGAAGGCTTCCGCCCGGCCAGGCCGCGGACAATTCGGCCAGCGTCGCGGCGGCCACGGTCAAGCTGGGCGTGACGGTTCGCCAGCGAGCGATCGGGGCTCCGGGCGGCCCGTAGGTGACTTCGTAGGCTTCCGCCTGTTCGTGCAGCGGGGCATCCACCCCATCGCGCCACAGCCATCCGCCCCGCGCCCGCCGCGTCCAGGTCAGCAGCACTTCGTCGCCGGTGGTGCGGCGGCGGGGATGGACCGGGCAGAGGGGCCGTAAGGTCAGGCCGCGGTTGGCGATCGCGCTCGTCACCGGCGCCGGGTCGGCAAGCCCCAGCGCGGCGACCCGTGCTTCGGGCGCCGTGCCGAGCGTGACCGGATCGAGCGCGACGAGAGTGCCGTTGAGGAGAATGAACGGCTCGTCCTGCCGCGACGTTCCCGGGGTTTTACGCGAAGACCGCGAAGGAAGCGCGAAGATGCGAAGACGGTGCGTCCGCCAGCGCGACTTCTTCGTCTTCGCTCCTTCGCGGTCTTCGCATGAAACGGCCTACGAGCGCGGCATTCGGGTTCATGACGATCGGAGCTTCAGGGGCGCCGGGGCGGCTCATGGGACGTGGCTAGGCGTGGAACACGACGGAATGTCGTGGAAGCGGAAAATCCTCCCTTCACTCGTCGCCTGATCCGGGGCCCAGCGCCCTTTGGCGACCTCGACCCACTCGCGCTGCGTTGCGCAGGAAGAAGTGGGATCCCGGGTCGAGCCCGGGACGACGAAGTCGGGGAAGTTTCCGCTTCGGGCAGCATCCGGAAGGCTGCCGCCCGGCAGAACCCGCCGCGCCCAGGCCGACCCGACCGCGCCCCCGACCTTGCCGCCCCCGTCGCCCCCCTTTATGCCCCCCCGCGACCTCACGCGAAGGAACCTCACCTCGATGCTGCGCCGCCTTTACGACTGGACCATGGCCAAGGCCTCGCACCCCCATGCCGAATGGTGGCTGGCGCTGTTCGCCTTCATGGAGGCCAGCTTCTTCCCGATCCCGCCGCACCCGGTGCTGGGGCTGATGTGTCTGGCCGAGCCCAAGAAGGCGGTGCGCTTCGCGATGATCGCCACGCTGGCCTCGGTGGCGGGCGGGCTGCTCGGCTATGCGATCGGCTACCTGGTCTACGATACGGTCGGCACGCCGCTCCTGGCGGCGCTGGGGCTGACCGAGAGCTTCCCCAAGGCGGCCTGCTACCTGCGCGAATACGGAGCCGAGATCATCATGATCAAGGGCGCCACCCCGATCCCGTTCAAGCTGCTGACGATCACCGCGGGCTTCATCGCCATGCCGCTGCTGACCTTCATCGGCGCGAGCCTGGTCAGCCGCTCGATCAGCTTCATGATCGTCGGCGTGCTGTTCCGCCTGTTCGGGCGGCCGATCAAGGCCTTCATCGACAAGTACCTGGGCCTGGCCACGGCCGGCTTCGCGGTGCTGGTCGTCGCCGGCTTCGTCGCGGCGGTCATGCTCGGCGGCGGGGGCGAGGCCACCGCCGAGAAGTGCGCCGCGGCGCAAACGGTTCCGCCTCCGGCAATCGGGCGGTGAAGATCTGATCGGCGGAGCCAGGAAGGGTTCGCGCGAAGACCGGGAAGACGTAAAGCGCGAAGGACGCGAAGGGACGTGTAGCGAAGCCCTTCGCGATCTTCGCGCCTTCTCCTCCCGCGTCCTGCGCGAACGTCCCTAAGCTAGTTGGAGCGGCCCCGCCACGGCGGACGGCTGCCCGTAGTGGGCGCGGCCGGGGTGCTGGGCGCCACGCGGTTCTGGTTCCAGTTGCCGCCGCGGCGGCCTTGCCAGGTACCGTTGTTGTTGCCGCGCCAGGGGGGGCGGGCATCATTGTTGTTGCCGCGATAGCCGTTCCAGTTCGGACGGCGGTCGCCGTTCCAGTTGCCCCGGCGGCCTTCCCAATAGCGGCGCTGGCCGTCGTTCCAGCTACGGCGCGTGCCGCCCCGGTCGTAGACGTAGTAGCCGCTGCCCGGGTAATACCAGCCGTCGTACCAGCCGTAATAGGGCGACCCGTAATAGCCGTTGCCATAGTAGCCGTCGTAATAGCCGGTGCCCCAGCCGTAGCTGGCTCCGCCATAGCCGTAGCCGTCGGTGCAGCCCGCCAGGCCGAAGGCGGCGGCGGAGGCGAGGATCACGTTGCGCAGGAGGGGTCTCATGGGCTTTCTCCGGGAGCGCCGACCGGTCGGTGGGCCGGAGTGGCGGACATAGCCGGAAAACCCCTGATACCGGAGGAAGTTCCGCGGCGTTAACCAAAGTCCGCGCGCGAATTTCCCCTTTGTCGAATCCGCGAGACGGCTTGCCCGATCGGTCGCGGCGGACCAAGCTCGGCCCGACGACCGGAAAGGGCCCAGATGGCTATCGACGCCGAGCTAGAACGAAAGCTGCGCGAGCAAATCGACCGCAGCGAAATCCACCGCGTGATGCTGCGCTACGCCCGGGGCCTCGATCGGCTCGACAATGCCCTGGCCCGCGGCTGCTATTGGGACGACGCGATCGAGGACCACGGCCAGTTCGTCGGCACCCCGGACGACTTCATCGCCTATGCCGACCGGGTAACCCTGTCGTTCGAGGCGGTCCAGCATGCCATCCTCAACCATATCTGCGATCTTCAGGGCGAGGACGCTTATACCGAGACCTACTTCCAGTTCACCGGGGTCACCGCCGGGGAGGGGCCGAACTTCGTCTCGACCGGACGCTACGTCGATCACTTCCAGAAACGGCCGGGAACCCATGGGGCGGAGTGGCGCATCGCCGATCGCGTCACCATCGTCGAAAGCCAGATGGACGTTCCCAAATCGGCGATGCTCGCCAAGATGCCGAGCGCCTATACCGCCGAAGAACCCTCCCAGGCCCGCCGCGACCGCACCGACGTTTCCTACCACCGGCCGCCCGTGCCCCGCCGGCCTGGGAAGTGACGCTTCGGAACGCTGCCGTCCGTCCGCCGTTGGCTGGGGGGAAGGGGGCCCTGCCGCCCGACCCGGGCCAACTCGCTGGTTCGAAATTTGCCCGCTCCGGCCGGAGATTTCCGAATGACTAGAATCGCGATCATCGTCGGCAGCATCCGCCGGGACTCCTTCAACCGCAAGTTCGCCGAGGCGCTCGCCCGCCTCGCCCCGCGCGACGTGGAATTCACCTGGCCCGACATCGCCTCGCTGCCGCTCTACGACCAGGACGACGACCCCGCCCCGCCGGAAGCGGCCGTGGCGCTCAAGGCCGCGATCCGCGCGGCCGACGGACTGATCTTCGTCACCCCCGAGTACAACCGCTCGATTCCCGGCGTGCTCAAGAACGCGCTTGACCACGCCTCGCGTCCCTATGGCGACAGCGCCTGGGCGGGGAAGCCGGCGGGCGTCATCGGCGTTTCGCCCGGCGCGCTGGGCACGGCGCTGGCCCAGCAGCACCTCCGCTCGGTGCTCGCCTATCTCGACGTACCGACGCTAGGCCAGCCCGAAGCCTACATCCAACACCGCGAAGGCATGTTCGCCGAGGACGATTCGCTGGTCGATCCCAGCAAGGACTTCGCCCAGAAATGGCTCGACGCCTATCTGGCCTTCGTCGCTTCCCACCCTTAAGCCCCGCCGCCACGCCCTTGGCGCCGCCGCATACTTCGCACGGGAGCGCTTGCTATAATTCGCAATTTCGAATAAATAGTCGAAATATAGATCAATCGACTCGGTTGCGGAGAGGCGGAAATGACTTTCGTGAAGAACGTCTGGTACGTGGCGGCCCACCTCCACGAACTGGCAAACGACGAGCCCGGGAAAGCCATGGTCGCCCGCACGATCGCCGGCGAGCCGGTGGTCATGTACCGCCAGGCCTCGGGCGAGATCGCCGCGCTGCAGGATCGCTGTCCGCACCGCTTCGTGCCGCTGTCCAAGGGCAAGCGGATCGGCGACACGCTGCAGTGCGGCTATCACGGCCTCAGCTTCGACGCGACCGGCGCCTGCTCCGACGCGCCCAACGACGGTGAGGAACAGCGCCGGCGCATCTGCGTGCGCAGCTTCGTCGCGGTCGAGCGGCACGGCCTGGTCTGGCTGGGGGTGGGCGACCGCGCCGCGGCCGACCCCGAGCTGATCCCGGACTTCTCGTTCATCACCGATCCGCGCTACGCGATCGCCCGCGGCCATTCGCACTTCAAGGCGAACTACCAGATGCTGGCCGACAACCTGCTCGACCTCAGCCACGTCCACTATCTGCACCCCGGGGTCCACGAAGGCTCGAACTTCGCGGACTTCACTAACCAGGTGAAGCTGGAGGGCGACACGGTCTATTCGATGCTCTGGCGCCACCACTATTTCATCCCGGAGAAGCTGCGCGAGACGCTGGGCATGGCCAGCACCGACGTGGAGGGGCAGGGCCACAGCCGCTGGACCGCGCCGGGCAACATCCTGGTCGACACCGCCTATTGGGACCACGGCAAGGCGTTCGGCGACGGCGGCTCGCATTCGCCCTCGGCGCACCTGCTGACGCCCGAGACCGAGTATTCGACCCACTACTTCTGGCTGTCGGGGCGCAACTTCCTGATCGACAACGCGGCGATGACCCAGGCCACGGCCGCGAACATGAAGCGCATCTTCGAAACCGAGGACGGCCCGATGTGCGAGGCGCAGCAGCGTGCCATGGGGACAAGCACCGACTTCCTCTCGCAGCAGCCGATCATTCTGAAGGCCGACGCCGCGGGCCTCGCCGCCCGCCGCGTGATCAAGCGCAAGCTGCGCCAGGAAGCGGGCGAGACCGGGGTCGAGCCGGTGACGGCGGATGAAGTGGTGGACTAGAGCCTTTTCGTCTTTCATCCGTTCGTCCTGAGGAGGCCCCGAAGCCGAATGGCTGAGGCGCCATCTCGAAGGACCATGCGCGGCGTGTGGTGCTTCGAGACGGGCCCTCAATCTGCGATTTCGGCCCCTCCTCAGCACGAACGGTGAATGGATCAATCAAACGTGATCGTGCTCTAAACACGGGAATCTATCGTCAGGCTGTTCGCGAAGCCGACCATTCCTCCCATATCGGTCGCAGATCGTCCGGAATGTCCGCGATGAAGCCGTCGTCGAGCGGATATTGCGGCATCAGCGCGGCCACGACGTCGAGTACGGCTTCTCCCTGTTGCAGATCCTTGCGGCGTTTGAGCGGATTGCGCTTGGCCTGGCGGCCGAGCCATAGCTTGTGCAGCGCGAACCAGCGCGGATCGGGCACGACCAACCGGGCTGCAGTGCCGTCCCGGCAAGGCACCACCTGATCGACCGGCCGCCCGAGTAGCAGCCATTCCTGCTCCGGCAGCGGGATCGGCCGCGGCCTTTCGCGGCGGCCGAGCGTCGCGAAGCGCGATGGCGCGGCCAGGAGCTCGACTTCGTAGCCGTTGGCGTTGCGGGCCTGGAATTCCCGCTCGGTATTGACGGTGAAAGTCGAATCCACCGACTTGAGCATTTCCCAGACCGGAGCATTGTCGGGCTGCTCCAGCCCGGCCCAGGTGAGATCGAAATCGACCGTCTCGTCGGGGAGGTCGAACCTGGCGACCGCTTCTTGCTGGTAGGCCAGCAGGCAATTGGTGCCGACGACGAGCAATTGTCCGTCGAGCAGGCCGCGGCAGTCCGCCTCGCGCAGGATCGGTCCGGGCGTACTGACCAGCTGCGGCAAGCGCAGCGCGCGCGCCAGGCGCCCGGCTTCGGTCAGGCGGTCGAGCGTGCGCGCCAGTCGATCCTTGATCGCCGCCTTGTCCGCCCGGTAATTTTCGAACCGTTCGGCCGCAGCCTCGTCCCAGCGACCGAGCGACTTGCCGTTCCCCGAACGATCGGCGATCTCGTAGAGGTATTCGCGCCCGCCCACGGTCTTGCGCCGCAGGTCGTAAGGCAAGGCCCGACTGGCGCGTTCGGCGTCGCGCCAGGTTTCGTAGAACTGGCGCAGGTTGATCAGCACGCGCGCCTGCTCGTCGGAAAAGGCGGTCATCTGAACCATGCCCACTTATCCCACAAAACGGGCAATATGGCAAAATGTGGGATAAACTGTCTGTTTTCAGATAATTCCGGTCGCCTTGCCGGCGCGCTCGAACATGCCGATGATCGTCTGGACCTGTTCGGCGCTGTGCTCGGCGCAGAGCGAGCAGCGCAGCAGGGTCATGCCGGCGGGGGTCGCCGGGGGGCGGGCCAGGTTGACGTAGAGGCCCTCGTGCAGCAGCGCTTCCCACATCGCCGCGCCCCGTTCGAGGTCGGGCATGATGACCGAGATGATCGCGCTCTGCGGCTCGTCGGTGCCGAGCTGGAAGCCGCGGTCCTTCAGGCCCTGGTGGAGAGTGCGCGAATTTTCCCAAAGATGGGCGCGCTTGTTCCCCGCATGCATCAGCTTGCGGATCGAGGTCGCCGCCGTAGCGACCACCGATGGCGGCAGGCTGGCGGTGAAGACGTAGGGCCGGCAGACCAGCCGCAGGATCTCGAACTTGGGGTGGTTCGAGACGCAGAAGCCGCCGACCGTGCCGACGCTCTTGGAGAAGGTGCCGATCACGAAGTCGACCTGATCGAGCACGCCCTGGTCCTCGGCAACGCCGCGGCCATTGGGGCCGATGAAGCCCATCGAGTGCGCCTCGTCGACCAGGACCATCGCGCCGTTTTCCTTGGCGACGGCGATCATTTCCTTGAGCGGGGCGATATCGCCCAGCATCGAGTAGACGCCTTCGAGGACGACCAGCTTGCCTGCGCCCTCGGGGATGCGCTTGAGGCGCTTTTCCATGGCGACGAGGTCGTTGTGCTTGAACGGAACGACCTCGGCGTCGCCCATCTTGCAGCCGTCCCAGATCGAGGCGTGGCTGTCGATGTCGAGCACGACGTAGTCGCCCTTGCCGGCGACGGTGGAGATGATCCCCAGGTTCGCCTGGTAGCCGGTCGAAAAGACCATCGCGTGGTCCATGCCGTAGAACTCGCAGAGCGCCTGCTCGACCGCCTTGTGCCCGGCATAGGTGCCGTTGAGCACGCGGCTGCCCGTGGTGCCCGCGCCGAAGTCGTCCAGCGCCTGCTTGCCCGCCGCGATGACGTCGGGGTCGAAGGTCATCCCCATGTAGTTGTAGGTGCCGAGCAGGATCGTCTCGCGCCCGTTGCACAGGGCGACAGTGGGCGAGATCACCTTTTCCATGACCAGGCCGAACGGATCTTCCGCCCCGCCCGCGAGCAGCCCCTCGCGCAGGTCGATGATCGGCTGGAACTTGTCGAAGAGGTCGCTGGTCACCAGGTGGTCCTTTAGGGGGCGGTCCATCAGGCCTGGAGCTTCACCACGGCATCGACGAGCTGGCCGTAGGTCTCGATCTCGGCCTGCTGGTTCATCGAGATGATGATGTCGAACTCGTCCTCGATCGCGGCGACGAAGTCCATCACGGTCAGGCTGTCGAATTCCAGGTCGCCGGCGAAGGTCGAGGCGTCGGTGATGGCGATGCCCTTCTTGTTGAAGGGCTCGATCAGCGCGGCGATGCGCTCCTGGGTGGCGGCGCGGTCCATTGTCATACTCCCGAAGCGGTAGAGGCGGCCTTGGCCGACGATTGCGGCGCAAAAGCGGCGTTGGGCCGGAGTGTCAAGCCAAGCCGGCCGATGCAACGGTTTCGGAGCCAATGCGCTTTGACTTTGGCCGGCCCGAGCCATACTTTCCTTTCCATGACGGATATGGCGCCTCAATCTGCTGCCGAAGCCGGCAAGGCTGCCCTTAAGCGTGAGCTTGAAAAGGGCTTGGCATCTGGCAGAAGCAAGCGCACTCCCGAGCAAATCCTCGAAGCCATCCGCAAGGCGCGTGAAGCGGCTTGAACTGAGCGTCGCTGCCGACGCCGATCTGTTCGACATCCTGGCTTACGGCACAGCGGTACACGGCGGAACCGCGAGCGAGGCCTACTACTTCGGCCTGATCGAAGCGTTCGATTTTCTTTGCGATCATCCGGAGGCCGGACCGATCGATGAAGACAGCGGCCTCGGCCTGCGGCGGTGGCGCTATCGGCGGCATCGCATATTTTATCAGATAGAGGCGGAGGCGCTGGTGATCGTGAGATTGTTTCACGTATCAGCCGATGCGGTGAACTGGCTGAACGACTGACCAGCCTACCCGCCCCGGTCCACCAGCCCGCGCACCGCGGCCATGAACGGGCCGATCGAGACCGGCTTGGCGAGGTAGCCTTCCGCCCCCGCCTGCCTGATCCGCTCCTCGTCGCCCTTGCCGGCATAGGCGGTCACGGCCAGGACGGGGATCGCGCGCAGCATGGCGTCGGCCTTGGCCGCCTCGATCAGGTCGAGGCCCGAGACGTTGGGCAGCTGGATGTCCATGATGATCAGGTTGGGCACGAAGTCGCGCGCCCGGTCGAGCGCTTCCAGGCCGTCGGCGCAAGGCTCGACCGCGAAGCCCTGGCTCTTCAGGACGTCGCAGAACAGCTTCCGGTTGAGATCGTTGTCCTCGACAACCAGGATTCTCTTTGCCACTTGCGTCCTCGACCGCCGCCCAGGCCTCACGCTCTATGCCCCCGGAAAGGCCCTGACAATTATCCGCGACCGACCATCCCCCACCGATCCCGAGGCGCTGGCCTTGGGCGCGCTCGTCTGGGTGCTCAGCGACGACGACCGTGCCGGGCGTCTCCTCACCCTGACCGGGCTGACGCCGAGCGACCTGCGCGAGCGGCTGGGCGAGCGGACGGTGCTGGCGGCCGTGGTCGAATACCTCTGCGCCTACGAGCCCGACCTGCTCGCCGCGGCCGAGCACCTGGGCGTCGAGCCCCAGGTCCTGGCCGACGCCGGGCGAGCGCTTTCGGCATGAGCCGGCCGCTGGTGATCACCGATTGCGACGAGGTGCTGCTGCACATGGTCGCCCCCTTTCGCGCCTGGCTGGGCGAGCGGCACGACATCGACTTCGCGATGGACCAGCACGATTTCTCCAGGGCGCTGACCCACCGCGACGGCCGCCCGGTCGAATTCGCCGAGGTCTGGCCGCTGCTCAACGCCTTCTTCGACAGCGAGATGCACCGCCAGTATCCGATTGCCGGCGCGGTCGAGGCGATGGGCGCGCTGGCCGAGCATGCCGACGTCGTCGTGCTGACCAACCTGCTCGACCACCGCCAGGACAGCCGGACCCGGCAGTTGGCCGATCACGGCGTGAACGTGCGGGTCTTCACCAACCAGGGGCCGAAGGGCCCGGCGCTGCAGCGGATCCTCGACGAATACCGCCCGAGCCGCGCGGTGTTCATCGACGACCTGGCGCAGCATCACGATTCGGTCGCGACCACTGCGCCCGACGTGTCGCGGCTGCATCTGTGCGGCGAGCCGCTGCTCGCCCCGCACATCCCCTGCGCGCACAGCGCGGGCCATGCCCACGCCCGGATCGACGACTGGGCGAGCGCCTTGCCCTGGCTGATCGAGCGGCTTTACAAGGAACCGACATGACCGACGCCGAAATCGACGCGAAGCTGGCCGAACTCGGCCTGACCCTGCCGCAGCCCGCCGCCCCGGTCGCGGCCTATGTGCCGGTGGTCGTGGCCGGCGGGCTGGCCCATGTTTCCGGGCAATTGCCGTTCATCGGCAGCGACTTCGTCAAGGGCCGGCTGGGCGAGGACGTCTCCCTCGAACAGGGCGTCGAGGCGGCCCAGGCCTGCGGGCTGATGATCCTGGCGCAGCTAAAGGCCGCGCTCGGCTCGCTGTCGCGGGTCGAGCGGATCGTGAAGCTCGGCGGCTTCGTCAGCTCCACCGGCGACTTCACCGACCAGCCCAAGGTGGTCAACGGCGCCTCGGAGCTGATGGCCGCGGTCTTCGGCGAGGCGGGCAAGCATGCCCGCTCGGCAGTCGGCGTGCCGGTCCTGCCGCTCGGCGCCGCGGTCGAGGTCGACGCGATTGTTGCTGTCCGCGCTTGACCCGCTCTTCGCCCCGGCGCCCCAGCCGGAGCGGGTGGCCTGGCTCGGCGCCGGCGAATACGCGCATCGCGGGCTGCACGGCAACGGGCTGATCGAGAATTCGCCCGCCGCCTTCGAGGCGGCGATCGCACGCGGCCTCGGCATCGAATGCGACGTCCAGCGCAGCGGTGACGGCCAGGCGATGGTCTTCCACGACTGGGAGCTGGGCCGGCTGACCGGCGAGAGCGGCGCGGTGATGGAGCGCACCGCGCAGCAGCTTGGCGCGATCCCGCTGGCCGGCTCGGCCGACACCATCCCCACCTTGCGCCAGGTCCTCAGCCTGGTCGCGGGGCGGGCGCCGCTGCTGATCGAGGTCAAGTCCAAGCGCGAGCACCGCGTCGCCGGGCTGTGCATGGCGGTGCGCCGTACGCTCGAGGGCTATCGCGGTGCCCACGCGGTGATGAGCTTCGATCCGCGCGTCTCGCGCTGGTTCGCGCAGCATTCGCCGTTCACCCTGCGCGGGCTGGTCGTCACCGAGGAAAATGCCCGGACGCTCTCGGGAAATCTGCGGCGCCACCTTGCGCTATGGCATGCCCGCCCCGACTTCCTGGCGTATGACGTCCGCGACTTTCCCAGCAAGTTCGCCGCTGCCCAGCGCGCCCGGGGCCTGCCCGTGCTGACCTGGACCGTGCGGAGCGCCGAACTGCGGGCCAAGGCTTTGGCCCATGCCGACGCGCCGATCGCGGAGGGCGCCGGAATTCCAGAGAATACGCCGATCCCGTGAGCGAGGCCGATCCCCAACTGACGGTGCGGGTCGCGCCCGCGGTCGGCGCCCTGCCGGCGGCGGAGTGGGACGCGCTGGCGGGGGGCGGCAATCCGTTCATGAGCCATGCCTTCCTCTCCGCGCTCGAGGATTCGGGCAGCGTGGGGGAGGGCACCGGCTGGCAAGCCTCGCCGCTGGTGATCGAAGGCGCCGACGGACGGCTGGCGGCCGCGCTCCCGGCCTATGTGAAGACCCATAGCCAGGGCGAATACGTCTTCGACCATGCCTGGGCCGATGCCTGGCACCGCGCCGGGGGGCGCTATTATCCCAAGCTGCAGATCGCCGCGCCGTTCACCCCGGCGACGGGGCCGCGCGTGCTGGCCCACGATCCCGCGCTGGCCGCGGCGCTGCTGCGCGCCGCCGAGCAGGTCTGCGAGCGCAGCGGGCTGTCGTCGGCCCACGCCACCTTCATCGCGCCGGAGCAGGTCCCGCTGTTCGAGGCGGCCGGCTGGCTGCTGCGGAGCGACCTGCAGTTCCATTGGGAGAACCGCGGGTACGGTTCGTTCGACGATTTTCTCGGCGCGCTGTCCTCGCGCAAGCGCAAGGATATCCGCAAGGAGCGGGCATCGGCGCAGGACGGGGTCGAGATCGTCCACCTGACCGGCGGGGAGATTCGCGAGGAACACTGGGACGCCTTCTGGGACTTCTACCAGGACACCGGCGCGCGCAAGTGGGGCCGGCCCTACCTGACGCGCGAGGCCTTCTCGCTGCTGGGCGAGCGGATGGGCGAGCGGATCCTGCTGATCCTGGCCTATGCGGACGGCGCGCCGGTCGCGGGCGCGCTCAACTTCATCGGCGCCGACACGCTCTATGGGCGCTACTGGGGCGCCTGCGTCGACAAGCCGTTCCTGCATTTCGAGCTGTGCTATTACCAGGCGATCGACGCGGCGATCGCCCGCGGGCTCTCGCGGGTGGAGGCGGGGGCGCAAGGCGGCCACAAGCTCGCCCGCGGTTACGAACCGGTCCAGACCTGGTCCGCGCACCATATCGTGCACGACGGCTTCCGCGCGGCGGTCGCCGATTTTCTCGAGCGGGAACGGGCGGGAATCGCCGCCGACCAGCTCTTCCTCGGGGAACGGACGCCGTTCCGGAAGGGTTAGAGTTCGTTCGTCTTTGCCTGATCCGTTCCGTTCGTGCTTGGGAGGGATCGAAATCGCCGATTGAGGGCCCGTCTCTAAGCGTCAGGCGCTGCGCGTGTCCTTCGAGACGGCGTTTCGGCCATGCGGCTTCAACACCTCCTCAGGACGAACGGATCACTGCAAGGCGACCATGTTATAAAAGATCAGGCGGCGCGGCGCGTCGTCTGGGCGATCCACTCGCGGGCGCGGCGCTGGGCCTCGGCGATCTCGCGGGCGGTCATCTCGTCGGAGACGTCGGCGCGGCACATCTGGGCTTCGGCATGGCCCTTGACGGCGGCGAGGTTGAACCACTTGTGCGCCTCGATCAGGTCGCAGGGCACGCCGTGGCTGCCGGTCGAATAGGCGACGCCGAGCGTATAGGCCGCTTCGCTGTCGCCCGCGGCTGCGGCGGCCAGGCAGGTGGCGATCAGCAGGTCGTCCTGCGAACTCTCGGAAAGCGGCAGGGCGCCGGCGAAACCGCCGGGCATTTGTCGCTGATGACTCCAGACTGCACTCATTTCGTTAACCCCCGTCTTGCTTGGCCTCCAATTGCTTTGGCCCCCAGTTGGTTGTTCCGTGGAGGCGGACTTTTCTTGTCCACCTGCGAGCGCACGTTCGACGAATTATGGTCAACAAAGGGTTAACGACGACGCGGAAGTTTGGTCCGATCCGGTCCGGTTCGGGTCAGCTTCATCTTTTCCGTGTAAGGACTTGCTTTGATGCTTGTGCGGGTTTCGGCCCGGATTTATAGGCGCGGCGAAACCGGCCTGTGGGCGGTTACCGGGAAAGCCCGGAACGGCAGGCGCACGGGGGTCCGGAGCTCTTGGATCAGCTGGGACGGTGCGGAGATTTAGATGCCAACAAGTGTGCTGGGTGACGAGATCGACGTCCTTGCCAAGGCGAAACGCGCGATCGGTGGCGATTATACCCCTTCCGATGACGAAGCCTATATGAACGAGGCTCAGCTCGACTATTTCCGACGCCTGCTCAGCGAGTGGAAGAAGTCCATTCTCTCGGCTTCGGCTGGTACGCTGCAGCAGTTGCAGGAAGGCCCGATCCGCGAACCCGATCTCAACGACCGTGCGTCGAGCGAGACCGACTGGGGCATCGAGCTGCGCACTCGCGACCGCCAGCGCAAGTTGATCGCCAAGATCGATTCGGCCCAGCGCCGAATCGAGGAAGGCGAATACGGCTATTGCGAGGTCACCGGGGAGCCGATCGGCATCGGCCGGCTGATCGCCCGCCCGATCGCGACGATGACCGTGGAAGCGCAGCAGGCCCACGAACGCCGCGAAAAGGTCTCGCGCGACGATTGATCCTTCCCGTTCGGGCGTGATCGGAACCGCGGTGGCGCCTCCGCTCCTGCTGGGCCACTCCCCGAGCGCCTGACGGCTCCCCGTGGGCGGGACCACGGCGGAGCCGTGTCCGGTTTTCTACGGCCAAAACAATGCGGTCCGGCGTTAATGCACCGTTTGCCATTTTGTTTTAGCAAGTGGCCACATGCGTGGCGCTAGAGCCGGGCGATGCGCCCCCGCCCGAAGGTTTGGACGAAGCTGGTAAGATGACCGACAACGACCATCGGCAAATTGAACGCGATAGCCTGTTCGTCATGGCTGATCTGCGGGTCGATGGCGTGGACAGCGACCAGCGCGTCAAGGTCCGCAACCTGTCCGCCGGCGGCATGATGGCCGAAGGTGAGGTGAAGGTGCAGACCGGCACCGCGATCGAGGTCAACATCCGCAACATCGGCTGGGTCGAGGGCAGCGTCGCCTGGGTTCAGGACAACCGCTTCGGCATCGCCTTCCACGAAGAGATCGATCCGAAGGTGGCGCGGGCCCCGCTGGGGACGCCGGGGGCCAACGCCGGTCTCCTGCGCTTGCCGTCGGACCGTCCGGCGCCTGCCTCTTTGCGCAAGGTCTGACTGCTTCCCTTCTGCGCTCGCCGGGGTAATCTGTCGGCGATGCGTTTCGCGTTACTTCTTCCGATCCTTGTTCTGGCCGGCTGCGCGCGTGTGCGGGACGATGCGGTTACCGTGCTGATGCTCGATACGGATCGTGACGGAGCGGAAGCGATCCGCGGGGCGACGGCCGAGGGTCTCGTGGGCTTCGATGCCGAGGGGCGGATCGTCCCCGCCCTCGCCGATCGCTGGATCGTCACCGACGATGGCGAGAGCTATATCTTCCGCCTGCGCGACGGTACCTGGGCCGACGGCACCCCACTGACCGGCGAGACCGCGCGCCTGGCACTTCGCCAGGCGCTCGCAGCGGCACGCGGCACCGCGCTCGCAGCGGACCTTGCCGTTGTCGACGACGTGCGCGCCATGGCGGGGCGGGTGGTCGAAGTGCGGCTGACACGGCCTCATCCCGATTTCCTTCAACTGCTCGGCCAGCCCGAGCTCGGTCTGGTCCATCGCGGGCGCGGCGCCGGGCCGATGGCCTTGCGACGTGACGGCGCCGCGGCCGTGCTGACCCCAATCGCCCCCGAGCGGCGCGGTCTGCCGGCGGTCAAGGACTGGGCTGGGCAGATCCGCCCGCTACGGCTGTTCGGGGCGACCGCCCGGGCCGCCATCCAACGCTTCGACGACGATCGCGCGATCGTGGTGCTTGGCGGGACCTTTGCCGATTGGCCCGAGCTCGCCGAAGCGCGCCTGCCGGCGGCGACGGTGCGGATCGATCCGGTTGCGGGCCTGTTCGGCCTGGCCGTCGAGCACAGCGACGGATTCCTGGCCGAGGCCGAGAACCGCGAGGCCGTGGCCATGGCGATCGACCGCGATGCCCTGGCCACGGCCTTTGGCGCCCCCGGGTGGATCCCGACGACGCGCTTGGTTTCGCCAGGGGCCGATGGGGAAATGGGCCTGGTCGCCGAGCGCTGGGCCGGCCAGACCATCGCGGCCCGTCAGGCCATAGCCGCCAGCCGGGTCACGCGGTGGCGGACCGACCATGGTGAAGTGACCCTGCGGATCGCCCTGCCGCACGGGCTTGGCGGCGACGTCCTCTTCGCGCGCCTGGCGCTCGACCTCGCCGCCGCCGGTTTCAAGGCGGTGCGCCGCGGCCCGGGCGAGGCGGCCGACCTGCGGCTGCTGGACCGCACCGCCGTCTATGCGCGTGCCGATTGGTTCTTCGCCCAGCTGGGCTGCACTGCTCGGCCCCGCGCCTGCAGCGCAACCGCCGACGCCAGCTATGCCGCGGCGCGTGGTTTGGCCGAGCCGGCGGCTCGCGCCAAAGGACTGGCCGAGGCCGAGGCGCAGCTCATGGCCGCCAATCTCTTCATCCCGCTGGGAACGCCGCTGCGCTGGTCGCTCGCGGCGCCGGATACAGCCGGTTTCGCGGTCAACCCGACCGGTCGGCACGCCCTCCTGCCCCTGGCGATGCGCGCCGCGCGCTAGGGCTCCGAGGATATTGTCCGCGTTTTCGGGGCTTTACCCTAAATTAACCTTTCATATTCATAGGTCATATGGTTAATGTCTGTCCATTATCCCGCCAAGATCTTGAGGGGTGGGTGCTGGGCATACCGGGGCAAAGGGGAATTACCCATGCGCGTGTTGTTGATCGAGGACGAGCCGACCACGGCCCGAGCCATCGAGTTGATGCTCACCACCGAGGGCTTCAACGTCTACTCGACCGACCTGGGCGAGGAAGGCTTGGATCTCGGCAAGCTGTATGATTACGACATCATCCTGCTCGACCTGAACCTGCCCGACATGCACGGCTACGATGTGCTCAAGAAGCTGCGCGTCGCCAAGGTGCAGACCCCGGTGCTGATCCTCTCGGGCATTTCGGAAATGGATTCCAAGGTCCGCTCGTTCGGCTTCGGCGCGGACGACTACGTGACCAAGCCGTTCCACCGCGAAGAGCTCGTCGCCCGCATCCACGCGGTGGTGCGCCGCTCGAAGGGCCATTCGCAGTCGGTCATCCGTACGGGCAAGCTCTCGGTCAACCTCGATGCCAAGACGGTCGAGGTCGATAGCGCCCGCGTACACCTGACGGGCAAGGAATACGCGATGCTCGAGCTGCTCTCGCTGCGCAAGGGCACGACGCTGACCAAGGAAATGTTCCTCAACCACCTCTATGGCGGCATGGACGAGCCCGAGCTGAAGATCATCGACGTCTTCATCTGCAAGCTGCGCAAGAAGCTGGCCCACGCCTGCGAGGGCGAGAACTACATCGAAACCGTCTGGGGCCGCGGCTATGTGCTGCGCGATCCGGGCGAAGAGGCGGAAGCCGCCTGATCCGACTGCTCGCAGTCTCCAGTTTACCCGGATACGGCTCGCCCATTGGGCGGGCCGTTTTCATTGGGGCAACCGGCTTCGCGCAAGCATCTGGAGCAACGTCGGGACTGATCTGCACTTGCCCGCTCGGCCGTTGACCAGAGCGGGGTTTGCTGCCACCGCGCCGCGCCATGACCGCGAACAAACCTGGCGATCCGACCACCCTCAACCGGCTCTATGGCCGCGCCAAGGGCAAGCCCCTGCGCAAGGCGCAGCAGGGGCTGGTCGATAGGCTACTGCCGCGTATCGCCGTGCCGGCCGAGGGAGAGGTGACGGCCGAGCGGCTGTTCGGGTACGATCGCCCGCTGCATTTCGAGATCGGCTTCGGCGGCGGCGAGCATATGGCTTACCGTGCCGACATGTTGCCCGATCACGGGTTCATCGGCGCCGAACCGTTCCTCAACGGGGTCGCCCAGGCGCTGACCCATGTCGACGGCGACGGGGGCCAAAAAGTTCCGCTGGGGAATGTGCGAATTCATCATGGCGATGCGCTCGAGGTGCTGCAGCGGATTCCCGACGGCTCGCTGTCGTTCCTCTATCTCCTCCATCCCGACCCCTGGCCCAAGGCGCGCCACGCCAAGCGGCGGATGATGAACGACGGCCCGGTAGAGCTCTTTGCCGCCAAGCTGAAACCCGGCGGCGAATTCCGCTTCGGCACCGATCACGCGGTCTATTTGCGCCATGCCCTGATGGTCATGCGCCGCCACCGCGGCTGCTTCGACTGGCTGGCCGACAAGGCCGCCGATTTCCAGAATCGTCCCGGCGGCTGGCCTCAGACGCGCTACGAGGCCAAGGCGCGCGAAGTCTATGGCCACGAAGTCTGGTACTTCCGCTATCGCCGGCGGTAGTAGCCTGCGGTGCCGAGCCCCGTCAGGTCTGGACGAAGCCCGTCGTCCGGTTGAGCCGATCGATCACCTCTTCCATCGGCTCCACCACGGTCACGCTGCGGCCTTCCCCGAAGCGGATTCGGGTACCGTCGGTGACCGAGGAGATGAAGGTGACCTGGCTGGCGTTGATCGCCGTGGCCACGCGGTCGGAACTTGTGAACTTCACGAACATGCGGTTCTCCCAATTGTGGGAACGAGACTAATCCTTCCGTGCCGCGACGCCATCCTTCATTGCGCCAGGGGACCGATAAGTTCGATCAAGTGCCCTTCGGGATCGGCGGCCACCGCGGCCCTGACGAAGTGTTCGGGCCGGTCCTGCGGAGGATTGATGGTCCTTCCGCCGTGGTTCGCGACTGCGGCGAGGGCGACATCAAGGTCGTCGACCTTCAGGCAAAGCCAGATTTCGCCGGGATAGGTCGGCGCCCCTGGCGACTGCAATTCGACGAAGCGGGTAAGGATCAGCAAGTGCTCGTCCATGCCGCCGGAGGTGGACAGCCAGGCTTGCTCCTGGCGAAACTCGCCGTCGCCGCCCAGGTTGCGGCTGGCCACCTGCAAGCCCAGCGCGGTGTAGAACCGCTCGGCCGCGGCGACGTCGCCGACGACGAGCTTGGTGGCGGTGAAGGCGATGGCCATGGGGTCAGTCCTCTGCGTTAACCATCGACATGCCGCACGTATAGCGGCGGCGATGTCCAATCCGTGAGGACTAAGTGCCTTTGCGGAGGACAAAATGGAACCCGGGAGCCGGATTTTCCGTTCGTCGGCGGCGAAGTGCAGGCGGCCGCGTTTAGGCTTTTCCGTAACCCGTAATTCACGGTAGCTCCACCATTTCGACAGGGGCGGGTGACGGGGTCACATTCATTTCACCCTACCTGACGGAATTGGTCTCGCCGCTGGCGCGGGGCTCGATAAATCAAGCCAAAAGGCGGGCGCGGCGGATGATAATGCAAAAGATCGATATTTTGCCGTTCCTGATGACGATGGCGGCAAATTATTACGGCGTCATCCCGGAGACGTATAAGAAGTACTGCATCCTCAACGCGCAGATATGCCAGGAAGTTTTGCGCCACTTCAACATAGCTGCGGTTTTCCTGCCGACCCAGCTGTGGTGCGTCGATGACGAGCATAACTATGTGGTCGGCTTCGTCGGTAACGCCCCGACCCCGGGCGTCTGGGATGGCCATGCGGTCTGTGCGACGAACGATTACGTGTTCGACGCTTCGCTCGTCCACCTGCGCGCCGAACATGCGCTGGACGTGCCGGATATCGCGATCGGCGAGCGCTTCAAGCTGCCCACCCACGCCATCGCCCGCCGGAACCTCGCTGGCGGCCGCCGCCTGTGGTGGCACGATGCGCCGGCGGTGGCGCAGCGCCATCCAGTGCTGGAGGACATGCAGCTGGTGAAATCCCTGGCCGGCGGCCTGATCGACCACCTTGAGCAGGTCTATATGGGGAACGCCGGACCGGCCGTAGATCCGGTGGGGGTCGCAGGCTTCCCCGCGCCCCCCGGCGATGCGCGGCCCGGGCCGGGGGTGGGGGATCCCCGTACCCCCGCCCCAGCCACCACCCCCCACGGCCCAACCGC
>JBQCGM010000051.1:0-24196 GCA_051955585.1 Novosphingobium sp.
CTTGCCGATGCCCTCGTTGTCGATCCCCGCGTTGTTGCTGGCGAAGGTCAGGTCCTTCACCCCGCTATCGCGCACCGCATCGAGCAAACGCTCGGGAATGCCGCAAAGCCCGAAACCGCCGCAGGCGATCAGCAGGCCGTCACGCAGCAAGCCCTCCAGCGCCAAAGCCGCGTCGGGGTAGAGTTTGTTCATCGCCAGGTCCCCATTTTCGTGCGCTCTTGCCCGTGGCTGACGGTCGGCGCGCTACCGCCAAAGCCGAGGAGAGAGCGCAGGTCAATGGCGAGCGCGGCCTCCCTGTGACAAGGACCCAAGAGCGCGGTATGCTTGCCACAAAATATTGCCGGGAGGCCCATGCGTAGCGGTTCGATTCGGGTAGTAGCACTGGTGCTATGCGCCGCTGGTTGCGGCAAGACCTCGGAGCCCAGTCCGGAGCCGACGAATGCCGCCGTCCCGATGGGCCTTTCGGGAAGTGGGCCTGCGACGGCGACAGCCTCCGCAACCGCCATGCCGAAGACCGCACGGGCAACGCCCGCATCGCCCATCGGACCAGCACCGATCGTTCCTGCCAACTTGCAAGCGCTCGGGACCGAGCCGTTCTGGAATGCGCGAATCGATGGCGGCGCGCTGACCTACGCCACGCCCGAGGACCAGAAGGGTCGCAAGACTGCAGTGGAACGACGCGATACGGCGATCGGAGCCGTCTTTTCCGGCAAGCTCGACGGCGAACCCTTGGTCCTGACCTTGGCGAAGCGAGCCTGCAGCGATGGGATGTCGGATCGGGCCTATCCCCTGTCGGCCGTGCTCACGATCGGCTCGCAGCGCCGCATCGGTTGCGCGTCGTAACCGCTCCTGCCAGCGATGCCGTAGCGTCAATCAGCATATTGCAACGCAACATGAACGAATTGACAGATTTGGCCCCAGGCGTGTTTGGAAGGCTGAACGGTGCGTGAATTGCAACCATGCCGGTTGAATCTACCGATTTTTTATCGTTTTGTTGCAAAATTTGCAATATTCCGTGCGCATTTCGCATTTGCACAAAACCGGGCCACCGCGCATATGGGGAGGGCCTTTCAGGCATCCTCTCCCAAAACTTCCAAGGCCCGGCCGGCAACGACCGGGTCTTTTTTTGTCCGCCGTCCGTGTGAGCGCTGTCGATGGTTTGCAATCCGCAAACCCAGTTCCTAGCTTCCATGCCTGACGGCAACAGGAAGCAAGAATGGCAGACTCGGCGGCGAAGGTGGACGAGCGGATTGTCCGCCTGCAAGTGGCGGCGGCCCGGCAGGAGGAGAGCGGCCAGGGCATCGCCCGGCTCCCCAAGGCGTCGATGGGCGCGCTCGGCATTACCGAAGGCGACGTGATCGAAATCTCCGGCAAGCGCACCACGGCGGCACGCGCCGTGCTTGCCTATGCCGAGGACGAAGGGCTCGAAGTCATCCGCCTCGACGGCCTGCAGCGCGCCAATGCCGAGGTCGGCTCGGGCGATCATGTCGAGCTGCGCAAGGCGGAGAGCCGCCCCGCCAGCCGCGTGGTCTTCGCCCCGGCCCAGCGCGAGATGCGGCTGCAGGGTCCCGGCCAGGCGCTCAAGCGCAACTTCTTCCAGCGCCCGCTGGTCGCGGGCGACGTCGTCGCCACGACCGGCCAGCAGCAGGTCCGCGACATGCCGCCGCACGTCGCGCGGATGTTCAACGCGCCGGCCTTCGCGCTCACCCAGATCCGCCTCACCGTGGTTTCGACCAGCCCCAAGGGCATCGTCCACATCGACGAGAACACCGAGGTCGAGCTGCGCGAGGAGTTCGAGGAAGCCCGCGGCTCCCGCGCCGACGTCAACTACGACGACGTCGGCGGCATGGGCGATACCATCCGCCAATTGCGCGAGATGGTCGAACTGCCGCTGCGCTATCCCGAGCTGTTCACCCGTCTCGGCGTCGATCCGCCGCGCGGCGTGCTGCTCCACGGCCCGCCGGGCACCGGCAAGACGCGCCTGGCGCGCGCCGTCGCCAACGAGAGCGAGGCCACCTTCTTCACGATCAACGGTCCCGAGATCATGGGTTCCGCCTATGGGGAGAGCGAGAAGCGCCTGCGCGAGGTCTTCGAGGAGGCCGAGCAGTCCGCGCCCTCGATCGTCTTCATCGACGAAATCGATTCGATCGCGCCCAAGCGCGGCCAGGTCCAGGGCGAGGCGGAGAAGCGCTTGGTCGCCCAGCTGCTGACCCTGATGGACGGCCTGCACGCCCGCTCCAACCTGGTCGTGATCGCCGCGACAAATCGACCCGACGCGATCGACGAGGCGCTACGCCGGCCCGGCCGGTTCGACCGCGAGATCGTGGTCGGCGTGCCCGACGAGTCCGGCCGCCGCGAGATTATCGGCATCCATACCCGCGGCATGCCGCTGGCCGAGGACGTCGACCTGAACGAGCTCGCCCGCGTCACCCACGGCTTCGTCGGCGCCGATCTGGCGGCCTTGGCCCGCGAGGCCGCGATCGAGGCGGTGCGACGGATCATGCCGCAGCTCGATCTCCAGGCCCAGACGATCCCGAACGAGGTGCTCGAGAAGCTGTCGGTCCAGCGCGACGATTTCCTGGAGGCACAGAAGCGCGTCCAGCCTTCCGCGATGCGCGAGGTCATGGTCCAAGTGCCCAATGTCGGCTGGGACGATATCGGCGGGCTCGGCGAGGCGCAGCTCAAGCTCAAGGAGGGCGTCGAACTTCCCCTGAAGAACCCCGAGGCGTTCCATCGTCTCGGGATCAGGCCCGCCAAGGGCTTCCTGCTCTACGGCCCGCCCGGCACCGGCAAGACCCTGCTGGCCAAGGCCGTGGCGAAGGAGGCGGAAGCCAACTTCATCGCGATCAAGTCGTCCGACCTGTTGAGCAAGTGGTACGGCGAGAGCGAGCAGCAGATCGCCAAGCTGTTCGCCCGCGCCCGCCAGGTCGCGCCCTGCGTGATCTTCATCGACGAGATCGACAGCCTGGTTCCGGCGCGCGGCTCCGGCTCGGGCGGCGAACCGCAGGTCACGGCACGGGTGGTCAACACGATCCTGGCCGAAATGGACGGCATGGAGGAGCTCCAGTCCGTCGTGCTGATCGGCGCGACCAACCGGCCCGCCCTGGTCGATCCCGCCCTGCTGCGCCCTGGCCGCTTCGACGAACTGGTCTATGTCGGCACCCCCGACAAGGGCGGGCGCGAGCACATCCTGAAGATCCACACCGGCAAGATGCCGCTGGCCAGCGACGTCGACCTGGGGCGGATCGCCGCGGAGACCGAACGCTTCACCGGCGCCGACCTGGAGGACGTGGTCCGTCGCTCCGGCCGGATCGCGATCCGCAAGCGCGGGGCCGAGGTGGTCAGCGTGACCGCCGAGGACTTCACCGAGGCGCTTGCCGATTCGCGCGCGACGGTCACGCCGGAGATGGAGGCCGAATACGCCAAGATGAAGGGCGAGCTGAAGCGGCGGGCCATGGAAGTCACCCCGATAGGCTTCCTCGCGCCCGGCATGGTCAGCTCGACCCGCGAGACGAAGCACGGCGGCTGAGCTTGCGAAGTCCCCTCCTCTTCGGAAGGGAGGACAAGGTCAGCCCAGCGGCACCACGATCCGCACCTCGATGCCGTCGGCATGGTAGGTGCGGGTCAATTCGCCGGCGAGCTGGCGCTTGGATCCCTCCAAGAGCGTGCTGCCGAAGCCGGTTTTCCCGTCCGGCTCGGCCACGGGGTGGGCGCAATGTTCCCGCCAGGTGAGTTCGAGCCGACCGCCGGAGCATCGCCAGGTCAGCACCAGTCTGCCGCCGGGCTGCGACCAAGCGCCGTATTTCACGCAGTTGGTGACGAGTTCGTGGAGGATGAGGCCGAGCGGCGTGGTCTGGCGCTCGGCCAGCTTGAGCTCCGGCCCCTCGACCTCGTCCTGGCTATGGTCGGAGCGATAGGGCGCCAGCACCGTATCGACCAGCTTGGCGAGATCGACCTGGGCTTGCGCCCCCGCGCCCTGGGTCAGTTCCTGGGCGCGCAGCAGGGCGGTGACCCGTTCGGCGATCTTCTCGGTAATCGGCTTGGCCGCCGGATCGTCGCGGGCGCTCATTCGGATCAGGGCGAGGATCACGGCGAAGAGGTTCTTGACCCGGTGGCTGAGCTCGTTCGCCAGCAGATCCGCCCGGTCGCGCGCAATCGCCAGGTCCGCGGCATGCTCGGCACGCGCCTCGGCCTCGGCGTTCCGGAGGGCCAGACTCAGCGCGAGGGCGAGCGAGGCCAGGATCAGCACGAGGAGGCCGAGCAATAGCGGTTCGATCCGCCGCTCGTTGGCCACGGTTTCGGCGAGCGCGCGCTCGAGCTGCGCTCGCTGGCCGTCCTCGAGCTCGCCGACGGCAAGGCGTAGCTGCTCCATCGTCCGCTGCCCTTCATCGGTCAGGATCACCCGCCGCGCCTCGGTGAGGTCGCCGCGCTCGACCAGCGCCACGATACGACCCAGTTCAGCGAACTTGCGGGCGCTCAGGTCGGCGATCTGCGCGACGAGTTCCGCCTGGCGCGGATCGCCAGACTGGGCGGTCAGGTCCTTGAGGCGCCCGAGCACTTCGGGATAGCGCAGGCTCGCTGCTTCGTAGGGCGCGAGGTAACGCCGATCGAGCGTGATGAAGTAGCCGCGTTCGCCGGTCTCGGCGTTGACCGTATCACGCGACAGATCGCGCAGCAGGACGATGAGCCCGTTGCTTCGCGCAGCCTCTGCCCGATGCGCCTGCTCGGTACGGATGGTCGAGAGGATGAGCGCCACCCCGCCGACCAGGCCGAGCGCCATGACCGCCAGCGCCAACAGCGCCCCTGGCCGCAGGAAGAGGCGCCTTTGCAGCAATTCGGTCAATGCGCGGCGCCCCAGCTTGGCCCGAAGCCGACCTCGACGCCCAGCGGCACCTCGAGGGTCACCGCCGGCTGCGCGGCTTCGGCCATGACGCGTTGGATCACGGGAGTTGCGGCGGTGACGTCGCTCTCGGGTAGTTCGAAGACCAGTTCGTCGTGGACCTGGAGCAGCATCTTGACGTCAGGCAGCCCGGCGGCGGCCAGCGCCGGCAGCATCCGCGCCATCGCGCGCTTGATGATGTCGGCGCTGGTGCCCTGGATCGGCGCGTTGATCGCCGCGCGCTCGCTGCCCTGGCGCTCGGCCTGGTTGCGCGAATTGATCCGCGGGAACCAGGTCTTGCGTCCGAACAGCGTTTCCGAATAGCCGCGCTCGCGCACCGACTCGAGCGTCTGGACGATGTAGCGCTGGATGCCCGGAAAGCGCTCGAAATAGCGGTCGATCATCGCCTGGGCCTCGTCCGCCGGTACGCCGAGCCGGGTGCCCAAGCCCCAGCGCGAGATGCCGTAGAGGATGGCGAAGTTGATCGTCTTGGCCCGGCCTCGGGTATCGCGGTCCACGCTGCCGAACATCTCCTGCGCGGTGCGCGCGTGAATGTCCTCGCCATTGGCGAAGGCCTCCTTGAGCGCGGGCACGTCGGCCATGTGCGCGGCGAGGCGCAGCTCGATCTGGCTGTAGTCGGCGGCGAGGATCACATTGCCCGGCTCGGCGACGAAGGTGTCGCGGATCTGGCGGCCGATCTCGGTGCGGATCGGGATGTTCTGCAGGTTCGGCTCGGTCGAGGAGAGCCGCCCCGTCTGCGCGCCGACCAGGCTGTAGCTGGTGTGGACGCGGCCCGTGTGCGGATTGATCGCTGCCTGCAGCGCCTCGGTATAGGTCGAGCGCAGCTTGGAGAGCTGGCGCCATTCGAGGACCTTGGTCGCGACTTCGGCTCCCTGTGCGGCGAGGCCTTCGAGCACCGACTGGTCGGTCGAATACTGGCCGCTCTTGCCCTTCTTCCCGCCCTTGTAGCCGAGCTTGTCGAACAGGATGTCGCCCAATTGCTTGGGGCTGCCGATGGTGAACTCCTGGCCGCAGATGCCGAAAACCTCGCATTCGACGCGGCTGATTTCCTGGGCGAACTCGGTCGACAGGTGCGCCAGGCGGCCCGCATCGACCTTGATGCCGTTGCGCTCCATGTGCGCGACGACCGGGATCAGCGGACGGTCGACCCGCTCGTAGACCTTGGTGCCGCCCTCGTCGGCCAGACGCGGCTTGAGCAGGCGGTGGAGCCGCCAGGTGACGTCGGCATCCTCGGCGGCGTAGCGCGTGGCGCGGTCGAGCGGGACTTCGCCGAAAGGGATCGCCTTCTTGCCCGAGCCGCAGATGTCCTTGAAGGTCAGCGTGGTGTGGCCGAGATGGCGCTGCGCCAGTTCGTCCATGCCGTGGCCGCCACCGATGCCCTCCTCCTGCCTCCCGGCATCGAGGCAGAACGAGACGATCATGGTGTCGTCGATCGGCGCCATCTCGATCCCGTGGCGGGCGAGGACGTTGAGGTCATACTTGATGTTCTGTCCGACCTTGAGCACCGCGTCGCTTTCCAGCAGCGGCTTGAGCAGGGCGATCGCCACAGGCAGCGGCACCTGCTCCGGCGTTTCGGCGAACATGTCGGCGCTACCGTGGCCGAGCGGGATGTAGCACGCATCGTTCGGGCCGAGCGCCAGACTGACCCCCGACAGATCGGCGCGCATCGCGTCGAGCATCGAGGTTTCGGTGTCGATTGCCACCACCCGCGCGGCGAAGGCGCGGTCGACCCAGCGCTGCAGCGCCTCGGCGGTCTGGACGCATTCGTAGGCGTCGAGATCGACCGGCGGCATCTCCGGCAACGGCTGGCGCGTCGAATCGGCCCCGGGCCGGGCCGGAGCGGCGGCCGCGTTCACGGGCTTGGCCGGATTGAGCTGGGTCGTCGGCCCCGGGCTGCCCGCGCCCCCGACGAGGCGGCGCAGCAGGCTGGTGAAGCCGTGCTCGGTCAGGAAGGTGGCGAGCGGCTCGGGCGGGATCGCGCTGAGGGCGAAATCGTCGAGCGCGATCGGCAGCTCGCAGTCTTCCTTGAGCTGGACCAGGACGCGGCTGAGCCGCGCCATCTCGGCCTGTTCGATCAGGCTGTCGCGCAGCTTGCCCGGCTTCATCGTCGGCGCCGCCGCCAGCGCGCCTTCCAGGCTGCCGTGCTCCTGGATCAGCTTGGTCGCGGTCTTCGGGCCGATGCCGCGGATGCCGGGCACGTTGTCGACCGAATCGCCCATCAGCGCGAGGACATCGCCGACCAGTTCGGGCGGAACGCCGAACTTCTCGACGACCTCGGGAATGTCGATCCGCTGGTTCTTCATCGTATCGAGCATGTCGATACAGCCGCCTTCAACCCCGTCGTGCGGCTCGCCGCACTTGCCGACGAGCTGCATCAGGTCCTTGTCGGAGGAAACGATCGTCACGTCCCAGCCGCGCCGGGTCGCCTCGCGGGCATAAGAGGCGATCAGATCGTCGGCCTCGAGATCGTCCTCCTCGATGCAGGGCAGGCTGAAAGCGCGGGTGGCGTCGCGAATCAGCGGGAACTGCGGGACGAGATCCTCGGGCGGGGGCGGGCGGTTGGCCTTGTATTGGTCGTAGAGCGCATTGCGGAACGAGGTCGAGCCCTTGTCGAGGATTACCGCCAGGTGGGTCGGCCCGTCGGCCTTGTTCAGATCCTCGGCCAGTTTCCACAGCATGGTGGTATAGCCATAGACCGCCCCGACCGGCACGCCGCGCGGATTGGTGAGCGGCGGCAGCCGGTGATAGGCGCGGAAGATATAGGCCGATCCGTCGACCAGGTAGAGATGCTGCTTGGATGCCATTTCGGCGGTGTAGCAGGCACTTGCCCTCTTCGCGAGGCCCCGGCGAACGAGCGGCACCGCGGTCATACCCATGCCACAATCTGTCCCTAGACAAGTGCGACTGCGAAGCTGCGACAAATTCGTACCGCGCGACTAGCGCTTGCATCACCGCGCCAAGACGATTAATTGACGCGCGAAGTCTACTCGTGGAGTAGGCTTTCCGCGGGGCCCGCCGTCTATTTCAGACATGGCCGCGCGTGGTCCACTCGCTGTTCAAGGATTTTATACATGCGCAAGATCGTTCTCGCTGCCGCTGTTGCCGGCGCCGCTCTCGCTCTCTCGGCTTGCTCGCATAAGACCGAAGACGCCGCTGCTTCGACCGCTGAAGCCGCTGCCACCGACGCTGCTGCTGCCGCCACCGACGCCGCTGCCGCCGCCACCGACGCCGCCGGCGCTGCTTCGGCCGCCGCCACCGACGCCGCTGCCGCCGCTTCGGGCGCCGCGACGGACGCCGCTGCTGCCGCTTCGGAAGCCGCCAAGAAGATGTAATCTTCGCTTCGGCGAAATTACTCGAGATCGGGCGCGCCGGGCTTGTCCCGCGCGCCCTTTCTTTTGTCCTGCCTGCACAGCCTAAAACCCGTTCGCGTCGAGCGAACGGTTAGTTCTTTGACATGCTGATCAGCCGCAGCCGCCTGCAGGCGCCCCGCGCCGCACGGTGAACACCGGGACCAGCACCCTGCCGTCCCAGACTTCAACCGACAGTACGCGCGCGCAATCGGGCCCAAGCGTCACGCTCCATTTCAGGCTGCGATCGTCGCTCGCGGCATCCGCGGCATCGCGCAGCACCGCTCCCTCGCCGGGGCGGCGGCGCAAGCCCGAGCATTCGGCAACCTGGGCGGCGATCATCTCAGGCGCCTCACCCAGCTCGGCGGCAGGTCCCTCGTCGTGGACCAGCCACTTCCATTCGCCCTTCTTCTGGCGTTCCCAAACCGCGACATAGTCGCCGCTCTCGGCGCCTCGCGACCATTGCCCGCGGCTGACGGCATGGCCGCCATCGCAGCTGATCCAGACGGCGCGCGGCTGCCAGCGGGTCGGCGTGGTCGGCTCCGGCCGGCGCTTGAGCCAGGCCGCGGCATCGAAGGGGCGCGGCGCGAAGACCACGGCGCCCGGCCCGGCGGCGTCGCGCAGCGCGCGCCACTGGCCTTTCTCGCGGGCGACGCGGCTCAGGGCGAGATCGGCGGCGATTACCGCGCTGGGATTGGCATAGGAGCGGCGCGGGCGTCCCTCGGGACCGCCCGGAGCCGGTTGCGCCAGAACCGCGGGAGCCGCCGCCAGCAGCAGGGCCAGCGCGATCCCGGCCCGCCGCATCAGATCGCGTCCGCGGCGAGCGGCCGGCCCTCGTTGCGCCAGGCCGCGACGATCGTGTTGCGCAGCAGGACGGCGATGGTCATCGGGCCCACCCCGCCCGGCACCGGGGTGATCGCCCCCGCCACCTGGCTGACTCCGGCGAAGTCGACATCGCCGACCAGGCGGCCCTTGCCGCCTTCCTCGGCCGGCGGCAGGCGGTTGATCCCGACGTCGATCACGGTCGCGCCGGGCTTGACCCAGTCGGCCTTGACCATCTCGGGCCGGCCGACCGCCGCCACGACGATGTCGGCCCGCCGCACGACGTCCTCGAGGTTGCGGGTGCGGCTGTGCGCCACGGTCACCGTGCAGCTCTCGCCCAGCAGGAGCTGGGCCATCGGCTTGCCGACCAGGATCGAGCGGCCGATCACCACGGCGTCGAGTCCCGACAGGCTCCCCAGCCGGTCCTTGAGCAGCATCAGCGAGCCCAGCGGCGTGCACGGGACCAGGCCCGGCAGGCCGAGCGCGAGGCGGCCGGTGCTGACCGGGGTCAGGCCGTCGACATCCTTGCCCGGGTCGATCCGGTCGACCACGGCCTGCTCGTCGAGGTGCTTCGGCAGCGGCAGCTGCACGAGGATGCCGTCGACGCTCGGGTCCGCGTTGAGCCGGTCGACCACGGCCAGCAGCTGTTCCTGGGTGGTCTCGGCGGGCAGCTTGTGCTCGAAGCTGGCCATGCCGGCTGCGACGGTCTGCTTGCCCTTCGAGGCGACGTAGACCTGGCTGGCCGGATCCTCGCCGACGAGCACCACAGCGAGCCCGGCCTTGCGGCCGATCGCAGCTTCGAAAGCGGCGGCCTGCTCGGCGACGCGGCCGCGCAGGCCCTCGGCGAAGGCCTTGCCGTCGATGATGGACGCGCTCACGCCGACATCGCCGCATAGGCCAGGTTGCGCAGCACGATCTGGAGGATCGTCAGGCCGATGATCAGCACCATCGGGGAAAGGTCGATCGCTCCCGTATCGGGCATGATGCGCTTGATCGGCCGCAGGATGGGCTCGAGGATCACGTTCACCGCGCGCCAGATCGCGGCGACGAAGTCGTTGTGCATGTTCACGACGTTGAAGGAGATCAGCAGGCTGAGGACGAACTGGACGATGACCAGCGCGACGACGATGGAGATCAGGTAACCGACGATTTCGTAGAGGGTGAGGAACAGCACCGGCGCGGCCTTTCGGGGTGGCGGGAGAGGCGCTGATAGCCGAGGGCGACAACAGGCCGCAAGCCGGGGATGACAGCGTCGTGGCCGCGGGGGGCTGCCTCAGGCAGCGCGGATCAGGGTGCCTGCCCCGCGCGACGTGAAGAATTCGAGCAGCATGGCATGCCCCACCCGCCCGTCGAGCACGACCGCTGCCTCGCAGCCGGCCTCGACCGCGTGGACGCAGGTCTCGAGCTTGGGGATCATTCCGCCCGAGATCGTCCCATCTTCCTGCAGCCGGGCGATATCCGCGGGGGTCAGGTCGGTCAGCAGGTTCTTGTCCTTGTCGAGCACGCCCATGACGTCGGTCAGCAGGAACAGCCGCTTGGCCCCGAGCGCCGCGGCGATCGCGCCGGCCATGGTGTCGGCGTTGATGTTGTAGGTCGCGCCGTCCGCGCCCGCGGCGATCGGAGCGATCACCGGAATCATGCCCGCGGCGATCGCGGTCTCGATCAGGGTGGTGTCCACGGTCTCGGGCTCGCCGACGAAGCCAAGGTCGATGATCTCGTCCGAATCCTTGGCCGCACGTTCGACCTTGGTCGCGGTGACCAGGCCGCCGTCCTTGCCGGAGATGCCGATCGCCTTGCCCCCGGCCCCGGCGATCCAGCCGACCAGTTCCTTGTTGATCGAACCCGACAGCACCATTTCGGCGACTTCGGCCGTGGCCTTGTCGGTCACCCGCAGTCCATCGATGAACTGCGATTCGACCCCGAGCTTCTTCAGCATCGCGCCGATCTGCGGCCCGCCGCCATGGACCACGACCGGATTGATCCCGACCGCCTTGAGCAGCACGATGTCCTGGGCGAAGTCGTGCGCCAGCTCGGGATCGCCCATCGCGTGGCCGCCGTACTTCACCACGAAGGTGCAGCCGGCATAGCGCTGCAGGTAGGGCAGCGCCTCGATGAGCGTCTCGGCCTTGGCGAGGTCCTGGGGATTCGTCATGCCAGCGCTTTACCCGTGCGGCGGGGGATTTGAAGTTTTTTTGCGGAGAGAAGCCCACATCCATTTGTCGTCATTGCGAGGAGCGAAGCGACGCGGCAATCCAGAGCGTCGCCCGCAACCGCCGTGGATTGCTTCGCTACGCTCGCAATGACGAAATGCAGACTACTCCGGCTTCATCAGTTCGCGCACGAAGCCGATAAGTCCCGTCTGCCGGGCGCGGCGCAGGCGTTCGGCTTCGAGGATCTCGACGACCTTGCCGAAGCAGGCGTCGATGTCGTCGTTGACGACGACATATTCGTAGCCGTCCCAGTGGCTGATCTCGGCCTGGGCGCGGGCCCTGCGCCCGGCGATGACGTCGGCGCGGTCGGTGCCGCGTCCGGTCAGCCGGCGGCGCAGTTCGACGAGGCTGGGCGGGAGGAGGAAGACGCGGACCACGTCGGTCTCGGCTTTCTGGAACAACTGCTGGGTGCCCTGCCAGTCGATGTCGAAGAGGAAGTCCTGGCCCTCTTTCAGTCCGGCGCGAATCTGCGCCTTGGGCGTGCCGTAGGAATTGCCGAAGACCGTGGCCCATTCCATCAGCTCGCCCGCCTCGACCATCCGATCGAACTGCTCCTGGCTCACGAAGTGATAGTCCCGCCCGTCGATCTCGCCCGGGCGGATCGGCCGGGTCGTGACCGAGACCGACATGCGGATGTGGCGATCGTGCTCGAGCAGGCGCCGCGCGATCGTGGTCTTCCCCGTGCCCGAAGGCGACGAGAGGATGAACATCAGCCCGCGGCGATGCAGCGTATCGGTGTCGGTGGCCATGCGCGCTGATGGCGCAAGGAAGGGGCGGGAATCAAGCGATCGTGTGAATCAACTACCCTTGGCGACGCGGCGCGCCACGGCCTTCTTGCCCTTTTCCTTGGCCTGCGCACCCTTGCGGCGGTCGTAGAGCGTCTTGGCGAGCAGGCCGCCGCCGACCAGGATGGCCCCCGGCACCGAGCGGGTCGCGACGCGGGCGATCGCCGTGCTGACCAGGGTCTGGGCCATGCCGCGGCCGCTCACGATGCTTCTGGCCGTGTCAGGCGGATACTTGGCCTTGAGCACGTTGCGCTCGACGAGATTGCGCAACAGCCGCCCACCGCCGCGCAGGACGAGATCGGCGATGATCAGGTTGGTCATCGGGTTGGGGCTGGGCGGAGGCACTTCCTTCGCGCCGGCCTTGGCCCCTTCCTTGACGTTGCGCGCCGTACGCTTCACCGCGCTGCCCGCACCGGCCAGCTTCGAACCGCCGATCCTGGAAACGATGCCGCCCTTGGCCATCCTGCCCTCACTCCCGGGCCATGACGCCCTATTTCTTGCGACCGAAATCGACCGTGACGACGTTGGAGCCGTCGTCCGCACCCTTAACGTCCGGATTTTCCCCGCGTTCCAGCGAATCGTTCTCGGCATCCTCGTGCGGTTCGGGTTCGAGATCCGGCACGACCGCCTGGAACTGCAGCCCGAAATCGACCGCGGGGTCCACGAAGGCGGTGATCGCGGCGAAGGGAATGTCGAGCTTGGCCGGGATCTGATTGAAGGTCAGCCCGACCGAGAAGGCGTCTTCCTGCACCGACAGGTCCCAGAACTTGTTCTGGAGGACGATCGTCATCTCGTCGGGGAAGCGCTCCTTCAGGTGCTGGGGGATCGAAACTCCCGGGGCGCCGGTCTTGAAGGTGATGTAGAAATGATGCGCGCCGGGCAGTTCGCCGCCCGAGGTCTCGACCTGGCCGAGCACCCGCCCGACCACGGCCCGCAAGGCCTCTTGAACGATCTCGTCGTAGGGGATCAGGCTATCGGGGGTCGCATCATCCATGACCGACTCAAGTGGCGACGCCCCGCGAGCCGGTCAAGGTACAACGGAGCTGATTCCACATGATCGGGCCGACGCGTTGCCTGAAGGTTACGCCCGAATCCCCATCGCTCGGTTGATTCCCCGCCCCCGTGTTCTATAGGCCCAGCATGCGCACAGGCTCGATCACCCGCAAGACGCACGAGACCGATATCCAGGTCGAAGTGAACCTGGACGGCACCGGCAAATACGACGTGTCCACCGGGATCGGCTTCCTCGATCACATGATCGAGCAGTTCTCGCGCCATTCGCTGATCGACGTCACCTGCCGGATCAAGGGCGATCTCCACGTCGACCAGCACCACACCACCGAGGACAGCGCGATCGCCATCGGCCAGGCGCTGAACCAGGCGCTGGGCGACAAGGCCGGGATCGGCCGCTACGGCCAGGTCTATTCGCCGATGGACGAGGCCCTGGCCCGCGTCGCGCTCGACATTTCGGGCCGGCCCTGGCTGGTCTGGAAGGCCGAGTTCACCCAGCCGCGCCTGGGCGAGATGGACACCGAGCTGTTCGAGCACTGGTTCCAGTCGATCGCGCAGGCGGTGGGCATCACGCTGCACATCGAATGCCTCTACGGGCAGAACAACCACCACATCATCGAGGGCATCTACAAGGGCTTCGCCCGCGCGATGCGCCAAGCGGTCGAGCTCGACCCGCGCAAGGGCGGGGCCATTCCCTCGACCAAGGGAGTCCTTGGTGGTTAAGCCAGTCGCCTCCGCGACTGGCTCGCGGCACCAGCCCAGTCCCCGCGTGAGCGGGAGAAAAGATCATGGCTGAGATTACCGCGCTCGTTGATTACGGGGCGGGCAATCTGCAGTCGGTGGCCAACGCGCTGCGCGCCGCCGGGGCCGAGAACGTCTCGGTCACCGCCGATCCCGACGTCGTCCGCGCCGCCGACCGGATCGTGCTGCCCGGCGTCGGCAGCTTCAAGGCCTGCGCCGAGGGGCTGCGCGCGATCCCCCGCCTGGTCGAGGCGATGACCGAGCGCGTCCACGTCGGCGGCGCGCCGTTCCTCGGCATCTGCGTGGGCATGCAGCTGCTTGCCACGCGCGGGCTGGAGCATGGCGAGACCCCAGGGCTCGACTGGATCGCCGGCGAGGTCCGCGAGATCGAGGTCAGCGATCCGGCGATCAAGATCCCGCACATGGGCTGGAACGACGTCGCGCCGATGCCGCACCAGGACGGCGCGGCGCTGATCGAACCCGGTGAGGCCTATTTCCTGCACTCCTATCATTTCGTCGCCGAGGCGGGTGAGGACATCGCCGCGCTGACCGACCACGGCCGCTCGGTGGTCGCAGCAGTTGCGCGAGACAACTTGATCGGCGTGCAGTTCCACCCGGAGAAGAGCCAGGCCTATGGCCTCTCGTTCCTCTCGCGGTTTTTGGAGTGGCGGCCGTGATCGCCTTCCGCGAAGATTCCCGCGTCCCCGCCTGCGCGGGGACTCAGCCTAAGGTGCGCGCGTCATGATCGTCTTCCCCGCCATCGACCTCAAGGGCGGCCAGGTCGTTCGCCTGGCCGAAGGCGACATGAACCGCGCCACGGTCTACGGCGACAATCCCGCGGCCCAGGCGATGATCTTCGCCGAGCAAGGCTCGCAGTATCTCCATGTCGTCGATCTCGACGGCTCCTTCGCCGGCCGGGCCGAGAATCGCGAGGCGGTCGAGGGGATTCTCGAGGTCTTCCCCGGCCACGTCCAGCTGGGCGGCGGCATCCGCACCCGCGAGGCGGTGGAGGGCTGGTTCACCCTCGGCGTGTCGCGGGTGGTGATGGGCACCGCGGCGCTCAAGGATCCCGAGTTCGTCAAGGACATGGCGAAGGCCTTCCCGGGCGGCATCGTCGTCGCCGTGGACGCCCGCGACGGCATGGTCGCGACCGAGGGCTGGGCCGAGGTCTCCGACGTCACCGTCGCCGACCTCGCCCGCCGCTTCGAGGACGCGGGCGTCGCCAGCCTGCTGTTCACCGACATCGGCCGCGACGGCCTGCTCAAGGGCTGCAACATCGACGCCACGGTCGATCTCGCCCGCCGCACCGACCTGCCGGTGATCGCCTCCGGCGGGGTGAAGGGCCTCGACGACATCCGCATGCTCGCGCTGCATGCCAACGCCCATGATGGATTGGGGGGCATCGAGGGCGTGATCACCGGCCGCGCACTGTTCGAGGGCAAGCTGGACCTGGCAGCGGCGATCGCGATGGCGGAGCGCACGTGACCGTCCGCATCCGCGTCATCCCCTGCCTCGACGTCCGCGACGGGCGCGTGGTCAAGGGCGTGAATTTCGTCGATCTCAGGGACGCCGGCGATCCGGTCGAGCAGGCCAAGGCCTATGACGCGGCCGGCGCGGACGAACTCTGCTTCCTCGACATCTCGGCCAGCCACGAAGGGCGCGGGACGCTGCTCGACGTGGTGCGGCGCACCGCGGAGGTCTGCTTCATGCCCCTGACCGTCGGCGGTGGGGTCCGTTCGGCCGAGGATGCGCGCGCGCTGCTGCTGGCCGGCGCCGACAAGGTCGCGGTCAATTCCGCCGCGGTCTCGCGGCCCGAAGTCGTCGCCGATATCGCCGCGCGGTTCGGCAGCCAGTGCATCGTCGCCTCGGTCGATGCGCGCCGGACCGGCGACCACTGGGAAATCTTCACCCACGGCGGCCGCAAGGAAACCGGGATCGACGCGGTCGAGCACGCGATTCGCCTGGCCGAGCTCGGCGCGGGCGAGCTGCTCGTCACCTCGATGGACGGCGACGGGACCAAGGCCGGCTACGACCTCGCCCTGACCCGCGCGATCGCCGACGCGGTTTCGGTTCCGGTCATCGCCAGCGGCGGAGTGGGCACGCTGGACCATCTCGTCGAAGGCGTGACCCAGGGCCATGCCAGCGCGGTGCTGGCCGCCTCGATCTTCCACTTCGGCCAGCACACCATCGACGAAGCCCACGCCGCCCTGCGCGCTGCGGGCCTGCCGGCGCGGGGCTAGGGGTTTCCAAATATTCGTCATTGCGAGCGACGAAGTCGCGCGGCAATCCAGAGCGTAGTGCACTGAGCCCTGGATTGCTTCGCTCCGCTCGCAATGACGACCATTGTAAAACGGTGATTGGACGATGACCTTCGAAATTCCCGGCTTCGACCTCGACCAGTTCGTCGCCGCGACTCTGGCCGAAGACCTCGGCATCGGGCTGCCGGGCGGCGGTCATGACGTCACTTCGGAAAGCGTGATCCCGGTGGACGCACGGTTCTCCGGCGTGATGGACAGCCGCGACCCGATCACCGTCTGCGGCCTGCCCATCGCCGCCGCCTTCTTCCGCGTGCTCGATCCCGCGATGGAAATCGAGATCCTGGCCGAAGAGGGCGCGCAGGTGCCAGGCGGTACCGACCTGATGCGCCTGTCGGGCAATGCCCGCGCCATGCTCACCGCCGAGCGCGCCGCGCTGAATACGGTCCAGCACCTCTCGGGCATCGCCACGATGACCCGCGAATATGTCGATGCGATGGATGGGCACGCCACGCTGCTCGACACGCGCAAGACCATCCCCGGCCTTCGCCACCTCGAAAAGTACGCCACGCGGATGGGCGGCGCGCAGAACCACCGCATGGGCCTGTGGGACGCGGCGATGATCAAGGACAACCATGTCGCGGTCGCCGGCGGTGTCGGCGAGGCGGTGCGCCGGGCGCGCGCGGCGGGGGTCGAGCGGATCATCTGCGAGGTCGACCGCCTCGACCAGATCGAGCCCGCGCTGGCGGCGGGCGCGAGCCACCTGTTGCTCGACAACATGAGCCCCGAAACCTTGCGCGAGGCCGTGGCTTTGGTGGCCGGCCGCGCGCCCTGCGAAGCCTCGGGCGGCGTCCGCCTCGACACCATCGCCGCGATCGCCGCGAGCGGCGTGGACTACGTCTCGGTCGGCCGCCTGACCCAGAGCGCGCCCGCCGCGGACATCGGGCTCGACTTCACCCCGCTCTGACGTCACAACCCTCGGCAAAAGGGGGAGTTGTCATGCGTCCGAAATCGATCGTCCTGTTCGACTGGCTGTTCCTGGGCTCGGTGGTGGTGAGCGCCGTCAACACCACCCTATCCTACGACACCATGGCCGAACTGTTCCGCACCCAGCCGGAACTCGCCGCGATCGGCGATGCCGGCGGGGCGGTCTATCTCGGCTCGCATGTCTTCAGCATCGTGATCTCGCTCCTGCTGTGGTTCTTCATCTCGCGCCGCGCGAGCAATGTCGCCAAGTGGATCCTGACCGCCCTGACCGCGCTGGGTGTCCTGAGCACGATCAACCTGGTGCAGAGCGAGCAGCAGTCGGGCCTGCCGCCTTATCTCCTCGGCTTCGCCGTCGTCCTGATTGTTCTGCAGGCCATTGCGGTCGCCTTTCTCTTCCGCAAGGACGCCGCCGCCTGGCTCGCCGGCAAAGGTCCCGTCGATCCTCGTGATTTCGCCTAGACTTTCCGCGCTGCTGGCACTGGCACTACCTGCGCCGGCCCTTGCCCAAGCCTACCAATGCCGCTTGCCGCAGCGGATCGAGGCGCTCCGCCCGGTCACGCCCGACGGCCCGGTCCGCCGCCTGCCCGTAGCCCGCTATACCCTTGCGGCAAGCTGGTCGCCGGAGTTCTGCAAGAACGACCGCGCCTCGATGCAGTGTTCGGGCCGAAATGGCGGATTCGGCTTCGTGCTGCACGGGCTCTGGCCAGAAGCGCGGCTCGGGCCGCCGCCGCAGTGGTGTGCGCTGACGCCGCGGCCTTCGCCCGAACTGATTCGCCGCAACCTGTGCATGACCCCGGTGCCCTGGCTGCTCGAGCACGAATGGGCCAAGCACGGCTCGTGCATGACACGGACGCCCGAGGCCTATTTCCGCACCGCTGCGGCCCTCTGGCGCTCGCTCCGCTGGCCCGATGCCGATCGGCTCTCGCGCAAGGAGGGCCTCACCGTGGGCGATCTGCGCGAGGCTTTCGTAATCGCCAATCCGGAATGGAAGCGCGAGCAGGTCGGGATCGCGCTCAGCCGCAACGGCTGGCTGCGCGAATTGAGGCTTTGCTATGGGCGGGGCTTCATGCCCGAGGCCTGTCCGCGCGGAGCGCTGGGTCCAGGCGATGCGGTCGCGCTGAAGATCTGGCGCGGCCTTTAGCGCCGTTCCCGAAAGAACCCCCGCAGCAGCTCTGCCGATTCGGCCTCGCCGATCCCGGAATAGACCTCGGGCCGGTGCAGGCACAGGTCCTGCTCGAACACCCGCGCCCCGTGCTCGACCGCGCCGCCCTTGGGATCGGGCGCGGCGTAATAGAGCTTGGCGATTCGCGCATGGACGATCGCCCCGGCGCACATCGCGCAGGGCTCCAACGTGACCCACAGCTCGCAATCGTCGAGGCGCTCGTTGCCTAGCACCCGGGCGGCGGCGCGAATCGCCAGTACCTCGGCATGGGCGGTCGGGTCGGTCGTTCCACGTGGAGCATTGTGCGCGGCCGCCAAGACCGCCCCGTCCTTGACCACCACCGCGCCGATCGGCACTTCGCCCGCAGCCGCGGCATCCTGCGCTTGGGCAAAGGCTTGGGCCATAAAGGGCGGAAGCGGCCACTTGGTCATGGGGCTCGGCTAGCGCACGACAGGCCTGTGCACAACTTGACCTGTCCAGGGTGAATCGCTAAGGGCGCCGTTCCCCGCATTGCGGCAAGTAATTCTGAAGCGAGAAGACCCATGTCCCGTATCTGCGAACTGACCGGCAAGGGCCGCCAAGTCGGCAACAACGTCAGCCACGCCAACAACAAGACCAAGCGCGTCTTCCTGCCCAACCTGCAGAACGTGACGCTGCTGTCGGAGACCCTGGACCGCGGCTTCAAGTTCCGCGTCTCGACCCACGGCCTGCGCTCGGTCGAGCACGTCGGCGGCCTCGACAACTGGCTGCGCAAGACCTCGGAAGACAAGCTCTCGCCCAGCGCCGTCAAGGTGAAGCGCGAACTGGCGAAGGCTGCCAAGGCCGCCGCCTGAACCCCTTCGCCCGGCTGAAATCGAAAGGGCGCCGCTGGTCGGTGCCCTTTTGTTTTGCCCGCGACGGGCGCGTGAAGAGGCCCCGGGTTGCCCCGAGGCCTTCCCTCCACCCTCGAACCGTCAGAATTTCGCCCTGACCCCGGCGTAGAACCTGCGGCCCAGCAGATCGTAGGAACTGGCCACCGTATTGGTGCCGGGCCATTGGTTGGCCAGGTCGGTGACGACCACCGGCTGCTTGTCGAAGAGATTGTTCACGCCAAGGTAGAACTCGTAGTTCCGCTGCTCGCCGACCGAGAACCTGGCCTGCAGGTCGTGGTAGGTGAACGACGGAATGTAGTCTCGCGTGGTACTGGTCACCACGGGACTGAAGTAGCGGAACGTGTACGCCAGAGTGAACGGCCCGGTCTGGTAGCTGGCGTTGAAGGTCAACTGATCCTTGAAGCCCGTGCCGATGTTCTGGCTGGTACTGTAGATGTCGGCTTCGCCCAGCTGTTCGCTCACGAAGGCGCCGGCGAAGGGCGTCTTGTTCTGCTTGAACTTATGGTTCCAGAACACGGCCAGATTGACCCGCTCGTCAGAGCCCAAGAGGCGCGGCTTGAAAGTGTAGTGCGCCTGCACGTCGAGCCCTGCCACCTCATAGGATGCCCCGTTGAGGAAGATCGCATCGACCGACTTGATGATGCCGTTGGCGTCGCGGGTGACGTTGCCGCAAAAGTTCGGGTCGCCGGTCAGCACGCACTGCGTCACCGAATCCTGGAAATCGACCTGGGTGATCGCGTTGTTGACCTTCACCCGATAGTAATCGACCGAAAGATCGAAGCCGCGGAAGAAGGTCGGCGTGAAGGTCGCCCCGGCAGTGAAGGTCTGGGTCGATTCCGCGCCGAGGTTCGCGTTGCCGGCGATGGTGCCGTTGATCGTCTGGATCTGCGCGAGCGTGTAGGTGAAGTTCGGGTGCGTCTGCAGATAGTTGGCGATGCCCGGGATGTTCAGGCAGGCGGCCGGTAGCGGCAGCAGGCCGCCGTCGCGCAGATCGTCGCCGTTGCCCTCGTTCTGGTCGCAGGGGTCGATCACCGCCGGCGCCGTGTTGGCAGCACCCGAATAGAGCTCGTTCACGTTAGGCGCCCTGACTGCGCGAGCATAGATGGCGCGGAAACGGATGTCCGGCACGGGTGCATAAGTACCACCGAACTTGTAGGACCAGAATCCGCCGACGGTCGAATAGTCGGCGTAACGGACCGCACCTTCGAGGGTCAGCTCATGGCCGAGCGCGCTGCCCCGCAGCACGGGGATGCTGATTTCGCCGTAGACTTCCTTGGAATCGTACTGACCGACCGTGTTGGCCGCCTGCTGGGCCGAGCTCCAGCCGGACTGGGTGAACGGGTCGTAATACTGTTCCGATTTCTCGCGGTGATATTCGGCTCCGATAGCGACCTGCACAGAACCTGCGGGGAGGTTGAACAGCGGCCCGGTGAAGTTCACCGCGGCAACGTCCTGGGTGCCCTTGCGCGACAGCTCGTTGACCGCCATGTCACCGGCCTTGGCGCCGGGGACCAGGGCGCCCTGACCGGTATAGGTGCTGAGCCATCGGACCATGGCCGGCGTGACGGTGTTGAAGCCGAAGATGTCGATCGGCACGCAGCCGGCGGCCCGCGCCACCGGATCGGCGCAGACGACCTGCCCGCCGATCGTCGTGGCCTGAAGCGATGCACCGTAGTTGTTCATCAGGATCGCTTGGGAAACCGTGCGATCCTTGACTTGGCTGTGCTCGTAGTAGGCCTCGTACTTCCAGTTCGACCCGATATCGCCCCGTAGCCCGATCACGCCGCGCCAGTAGTCCCGGTCGCTCGTGGCGCTGCGTTCGAAGATTCCGTTCGATCGCCTGCGGAAGTAGATGGTGCTGGCCCCGTTGGCGATCGCGGCGTCCCGGATGGCGGTCGGCACCAGCGGATTGGTGACCGGAATGCCGCTGAAGGGGGAACCGTCGAAATTGTAGACGGTCTGACCCTGGCTCCCCTGGTCGTCGACCGCCAGCGGCTCCACGATGGAGCGGGCCTTGGTCTTCGAATAGGTGAATTCGCCGAACAGCGTCACCGCCGGGCTGAATTCGTAGTCGGCCAGAACCGATGCGAGGTAGCGCTGGCTCGGGGTCGTCAGCAAGCGGTCGGCATTGCGATTGTAGCCGTCGACCGCAGCGCCTTCGTAGAGCTTGACCGCGTTGGCGGAGTTGAAGGTGTAGGTGGTCCCGTCGGCCGGGCTGAACCCGGGGGCCCCGCCGGTGTCGAACAGCCCCTGCTGGGCGTAGGAACTCTTGTTGGGAGCATCGAGCGCCGAAAAGGCGCGGTTGCGCGCAAAGACCGGATCGTCGTTGGTATAGGTGAAATTGGCGATGACGTGGCCCCTGCCGTCCGCAAAGGTCTTCCCGGCGGTGACCGCGGCGAGTTGGTTTCCGCCATCGCCCCGGCCGGTTACCCCGCCCTGCAGGTGCAATTGGATGCCGTCGAACTTCTTCTTCAGGATGATGTTGACGACGCCCGCCACCGCGTCGGAACCGTACACTGCCGAGGTACCGCCCGTGGCGACCTCGATGTGGCCGATGAGGTCCGGCGCGATATTGTTGAGATCGACCGCGCTGTCACCCGGCGTGCCCACGCTGCGGCGGCCGTTGATCAGCACCAACGTGCGCGACGTGCCGAGGTTGCGCAGGTTGATGGTCGAGATGCCATTGTCGAAATTCGAGAAGTTGGACGCCGACTTGTCGAGCGACTGCCCCGCGATCGGAATGTCGCGCAGCGCATCGAGGACGTTGGTCTGGCCCTTGTTCTGGATGCTTTCGGCGCTCACCACCGCGACCGGGACCGAGGCCGTAAGTTCGGGACGCGCGATGCGCGACCCGGTGACGATGATGTCGCCGGCCTGGGGTTCATCGGCGGCAGACGCGCTCGCCGCGTCCTGCGCGAAGGCGGGAACGGCGCACAGGGCCAAGGCCAGCGCGCACGATGCAACACCCAGCCGAAGCTGGCTAGTTTTCTTGTGCATTGGAGCGGGACTCCTTTGACTAGCGAGCGTGATCGTCGCGTTTACCGCGATTCGCTCAAGGTCGAGCCCTCCCTGACCACATAGTGACTCGCAGCTACGCTGCCCGAAAGGGGCTTGCGGGAATCTTTGCTGATTGTTTCTGAAGTGTAGTAAAACTGCAACTACTGACAGAGGTGTTAGCCCCGGTGCTTACGTATTATCCACGAATATTTCTTTCGAACGGGTGACGATCAACGCATCGGTCCGGTGAACAGCAACGGGTCGAGCCGCGAGTCGCGCCACTTGATCGACCAGTGGAGATGCGGGCCCGTCGCCCGCCCGGTCGCGCCGATCCGGCCGATGACCTGGCCCTGGCGCACCCGGTCGCCGACCCGCACCAGCAGGGTCGAACAGTGCAGGAACGCGCTGTTGAGGCCCATGCCATGGTCGATCATCAGCAGGTTGCCTTCGAGACTGAAGGGGCTTGAAGCGGCGAGGATGACCACGCCGTCGGCCGGGGCGACGAAGGGGGTGCCGCTGGTCCCGGTCGCGATGTCGAGGCCCGAGTGATAGGCTCCCGGCACCCCGTTGTAGATTCGCTGCGAGCCGAAACGGCCCGACAACCGGCCCTGCACCGGCCAGATGAAGGCCTGCCGCCAGCCCTCGCTAGGCGAATTGATGCTGCGCGCCGCGTTGATCTGGGCAAGCTCGCCCTCGCGGCGGATGCGATAGGCCTCGCTCGGCGGCGTACCGGGCTTGGGGCCGAGCGGAATGTGCTCGAGCTGCCAGGCGCGGGGGCTGATCGCCACCAGGCGGGTGAGGGTCCGGCCGTTGGCGAGCCTCGCGGTAAGCGTCGCTGCCGGGCCCGAGTCGCGGTCGAAGGCGATCAGGAACTGCCCGTCGGGCGCGATCCGTACTGCCGCGCCGTTGAACTGCACCCCGACCGCTCCGGCGGGCGCATGGCCGCGGAGCCAGCCGCCCTGGGTAGGCTGCCCCGAAAGCCCGAAGGGATCGGCCGGCGCCGTCTGGCCGATCCCGGGACCGCTCACGCAGGCGGCCACGACCGCAGCCAGCCCGAGCCCGACGGCCCGCACGGCGGTCAGGCCTGCCCGAGCAGGCGCTTGGTCGCGGCCTCGGGCGAGGCGTAGGCTTCTTGCCGCTCCTCGTTCCAGTAGCGCAGGGCTTCGAGCGGGATCCGCTCCTGGGTGACGGCACAGAGCACGAAGTTGCCGGCGCTCAGCACGCGGAAGCCGTTCTGCTCGTAGCGCAGCACGGCGGGACGTTCGTTCGATGACATCAGCATGGACATGAACTTAGGGATTCGCGCGCCTCAAAGCAATTTGCCCTGCTCGGGCGGCGGCGGTTTTTGCGGTGAAGAGGGGCGCCTGGGAGGCGGCGTCCGCGAGTCAAGCGGCATCACCGCCAGCTCGCCGTCGCCGAAGTGGAGCACCAGCGACGCTTCCCGTCCTGCCTCGGCCTTGCTGACCAGGGTCTCCCCGTTGGCCGCGGTGACCCGCACATAGCCGCGCGCCAGCGGCTTGTCGGGATGAAGCGACTGCGCCAGCCGCGACAGGGCGGCGAGGCGCTCGGTCCCCGCGGCGATCCGCCCGGTCACCAGCGCCGGATTCAGCCGGACCGAATCGAGCCGGTGCCGCTCGTGCCGGACCCGTGCCGAGAGCAGCGGGGCCGAGAGCCGCGCCGCGTCCTGCTGGAGCGCCAGCCGGGCCTGCACGATCCGCTGGCCCAGGCCGCGACGCAGGCGGTCGGCCAGATCGTCGAGCTGCTGCGTCTTGGCCGCCAGGATCGCCTCGGGCTTGGGCAGGCGCTGGGCCCGTGCCTCCAGCCGCTCGCGCCCCAATGCGACAGGACGCAGCGCGCACTTGCGCTTGCGCAGGGCGAGATCGGCGAGCTGCGCGAACAGCTCCTCGCGCACCGGAACGGCGATCTCCGCCGCGGCGGTCGGCGTCGGCGCGCGCAGGTCGGCGGCGAAGTCGGCCAGAGTCGTGGGGGGGGGGGGGGGGGGGGGGGCGGGGCCCCGCCCGCGGCCCGCGGGGCTGGGGCGGGGCCCCCCCCCCCCACGGGATGCCCCCAACCCCCACACACCGCACCCCCCCCCCCCCCCCCCCCC
>JBQCGM010000052.1:0-9289 GCA_051955585.1 Novosphingobium sp.
GGCCCCGTCTGATCGCCCCGCCGCGCCCGAGCGCCCGGCCGCGCCCGAGCGCTTTGCCATGCCTGCGGGGCCCGTGCCGACCGGCGCCGAACGCGACGAACTCCTGCGCCGCATGGTCGCCGCACCGCCCGACGAGGCCAATCCCTTCGTGTCGCGCAGGCGCCGCGTGCACCGTGCCCGCGTCCTCCTGGCCGAGCGTGAGCGGGAACTGCACGGCCGTTCGACCGAACCGTTCGACTGGCGAACTTACCACCCGACCGACGCCAACGCGTCGCGGTCGGCCGAAGCTCAGCCGGAACTTGCCCACGATCCGACCTGACGGCCCGGCGCCACTCGTCACCTGCGAAGGCGGTCCCGCTGGGGCCGCCTTCCTGCGTTTGGGGCGATCCGGAAACCTAAATATCGCTTTTCGATATTATCGATTGACAATAAGAGCGAATCGCCTTATTGAATGTCGATATCGAACATATCGGAGAACGATCAATGACCCAGTTCCTGACCAAGACCGCCGCCGTCTACTTCTCGCTGACCGTCGGCGCCGTCCTGTGGGCCCAAACCCTGAGCCAGGCGGTTTCCTAAGCTGCCGTGCATCCTTGGAGAACGACCGTGACCACCATTCTGACCAAGACCGCCGCCATCTACTTCGCTCTGTCCGTGGGGACGATCTTCTGGATCGCTACGCTGAGCCAGGCGATCTCCTGAGCAGCCCTTGATCGGAGCAAACGACATGACGGACCTCCTGGCCAAGACGGATTTCCTCTCCAAGGCTGCCGCGGCCTGCTTCGCCGCTCACGTCGGCCTCATCCTCTGGGCCCAAACGCTGGCTCAGGCCGCGGCATGACTGCGGGGCGGCTAGGCTGCGCGGCCGCGCGCTGCTAGGGATGCGCGCATGCTGTCCCGCCCTCGCGATCCCCTGCTGACCGCCGCGCGCATCGCCTTGCTGGTGACGGCGGGCTTCTGCGCGCTGAGCGCGTTGTTCTTGGCCTTCCTCGTCCCGACGCTGCTGATCTTCAACGAAAGCGTCATGGAGCAGATCGCGCTGCGCGGCGCGCCGAGCGAGACGATCTGGGCCGTGGTCGGCGCGACGGCGCTGTCCGCCGTGGTCAGCGGCCTCGGTTTCCTGTTCCTCCGCCACCTCTACCGCATCGTGGAAAGCGTGCGCGATGGCGATCCGTTCATTCCGGTCAACGCGACGCGGCTCCAGGCGATGGGCTGGCTGTCGCTGGCCGTGCATGTACTGGGCGTTCCGCTCGCCGCCACGACCGGCTGGCTCGGCCACATCCTCGGTATCGGCCACATGAAGTTCGAAGTATCCTGGTTCGGCCTGCTGCTGGCCTTGGTCCTCTTTATCCTCGCCCGCGTGTTCCGCCAGGGCGCCCGGATGCGCGAGGAACTGGACGGGACGGTCTGATGGCGATCCAGGTTAAGCTCGACGACCTGCTGCATGCGCGGCGGATGACGTTGACCGAACTGGCCGAGCGTGTCGACATCACGCTCGCCAACCTCTCGATCCTCAAGACGGGCAAGGCCAAGGCGGTGCGTTTTTCCACGCTCGATGCGATCTGCCGGGTGCTCGAATGCCAGCCGGGCGACTTGCTCGGTCACGATCCCAGCGCGGCCCAGGAGGACTGATTGTCTTCTGCTCCGGCACGGTGGGCCGGTGCCGCTTCCACGGTAGTGGAGCAGATCTAGAAGGCCCCCGGGATCAGTCGCCAGCGGACCTGCGTCATGTAGTCGCGGTAAGCCGGATCCTCGCCCAGCAGACGCTCTTCAGCCAGCAGGCGCAGGATCTGCGCGGTCCAGCCGATCGCATAGATCGCCATGTTGTAGGGTGAGAACATCACTGCCAGCACGCCGATATGGACCAGCAGATAGCCCGCGTACATCGGGTGGCGGACGAAGCGGTAGGCGCCGGTGATCTTGACCCCGCGGTTGGCCGGGGTGATCCCGAAAGAACGGCGCAGGATCAGCTTGGCCCAGGCCTGGAAGAAGTTGCCGAAGAAGATCAGGAACAGGCCCAATCCGGCCAGCGCGGGATAGGGGTCGGCGTTTGGGATGATCAGCAGCGGCGCCAGCGTCGCGGTCGTGGCCAGCAGCCAGTCGCCCAGCCGCAGCGAGATCGCCTCGGTCGGCCGACGGATCAGGGTGAACAGAACGACCGCCGTCTCCGAAATCATCACCGCCGGCGCATAAGCGTTCGGAGCGTTGAGCATCCGCCATGCGAACAGCGAAAAGACGAGGAGGATCACGACCTGCTCGATCCGGTCGAGCACTCCCGGGCGCAGCAGGTAGGCGCGCCGGCTGGCGGCTATCGGAGAGGCGGAACCGGTCATCCGCCCATCCCTAGGCAAACACGGTTAAGAATGACTTAGCGCCCGGCTTCCTTGACTTCGCCTGCGTTTGCGCTATTGGCCCGCGCTGATCGGCAGCTTCGGCCGCCGGTCATCCGTCCGAGACAGTTGGTGCACCGGGTCTGCCGGCGCTTAATTTCCAGCCTAGACGGGGAAAAGAGATTCTATGGCCTCGCTCTCCTAGGAGTGCGGCGTCTTTTTCGCGCTGCGGCGCGAACTCCTTCCCCCCTCAACGGACTTGGCCTTGTCGGTTTTCGGCAAGGTCTGACGTAGCCGGTCGCTGGGGTTTCGGCTCCCGCGGCCATTGTGAAGGAGTAAGGCATGGATCGTTCGCAGAAAGCCGAATCGGTCGCATCGCTCAACGCGACTTTCAACGAGGTCGGCGTGGTGGTCGTCACCCGCAACCTCGGCATGTCGGTGGCCCAGTCCACCGCCCTGCGCGGCAAGGTTCGCGATGCCGGTGCGTCGTACAAGGTTGCGAAGAACCGTCTTGCCAAGCTTGCCATCAAGGACACGGACTACGCGGGGCTCGACGAGTTCCTGACGGGTCCGACGGCGATCGCCACCTCGGTCGATCCCGTCGCCGCCGCCAAGGCGGTCGTGGACTTCGCCAAGACGAACGACAAGATCGAGATCGTCGGCGGCGCGATGGGCACGCAGGTTCTGAACGCGGAAGGGATCAAGGCGCTCGCCTCGATGCCGTCGCTCGACGAACTGCGCGCGAAGCTGGTCGGCCTCGTTCAGGCTCCCGCGACGAAGATCGCCCAGCTCTCGACCGCTCCGGCGGCCAAGCTGGCCCGCGTCTTCGGCGCTTACGCCGCGAAGGACGCCGCCTAAGACAGGTTCGACGATTGCGCCTCGTTTCGGCGGGGCACCCCAACATCTAGGAGTATGAATCATGGCCGATATCGCCAAGCTCGTTGAAGAACTTTCGAAGCTGACCGTCCTCGAGGCGGCCGACCTTGCCAAGGCCCTCGAAGAGGCCTGGGGCGTTTCCGCTGCTGCCGCCGTCGCGGTTGCCGCTGCCCCCGCCGGCGGTGACGCCGGTGGCGCCGCTGCCGAAGAGAAGACCGAATTCGACGTCATCCTGACCGGCGACGGCGGCAAGAAGATCCAGGTCATCAAGGAGGTCCGCGCGATCACCAACCTGGGCCTGACCGAAGCCAAGACCCTGGTCGAGAGCGCCCCGAAGGCGATCAAGGAAGGCGTCAACAAGGCCGAGGCCGAAGAGATCAAGAAGAAGATCGAGGAAGCCGGCGGCACCGTCGAGATCAAGTAATTGGTCTCGGTTGCTTGAAGCACCGATCTTCGGAGCGATCCGAAAAGAGAAGGGCGGGGCCGCAAGGCTCCGCCCTTTTCGTTTGCGCGGGATGCGGGGACCGGGCAGGTTGCTGGAGGACCGACCCGGAACGGAGAGGAAAGCATGACGGAGACTGTGGAGACGCGCTGACCGGCTGCTGCCGTCGGCATCTCGAAAAACGCGGCGTCGCCCGGAGCGGCGCTCGTACCGTTTCGTGCACCGTCTTTACAGGATGTCCAAATGCAGATCAGAGACGAGCGTCCCGAGGACGCCGCGGCGATCGCCGCGATCACCACCGAGGCTTTTGCGGGCGCCGCCCATGCCGGGGGCAACGAAGACGCGATCATCGACGCACTTCGCTTGTCCGGCGCGCTGACCCTTTCGCTGGTGGCCACCGACAAAGGCGAGGTCCTGGGCCATGTCGCCTTTTCTCCCGTGCGCCTCGAAGGGCGGCCGAGCGGGCCAAGCGGGCACTGGTACGCGCTCGGGCCGGTTTCGGTGCGGCCCGACCGGCAGCGCAGAGGCCTTGGCGTCGCGCTCATCCAGGCAGGCCTTGCCAGGCTGCGGCACCGGGGCGCGCAAGGCTGCGTCTTGACGGGCGAGCCTGCCTATTATGAGCGGTTCGGCTTTCGCAGCAGCGAGGCTCTGACCTATGCGGGACATGCCAGCCCCTATTTGCAAGGATTGGCTTTCGACGGTTCGCCTCCCTATGGCGATGTCGTCTTCGATCCCGCCTTCGGGTTGCCGTAGCGAAAGCAGGTCTTTCCCGACGGGGAGGACAGCTTGGTTGAACCTGGCGCGGCCGAGGCCGATCTAGAGCCAAACAGCAAGGTGTCGGCATGCCCAGGAACAAGCAGCAGGCGGCGGAGGAATTCCGCCGCATCGTCAAGTGGATCGCGCTTGTCGCCGTCCTGATGGTGGCCGGCGCGTTGAGCTATCTGAAATGGATGGGAACCTGGTCGGTCCACGCCGTGATTGCAACGATCCTCGGCGTGTTCCTCTCGGTCCTGCTCGGCTGCGGGCTGTTCGCCCTGGCCTTCCTCAGCGACAAGAGCGGACACGACGAGGACGTCGGCAGCGCGGCCAAGCGTCGGGACGATAGCTGAGGCAGTCATCGGCCGTTCAGGATCGCGGAATAGATTTTCGTCATCCGATTCCACAAGGAGGTCCAACCGATGCGCAAGCTTCATGCCGCCCTTCTTGCCGCAGCGGGCGCCGCCCTCGTCGCCGGCACCGCCTATGCGGCGGGCAAGATCAACACGATGAACGTCGCCCTGCCCGACGGCTCGGTCGCCCGGATCAGCTATGAAGGCGAGGTCGCCCCGAAGGTGGCGATCGTCCCGGTCGAAGCTGCGGCCAGCGATCCCTTCACCGAGCTCGAGCGCATGTCCGCGATGCTCCAGGCCCGGCACGAGGCGATGATGCGCCAGGTCGCCGAGATGCAACAGCGGGCGCAGCAGCAGGTTCTGGCGGCTGAGCAGCGGAGGGCGGGCGGTGAGCCGGGCCAGATCGTCGTCTCGGCCAATGCGCCTTCGGGGTCCTACAGCTTCACTTCGGTGACCACGACCTCGGCCGGCGGCTGCACCGAGACGGTCGAATACCGTTCGGACGGGACGGGTGCCGAGCCCAAGGTGACCCGCGCCAGTTCGGGCGATTGCAGCGCCGTCAAGAAAAACGCGGCGCCGGTTCCGGCAGCGGCCCCGGTGCGGAAGTCCTCACCGAGCATACCGGCGGCGGTTCCGGTCCAAGGCCAGGCAGGGCTGCCCGCTCGGTCGACCTGAACGCCGGCCCGGCGGGCGGCGCGCCCTACTTCAGCGTCGCCAGGTAGTCGATCACTTCCTTGCGCTTCGCCGCATCGGGCATGCCGGGGAAGACCATCTTGGTGCCCGGCACGTCCTGCATCGGCGCGGTCAGCCACTTGTCGAGCTCTTCCGGCGTCAGCGTCTTGCCCCAGGTCTTGAGCGCTTCCGAATAGGCGTAGCCGGGCAGGGTGCCGGCCTTGCGACCGACCACGCCGAACAGGCTGGGCCCGACCCCGTTCACGCCCGCCTTGGGCGAATGGCAGGCGACGCACTGCATGAAGGCCTGCGGCGGCGCGGCGGCGGCGGCGGGCTCGGCCGGAGCGGCGGCCTCGCCGGCGGCTTGGGTGGTCTCCTGCTCGGCCGCGGGCTCCTTCGAACCACCGCAAGCGGCGAGGCCGGCCATGCCGAGGGCCATCAGGGTCATCCGAGCAACGCGCATATCGATCTCCTTTTCCTCGCTCCCATGCCCAGCAGTACGGGCAAGGTCAACGCGACATCTTGCGACCACCGCTTCGTGGACATCGTGCCACGGTGGGCATAGCCTCGTCCCGTCGATAGCCGGCATCAGCGCAGGGGAAAGACATGGAGTCCGAAAGCATCAACGACGGCGTCTCGCGGCGCGATGTGCTCTCCCGCGGCGCCCTCGCCGGGGCGGCGCTGGCGCTGCCGACCGGGGCTTGCGCCCAGCAGAGCGATGCGCCGCCCGCGCCCAAGGTGCCGGGCGGCGAACCGGTGTTCCGCGCCATCCCCTCCAGTGGCGAGAGCTTGCCGGTGATCGGGGTCGGCACTTACGGCTTCGGCGCGAACGGCGCCGAAGAGATCGCCGCCCGGCGCGAGGTGCTTGCCCGCCTGCCCGAACTCGGCGGCAAGGTGATCGACACGGCGCAGGTCTACGATACCGAGGAGCTGATCGGCACCCAGGTTCAGGCGATCGGCAATCGCGACAAGGTGTTCCTCGCCACCAAGACCCCGTGGAGCGGCGATTTCTCGAATCCCGCGGCCGTGATCGACCGGTCGTTCCGTGCGCTCAGGACCGACCGGATCGACCTGATGCAGGTCCACAACCTCGCCGGGCTCGACCGGCTGATCCCGGCCTATCTCGACTACAAGCGCGCGGGCAAGATCCGCTATATCGGCGCGACGACCTACCACGACGGGCAATACGGCGGCCTGGCCGACGCGATGGAGCGCTATCCGCTCGACTTCGTCCAGGTCGACTATTCGATCGACGATACCTCGGCCGAGCGGCGAATCCTCGCGGCGGCCCAGGCCAAGGGCATCGCGGTGCTGATCAACATGCCCTTCGGCGGCCGCTACGGCGAGAACCTGATGACCCGCAGCCGGGGCAAGCCGCTGCCGGCCTGGGCGAGCGAGATCGGCGCCACCAGCTGGGCGCAGTTCTTCCTCAAGTTCATCATCTCGCACCCGGCGGTGACCGTGGCGATCCCCGGCACGACCAAGGTCCGCCACCTGGAGGACAACCTCCTGGCCGGACGCGGGCCGCTGCCCGATCCGGCCATGCGCCGGCGGATGCAGGACTATTGGAAAAGCGTGGGGTGACAGGCTCCCGGGAGCCCAATCCCGTATCGTCATTCCCGCGAAGGCGGGGACCCATCTCCCGACGTCGCATCTAGCGGCACGCTCTCGAGATGGATCCCCGCTTTCGCGGGTGATGACGACATTTCTTTTCCTGGTGGGCCCAGCTATCCCCGCTGAACCAATGACGTCCGCCGCCCCGACCTCTCCCTTCCGCACAGAGCTGCGCGCCACCCTGGCGATCGCCGGGCCGCTGGCGCTGGCGAACCTGCTGCAGATGGCGATCGGCGCGACCGACGTGATCTTCGTCGCGCGGCTGGGGCAGGAGGCGCTCGCCGCCTCGAGCCTGTCGGTCTCGATCTTCATGCTGATCGCCTGGGCGCTCTCCGGCCTGACCGGGGCGGTGGCCCCGCTGATCGCCGCCGAGCGCGGGGCGGGGCGCCATGCGGTGCGCGAGATCCGCCGCTCGATGCGCATGGCGCTGTGGCTTGCCGTGCTGAGCGGTGGGATCGCCATGACCGTCGGGGGCTTCGGCCGCTCGATCATGCTGGCGACCGGGCAGGACCCGGGCGTCGCCGAGAAGGCCGACACCTTCCTCGACATCATCACCTGGGCCATCGTCCCGATGATCATGGCCAATGTCCTGCGCACCTTCGTCTCGGCGATGGGGCGGCCGATCTTCGCCACCGTGATCACCGGCGCCGCGATCGCCGTGAACGCGCTGGCCAACTGGGCGTTCATCTACGGCCATTTCGGCCTGCCGGCGCTGGGGCTGGAGGGCTCGGCCTTCGCCACGGTGGTAACCTGCGTCGCCACGCTCGCGGCCTATGTGATCGCAATCCAGAGCGACCGCCGGCTGCGGCGCTACTACCTGTTCGGCCATTGGTGGCGGCCCGAATGGCGCCGCCTGCGCGAGATCGCGCGGATCGGCCTGCCGATCGCGCTGATCGTCGTGGCCGAGGGCGGCTTCTTCGGCGCGGCGGGCTTCCTGATGGGCCGGATCGGCGCGGCCGAACTGGCCGGGCACACCATCGCGCTCCAGGTCGCGGCCCTGGCCTTCCAGGTGCCGTTCGGGGTCGGCCAGGCGGCGACGATCCGTGCCGGCTTCCACTTCGGTGCGGGCAACCGGTCGGGCGTGGCCCGGGCAGGCTGGGCGGCGCTCGCGGTGGCCTTCGGGTTTTCCTTCGTCGCCGCGGCGGTGATGGTCCTGTTCCCGCGGCTGGTCCTGTCGATCTACGTGCAGGTCGACAATCCGCTCAACGCGCCCATGGTCGCGCTGGCCATGCAATATCTGCTGGTCGCCTCAGCCTTCCAGCTGTTCGACGGGATCCAGGCGGTGGCCGCCGGGCTGCTGCGCGGCCTGCAGGATACGCGGGTGCCGATGCTGATGGCGCTGATCGGCTACTGGATCGTCGGCTTCGGCACGGCCATCATCCTCGGCTTCTTTACCCCGCTATCGGGAATCGGCGTCTGGATCGGCCTGGCGGTCGGTCTCGTCGCGACCTCGGCGCTGCTGCTGTGGCGCTGGCACGGACGCGAGAAACTCCGGCTCGTCCCGTTCTGAGCCCGGCGTAAAGCATCGCGAAAAGAATCGTTCCCGCGTCCCTTGACGCTGCATGAACGCCGACCCATATGCGCGCCGCTGGCACTCTCCCTGCGGGAGTGCCAAGTTCGTTTCGCTCAACTAGTCAAAGGGAGAATCCCATGGGTTTCCGTCCGCTGCACGACCGCGTGCTCGTGCGCCGCGTCGAGGCTGAAGAGAAGACCGCCGGCGGCATCATCATCCCCGACAGCGCCAAGGAAAAGCCCGCCGAGGGCGAAGTCGTCGCCGTGGGCACCGGCGCCCGCTCGGAAGACGGCAAGGTCACCCCGCTGGACGTCAAGGCCGGCGACCGCGTGCTGTTCGGCAAGTGGTCCGGCACCGAGGTCAAGGTCGACGGTGAAGACCTGATCATCATGAAGGAAAGCGACATCCTCGGGATCGTCGGCTGAACTGAGCCCGGCGGTGACTCCATGTCACCGCGAACATTCGGAACATTCAAAGCTGAAAGGTAAGCCAAATGGCAGCCAAGGACGTACGTTTTGGTCGCGACGCGCGCGAACGCATTCTCGCCGGCGTCGACACCCTCGCCAATGCCGTGAAGGTCACGCTGGGCCCTAAGGGCCGCAACGTCGTGATCGAGAAGAGCTTCGGCGCTCCCCGCATCACCAAGGACGGCGTGACCGTCGCCAAGGAAATCGAGCTCAAGGACAAGTTCGAGAACATCGGCGCCCAGCTGCTGCGCGAAGTCGCCAGCAAG
>JBQCGM010000053.1:0-14343 GCA_051955585.1 Novosphingobium sp.
GGGGGGGGGGGGGCGGCGGGGGCCCCCCCCCCAACCCCCACCCCCCCGGTGGCGCCCCACCGCCCCCCCACCGGCGGCGCCGCCCGCCCCCCCCCCCCCCCCCCCCACCAACGGACCTAGGGTTTCAGCCGCTTCCTGACCGCCAGCCCGTAGATCACCAAGGCGACAGCCGCGAATAGGAACCACTGCACGGCGTAGGACCAGTGGTTGTTGGGGATCGCGGACGGATCGGGCCGCGCGTTCGCTTCTAGCCCAGCGAGCGGCGGATCGGCGATCAGACGCGGACCGGGAGCGATCGTGCCACGCACCTTGCCACCAGACCACACCGCCTCGGCGGGCGAGCGGGACCAGCCCAGAGCGACCCGCGCCTTGCCGCCGCCGGCCAGTTCACAATCGGCGATATGCGCAAGCCCGGCCTCGCCACGCGCGTTCTGACCGGCAATCGTTGTGGTGGAAGTGACCTTGAAGCAGTCGATGGTCGCGTGGCGGTAGAGCACCGGCTCGGAAGCAGCTTCGCTCTGCGGGAAGGGCACGTCAGCCGACATCTCCCCGGCCGCGGCATAGCGCGCCAGCAGCGCTTCCTTCTGGTGCATCCGGTCGATCTGCCAGAAGCCCAGGCGGATCATCACCGCGACCGCCGCCAGGACGATCAGCGTGGGGATCACGGGCAGGCGGCGGATCATTGGTCTTTCAACCGCCCCTCGCCCGCATTCCGCTGATATTCGGCCGCCAGCAGCGCCCCCTTGCCCGCGCGCAGGCCCCAGAGCACCGCGGCGGCGGTGATCGGCACCCATAGGATGATGTGAACCCAAAATGGCGGGTGCCACTTCACGTCCAGCCAGATCGCCAAGCCAGTGATCAGCGCGCCGACGATCAGCGTCAGGAAGGCCGCCGGGCCATCGCCGACGTTGAACTCGCGGAAGCCCAGGCCGCAGGCCGAGCACCTTTCCGCGAATTGCGCGACCGAACCGGCGAACAGGCTACGCGCCCCGCAGCGCGGGCACGAACCGAAAAGGGCAGCCGAAGCGATGCTCGGCTGCCCCCCAAGGTTTTTGGCGGTGTTCTTGACGTCGCTATCCGTCATCAGTGGATCGGATGGCCCCAGCCGCCCCAGACGTAGACCGCGACGAAGAGGAACAGCCAGACGACATCGACGAAGTGCCAGTACCAGGCAGCGGCTTCGAAGCCGAAGTGCTGCTTGGGGGTGAAGTCGCCGTTGTAGGCGCGCTTCAGGCAGACGATGAGCATGATCGTGCCGACGATCACGTGGAAGCCGTGGAAGCCGGTCGCCATGTAGAAGGCCGAGCTATAGGTGTTCTTGCCGAAGGCGAACGGCGCGTGGGCGTATTCGTACGCCTGGATCGAGGTGAACAGCAGGCCGAGCAGCACGGTCGCCCAGAGGCCCTTCTTCAGGCCGTCGCGATCGCCGTGGATCAGACTGTGGTGGGCCCAGGTCACGGTGGTGCCCGAGCAGAGCAGGATCAGCGTGTTGAGCAGCGGCAGGTCGAACGGATCCATGACCGCTTCGATCGCCTTGGGCGGGAACTGCCCGCCGACTACTTCGGCCAGCTCCGAGGGAAACAGCGAGAAGTCGAAGAAGGCCCAGAACCAGCCGACGAAGAACATCACTTCGGAGGCGATGAACAGGATCATGCCGTAGCGCTGGTGCAGCTGGACGACCGGGGTGTGGTCGCCGGCATGGGCTTCGCGCACGATCTTGGTGAACCACTGCCACATCGAGGCCAGCAGCAACGCCATGCCGGCCCAAGGCACAACGTGGCCGCCGGGCATGTCGTGCATGTACAGCACCATGCCGCTGGTGAAGGTGAAGGCGCCGATCGTAGTCAGCAGCGGCACCAGGTCGGGCGGCAGGATGTGGAAATCGTGGGTCTTGGTACCGGCCATGATCGCTTGGATCCCTGTTTGATATTGTTCCGGCAGACGCACCGCCGGCGATGTTCTGGATGGGCCCTTAACCGCCCGCCTTGCCTTGGTCCAGAGCCTTCGCGGCTTCGGGCGAAAGAGCGTGGAAAGTATAGCTGAGCGTGATCTGCTCGACACCCTTGGCGTCCGGGTCGTCCTTGATCTTCGGATCGACGAAGAAGACCACCGGCATGCGCACTTCCTGATGCGGTTGAAGGGTCTGCTCGGTGAAGCAGAAACACTGGACCTTGTTGAAGTACTTGCCTGCCACTTCGGGTTCGACGTTGAAGGTGGCGCGGCCGGTGATCGGCTTGTCGCTGTCGTTGCGCGCCAGGTAGATCGCCATCTTGCGCCCGCCGAGTTGGACCGACTGGATGGTCTGCTCGGGGCGGAACGACCAGGGCATTCCACGCTCGACGTTAGCGTCGAAGCGGATCGACATGTCCGAGCCGATCGCCTTGAACTCGGCCGCCTGGGCCTCGGTCACGCGCTGGGTCGTGCCTTCAAAGCCGGTGACCTGGCAGAACAGGCGGTAGAGCGGCGCCGAAGCGAAGCCGAGGCCAAGCATGGCGGCCGCGACACCGCCCATGATCAAGCCGACGCGGGCGTTGCGGTCGGGCTTCTTCACGTCAGCCCATCTTCGCGATCGAGATCGCGTAAACCAGGATCACGAAGGCCGCGAGCAGCAGGCCGAGGACGAGGTTGCGGCTGCGCTGGATGCGCTTGCGCTGGGCTTCCGAGTCGAGAGGTTCGGTCATGATCAAATCCCCTGCCCTAGCAGCCAGCGATCCGCAACCAGCGCGCCGAACAGCGCGAAAAGATAGAGCACCGAATAGCCGAACAGCTGCTTCTCCGGCTTCATCGTGTCATCGGGTCCCTGGCGGCGCCGGAGGCCGACCCTAACCGAGAAACCAAGGAATACGGCCGAGAGCGCCAGGGCGGACCAGCCGTAGATCGCCCCCGCTCCCCCGATCCACCACGGCACCAGGGTAAGCGGCAGCAACAGCACGGCATAGACCAGGATCTGCTTGCGGGTCGAAGCCTCGCCCGCGACGACCGGCATCATCGGGATGCCGACCTTGGCGTAGTCGGTCTGGACGAACAGCGCGAGGGCCCAGAAGTGCGGGGGGGTCCACATGAAGATGATCGCGAACAGCAGGACCGGCATCAGGGTAATGTCGCCGGTCACCGCGACCCACCCGATCAGCGGCGGAAAGGCCCCTGCCCCTCCCCCGATCACGATGTTCTGCGGCGTACGTGGCTTGAGCCAGATGGTGTAGACCACGGCATAGTAGAAGATCGACAGCGCCAGCAGAGCTGCGGCGAGCCAGCCCACCGCAAAGCCCATCAGGAACACCGCGAAGACCGACAGCACCCCGCCGAAGTCGCGGGCGGAGGTGCGATCCATCTTGCCAGCTGGCAGCGGCCGCTTGGCCGTGCGCTTCATGCCGGCGTCGATGTCGACTTCCCACCACTGGTTCAGCGCTGCGGCGCCCCCCGCGGCGACCGCGATGCACAGGATCGCAGTGAAGCCCAGCACCGGATTGATCTGTCCCGGCGCGGCGAGCAGGCCGCACAGGCCCGTGAAGACCACGAGGCTCATCACCCGCGGCTTGGTCAGGGCGAAGAAATCGCGCCATTCGGCAGGAAGCGGAAGGGTGTTCGCGGCGGCCATGTGGGGCGGCCTATAGGCGCGCGAAACGCGAGTGGCAAAGCCCAAACGCTTCCCACCCATTCCAACCGTTGGGGGATGTTTAGCCCGCTTCGCCCAGAAAAGAAAAACCCCGGACTTTCGCCCGGGGTCTTCCTGGTTCGCTTCCGCCTAGGCTCAGTGATGGGCCTTGTCGTCGATGACCGGCAGGGTCTCGAACTGGTGGAACGGCGGCGGGCTCGACAGCGTCCATTCGAGCGTGGTCGCCCCCTCGCCCCAGTAGTTGCCTTCCGCCTTCTTGCCGAAGAACAGCGAGTAGAAGACGTTGATGAAGAAGATCACCATCGAGGCCGCCATGATCTTGTAGCCCAGCGTCGAGACCCAATTCCAATGCGCGTAGGCTTCGGCATAGTCCGGGTAGCGGCGCGGCATGCCCTGGAGACCCAGGAAGTGCTGCGGGAAGAAGATCAGGTTCACCCCGACGAAGAACACCCAGAAGTGCAGGTGCGACAGCAACTCGGAGTGCCAGCGGCCGCTCATCTTCGGGAACCAGTAGTAGAACCCGCAGAAGAGCGCCGTGACCGCACCCAGCGACAGCACGTAGTGGAAGTGCGCCACGACATAGTAGGTGTCGTGCAGCACGTCGTCGACGCCGCCATTGGCCAGGACCACGCCAGTGACGCCCCCCACGGTGAACAGGAAGATGAAGCCGATCGCCCAGACCATCGGCGACTTGAACTCGAGGCTGCCGCCCCACATCGTCGCGATCCACGAGAAGATCTTCACGCCGGTCGGAACCGCGATGACCATGGTGGCCGCGGTGAAGTACATCTTCGTGTCGACCGAAAGGCCGGTCGTGTACATGTGGTGCGCCCAAACGATGAAGCCGACCACGCCGATCGCGACCATGGCGTAGGCCATGCCGAGATAGCCGAAGATCGGCTTCTTCGAGAAGGTCGAGATCACCTGGCTGACGATGCCGAAGCCGGGCAGGATCATGATGTAGACTTCAGGATGGCCGAAGAACCAGAACAGATGCTGGTAGAGCACCGGATCGCCGCCGCCGGCCTGGTCGAAGAAGGTCGTGCCGAAGTTGCGGTCGGTGATCAGCATGGTGATCGCCGCCGCCAGGACCGGAAGGGCCAGAAGCAGGAGGAAGGCGGTAACCAGCACCGACCACACGAACAGCGGCATCTTGTGCAAGGTCATGCCCGGCGCACGCATGTTGAAGATGGTCGTGATGAAGTTGACAGCGCCCATGATCGAGGCAGCGCCCGCAAGGTGGAGCGAGAAAATCGCGAAGTCCACCGCCGGCCCGGTCGAGCCGGAAGTCGAGAGCGGAGCGTAGGCGGTCCAGCCGATGCCCGCCCCGTTGCCCGTGCCGCCCGGTACGAACGGCGAGATCATCAGCGAAGCAAAGCCCGCGACGGTCAACCAGAACGAGATGTTGTTCATCCGCGGGAAAGCCATGTCCGGCGCGCCGATCATGAGCGGCACGAACCAGTTGCCGAAGCCGCCGATGATTGCCGGCATGACCATGAAGAAGACCATGATCAGGCCGTGCGCGGTGATCAGCACGTTCCACAGGTGGAGCGTCTGGTCGAAGCTGGGGTTCTTGATCCCGAACCAGTGAGCGAAGGTGCCCAGGTACTGGATGCCCGGCTCGGCCAGCTCGAAGCGCATCATACCCGAAATCGCCCCGCCGATGATGCCGGCGGTGATCGCGAAGATCAGGTAAAGCGTGCCGATGTCCTTGTGGTTGGTCGACATGAACCAGCGGGCGAAGAAGCCCGGCTTGTGATCCGCATCGTGATGCCCATGCCCGTGCGCGTCGCCGTGAGCCTGGAAGGTGTCGGGAGCAGTCGTTGCCATGTGTCTGCCTTAGTCTTTTCTTGCGGGCTTAGGCGGCCGGGGCCGGCGAAGCGGAAGGAGTAGCGGCCGGAGCCGCGGCAGCGCCAGCGGCTGGAGCAGCAGCGGGGGCCGCAGCCGGAGCAGCAGGAGCTTCGGGCAGACCGTCGATCTTGCCGCCGGCCTGCGTCAGGACCCAGGCGTTGAACTTGTCGCGCGGCAGGGCCTCGACCGTGATCGGCATGTAGCCGTGACGGGCACCGCAGAGTTCCGAGCACTGACCATAATAGACGCCGGGCTTCTCGACGAAGAACACGCGCTCGTTGATGCGGCCCGGAACGGCGTCGATCTTGAACCACAGCGAAGGCACGGCGAACGAGTGGATCACGTCGGCGCCGACGACCTGGAGGCGGATCGGCTCGTTCACGGGAACGACCATGCGGAAGTCGGCGGCCAGCTGGTGCGGTTCGCCGCGCTTGTCGGCCTCTTCCTTCGACAGCATGTTCGAGATCACCTCGAAACCGCCGTTGTCGGGATAGGTGTAGCCCCAATACCATTGGTAGCCGGTGGCCTTGATCGTCAGCGCCTTGGCCGGAGCCGGCTTGTACTGCTTGGCCAGCAGGTCGATCGAGGGGATCGCGATGCCGACCAGGATCAGCACTGGGACCAGGGTCCAGATGACCTCGATCAGCGTGTTGTGGCTGGTCTTGGAGGGCACCGGATTGCTGCGCTTGTTGTAGCGGATCATGACCCAGAGAAGCAGGAACAGCACGAATATCGCGATTGCTATGATTAGCGGGACAAGCACGTGGTTGTGGATCTTCAGCGCGTATTCGCCATTCGGCGAGAACTGCTCCTGCAGATGCATCCCACCGTCGACCGGCATGCCGATTCCGGGGGTCGGCTTCATCGGGGTATAGCCGCCCGGGGCGACCGCGGTGCGGGCCTTCTCGGCGGGCGAAAGCTCGACCGGAGCGGCCGGGATCGGCGCAGCGGTCTGGTCGGGAGCGGCAGTGCCCTGGTTGGGAACGGCGACCGGGCCCGCGTTCGGCGGAGTGACCGCACCGGCGGCCGAAGGCGGTGTGACCGGCGCCTGCTGCGGGGGGAGCTGCTGCCCCTGCGAGTTACCCTGGATGTTCTGAGCCAGCACCAGCTGCGGCGCCGCGAGCAGCGCGATAGACAGACCAGCGGCCTTGATGCTGCGCCCTGCGGTCCGGACAAAATCGCCGAATTTCATGATGTTATTGCTTTCGCTTTCCATTGGCGGCGGGAGAAAACATGCCCCCTCCCGCCGTGGTGGGAGCCAGATTCCGGCTGGCCTATACGCGCGCTTGCTCGCAGTCTCAAGCGCCTCTAGGGGATATTTTTGACAGTTGCGAAGCCGTGCAAATCCGCCATAGGCGGCCGGTTTCGCCATTCCAGGAGGTTTGTTTCCGCATGCAGGATGAAGAGGTTCTCGCCGAGTTCCGCGCCAGCAAGGCGCTGCTCGAAGGGCATTTCCTGTTGTCGTCCGGCCGCCACAGCGCCCATTACCTGCAGTGCGCCCGCGTGCTGATGGACCCGGCGCGTGCCGCGCGCCTGGCCATCGCCCTGGTGGGCAAGCTGCCCCGCGACCTGCGCAAGGATATCGACAAGGTCATCTCCCCGGCGATGGGCGGGATCATCATCGGCCAGGAAGTCGGCCGCGCGCTGGAGCGCGAGGCGATGTTCGTCGAACGGCCCGAGGGAACCTTCGAGCTGCGCCGCGGCTTCAGCCTTGAGCCGGGCGAAAAGGTGCTGATGGTGGAGGATGTGGTAACGACCGGCCTGTCCAGCCGGGAGGCGATCAAGGCAATCGAGCTCGCCGGCGGCAAGGTCGTCGCCGCGGCGGCGCTAGTAGATCGCTCGGGCGGGGCCGTCGATCTCGGCGTGCCGTTCTATCCGCTGATCGCGATCAACTTCCCGACCTATGCCGAGGACGAGGTGCCGGCCGAGCTCGCCGCCACCCCCGCGATCAAGCCCGGGAGTCGCGCGAAGCCGTGAGTTCCCGCCTTCGCCTGGGCGTCAACATCGACCACGTAGCGACCATCCGCAACGCCCGCGGCGGGGCGCATCCCGATCCGGTGCGCGCAGCCGAAGTGGTCGCGGCAGTCGGCGGCGACGGGATCACGGCCCACCTGCGCGAGGACCGCCGCCACATCCGCGACGAGGACCTGCGCCGTATCCAGGAAGCGACCAGCCTTCCCCTCAACCTCGAAATGGCCGCGACCGACGAGATGCTCGAGATCGCGCTGCGCCACAGGCCGCACGCCGCCTGCATCGTCCCCGAGCGGCGCGAGGAGCGCACGACCGAAGGCGGGCTCGACGCCGCGGGGCAGCACAACCGCCTCGCCCCGATCGTCGGCCGCCTGACCGACGCCGGGATCCGCGTCAGCCTGTTCATCGCTCCGGAAATCCGCCAGCTCGACGCCGCCCTGCGCCTCGGCGCGCCGGTGGTCGAATTCCACACCGGCGAATATGCCCACGCGGAAGGTGAACAGCAGGCGATCGAACTTCGCCGCATCGCCGACATGGCCGCGCTCGCCGCGAAGAACGGCATCGAGCCCCACGCCGGCCACGGCCTGACCTACGAGAACGTCACCCCCATCGCCGCCATCCCTCACCTGGCCGAGCTCAACATCGGCCATTACCTGATCGGCGAGGCGATCTTCGTCGGTCTGGAGGCCAGCGTGAAGCGGATGCGGGATTTGATGGACAGCGCACGGTGAGGTGGCCGCGGTGATCATCGCCATTGGCTCGGACCTCTGCAACATCGAGCGGATCCAGGCGTCGCTGGACCGCTTCGGCGAGCGCTTCGAGAACCGCGTCTTCACCGACGTCGAGCGCGCCAAGGCCGCCCGCCGCCCCTTCACCCGCGCCGGCACATACGCCAAGCGCTTCGCCGCCAAGGAAGCCTTCTCCAAGGCGGTCGGCACGGGCTTCAAGGCCGGGGTCTTCATGAAAGACATCGGCGTGGTCAACAGGAAGAGCGGCGCGCCGACGCTGGCGCTGACCGGGGGCGCAGCGGCCCGGCTCGCCGCGCTGGTCCCCGAGGGGCACGAGGCGGTCGTCCACCTGACCCTGACCGACGATCACCCCTGGGCGCAGGCCTTCGTCGTCATCGAAGCGCGGCCGCGGTGAACGAACCGGAACCGGTCGAGCAGCCCCAGGACTCCGCGAAGTCAGACAAGATCGATTGGCTGGCCGAACTGCGCGGGCTCGTGCTGATGCTGCTCGCCGTCCTCGCCTTCCATAGCTTGGTCGCCAAGCCGTTCTACATTCCGAGCCCTTCGATGGTACCCACGCTGTGGACCGGCGATCGGCTGGTCGTTACCAAATATCCCTACGGCTGGTCCTGGGTCTCGGCCTCGTTCCACCTCCTGCCTCGCAGCAAGGCGCGGTTCTGGCCAGCGACGCCGGAGTACGGCGATGTCGTGATCGTCGTCCCGCCGAATTCGGACGAGGACTATATCAAGCGCGTCGTCGCCCTTCCCGGCGACCGCATCGCGGTGATCGACGGCCAGATCGTGCTGAACGGCAAGCCCGTTCCCCAGCAGATCGAACCGCCGACCACCGTCCCGCTTGATGCTCTGACGTCGCCCGAGGAGCGCGATCCGTGCAACGAAGGCTCCTATCCGGGCATGCGGATCCGGGAACCCTCGGGCCGCACGGTCTGCGAGTTGCCGACCATGCGCGAGACCTTGCCCAACGGCGCGAGCTATCTGATCGTCGACCACGTCGATCAGAGGCTCGACCACATGGCCGAGATCCGCGTGCCCGAAGGCCACGTCTTCCTGATGGGCGACAACCGCGACAATTCCGCCGACAGCCGTGCACCGCTGTGGGAGCGCGGGCTCGGCGGGCCGGTGCCGCTGTCCGACATCGGCGGGCGGGCGGAATTCATCACCTTCTCGCAGGATGGCACCCAAGGCTGGAACCCGCTGTCCTGGTGGCGCGCCTTGCGCGGAGGGCGCGCCTGGCGCAGCTTGCGGCCCGAGATCAGGCAGGCCGAAATCAAGCAGGCCGAAATCAAGCAGGAGCGCTGAGCCGATGGCCGAGGACACCCCTGCCCACCGTACGACGCCTCGACGCCCTTCGTCGAAGCGCGCCGGGCCCAGCGACATTTCCGATCCCCTGGTCCGGACCGAGGCGCGCAAGGCCTTCATCTGGATCGGGATCGCGGCGCTCTTCGCCCTGGTGATCCTAATGGCCCAGCCGATCCTGGTGATCTTCGGGGGCATGGTCTTCGGCGCCATGGTCGACGGCGGCGCCCGCCTGCTCGGTCGCGTGCTGCCGATCGGCCGGGCTTGGCGCGTGGGTATCGTCATGCTGCTGACCGCCGCCTTCCTGGTCTGGGTCGCGATGTTCGCCGGCAGCCAGATCGCCGCCCAGGCCGCGGCCTTGCCCAAGACGATCGAATCCCAGGCGCTGCGCGTCGTCGGATGGCTGGCCACCCGCGGCATCGTCATCGACGTCGACGACGTGAAGGGCTACCTCCAGCAGGCGATCGGCGGGGTATCCTACCTCACCCGCGCCGTCGGCGGCCTGATCGGGGCATTGACCACGCTGTTTCTGATCATCGTGCTCGGGATCTACTTCGCCGCCGAGCCGCGGCTCTATCAACGCGGCCTTGCCTGGATGCTACCCACCGGCAGCCGGGCCTATTTCCACGAAACCGTAAACATCATGGGCAAGTCGCTGCGGCGGTTGCTGGCGGGCCGCCTGCTCGGCATGGCGATCGAAGGCATATGCACCTGGTTGCTGTTGACCGCCTACGGGGTGCCGATGGCCGCCCTGCTCGGCTTGCTGACCGGGCTTCTGGCCTTCCTGCCCAACATTGGCGCGCCGATCTCGGGTGCACTGATGATCCTAGTCGGCTTTTCCGGCGGGACCGATATGGGCATCTACTGCATCGTGGTCTACGTCGTCGTGCAGACCGTGGACGGCAACATCATCGTGCCGATGGTCGCCAAGAAGACCGTCGACCTCGCCCCCGCCCTGGTGCTCGGCGCCCAGCTGATCATGGGCGCCCTGTTCGGCATCCTCGGCTTGGCACTTGCCGACCCGCTGGTAGCCCTGATCAAGATCGCGCTGGAACGTCAGTCGGCGCGCAACGACCCGTTGGAGAATAGCTGACCGATGGCCCGCAAGTTCATATATGTGATGGCCGTCGTCGTCGTCCTGATCATCGCCGCCGCCTTCGCGCTGCGACTCTGGCCCGACAAGCTGACCGAAGTCGCCCTGGTGCCCGACAAGGCGTTCCAACGGCAGGCTCCGATTGCAGCCGATGGCTATGCCGACCCGGCGCTATGGATCTCGCACCCCGGCCAAGCCGACGATCCCTCGCGTTGGCTGCCCGAGGGAACGAAGGTAGAACCGGTCGCCGCGGCTGTGTTCTTCATCCATCCGACCTCCTATCTCGACAAGTCCAGCTGGAATGCGCCGACCGCCGACCGGTCGTCGCGCGATCTCGCCGCCACCTTCGTCCGGGGCTTCGCCTCGCCCTTCGGCGGTGCCGCGCAGCTCTGGGCGCCGCGCTACCGCCAGGCGACGTTCGGCGCGTTCCTCAGCGACAAGCCCGAAGCGCTCGAAGCGCTCGACCTGGCCTATGGCGACGTCGCCGCGGCCTTCGACCGCTTCCTGGCCCAGGTCCCGGCCGACCAGCCGATCGTCGTCGTCGGGCATAGCCAGGGCGCCTATCATCTGCGCCGCCTGCTCAAGGACAAGGTCGCCGGCCAGCCGCTCGCGAAGCGGATCGCGGCAGCCTATGTGGTGGGCTGGCCGGTCTCGATCGATCACGACCTGCCGCTGATCGGCCTCCCCGCCTGTGCCGGTCCCGACCGGGCCGGCTGCGTAGTCTCCTGGCTAAGCTACGGCGAACCGGCCGACCCCAAGATGACCCTCGCCGCCTATGCCCGTCGCCCCGCGCTGGACGGCAAGTCGCCCAGGGGCAGCAAGTTTCTCTGCTCGAACCCGCTGACCGGCGGGATCGGCGGCAGCGCGCCGGCAAGCGCCAACCTGGGTACCTTGAAGCCCGACAAGGCGATGAAGACGGCGTCGGTGGTCGTCGGCGCGGTTCCTGCCGCCTGTCGTCCCGATGGCATTCTCTCGATCGGCGACGCGCCGGACATGGGTGCCTATGTGCTGCCGGGCAACAACTATCACATCTACGATATCCCGCTGTTCTGGGCGAATCTGCGGGCCGACTTCGCGCGGAGGGTGCAGGCGTGGAAGCCGGCCTGATCGTCGAGGCAGCGCCCGACTTTCGCGCCGCCCTGCCCGAGGGCGGCGCGCTGCTTGGGCTCGACCTCGGCACCCAGACGATCGGCACGGCCTTCGCCGATGCCGGCTGGCGCTTCGCCTCCCCCGGCAAGACCCTGAAGCGAGGCAAGTTCGGCGCCGACAAGGCCGCTCTCGACACGCTGATCCGCGAACGCTCGATCAAAGGTGTGGTGATCGGCCTGCCGCTGAACATGGACGGCAGCGGCGGCCCCCGCGCCCAGGCCAGCCGTGCCTATGCCCGCAACCTCGCGGTGCTGGGCCTGCCGATCCTGCTGTGGGACGAACGCTGGTCCACGGTCGGCGCCGAACGTGATCTGCTCAGCCAGGACATGAGTCGGGCCAAGCGAGCGGAACGGATCGATTCGGCGGCGGCAGCCGTGATCCTGCAAGGCGCGATCGATGCCTTGGCAGGCGGCGTCTTGTAGGCTCGCTCTTGGTCAGAAATGGCCGCCCGGGGGCATGATCTCGTAGAGGAAGACCATCAGGATGATGATCGTATCGTCCGAGGAAGCTGCCTGGATCGGGTGCAGCAGGCTTTCGAGCACGCCGGTTAGAATACCGAAATCCGGCAGGGCGGCGACGTCGAATTTGGGCAGGGTCATGCAGGCACCCCTCATGATCGCGCGACATCCCGCGCGGACCCTGCATCGTCAGCGGACGGGGACAGCGGAAGTTAAATGATTGTAATCTCTACCGGCGCAGCGTGACTACCAGCCCCTCGGCCAGCGGTGGCTTGCCGCCGACGGCGATCTCGATACGGCTGGCATCGGCACGAGCGCGATCAAGGATAGCGGCAGGCACGCCCGCCTCATGGACAATCAGGTCGGCCGAACCAAGCAGGCGGGCCTGGCGCAAGGTGAGATCCTCGAAATCATCTGAAGTCAGTATGATTTCCGTATTCGCTAGAATGCCTTGCGGCGCATCTTTTAACCAGTTTTCAACCCTTTTCTCAGCGCCGTCCTGCAGGGGATCGAGCGCCCCGCCCTCGCCCAGCGCGAGGTCGAGCATGCGGCGGCGATCGCCGGCGTCGGGCCACTTTTCACGCAAGGCCTGACGCGCGTGACCGAGCGCCGCAGCGAGCGGGCCGAGCGAGGCCGGCAGCAGGCGCTCCAGCCGCAAACGCAATTGCTTGGCCAAGCCCGCCGAGGCTCCGCCCGTCCCGATGGCGATCAGGACGGGGGAACGGTCGAGTACCGAGGGCAGGGTAAAGTCGCACAGTTCCGGACGATCGGGGACGTTGACCAGCACGCCCCGCGCCCGGAGGCGTTCGGCAGCTTCCTCGGGCGGATCGAGCGCGACGAAGGCCAGGCGGGCTTCGGCATCGTCCTCGCCGCAGGGCCGGCCACCGGCCCGCTCGACCAGCCGCCGCTTGGCCCCTGCCGCCTCGCCCTCGCCCAGCACGATCACCGGGCGGCCAGCGATACGGTGGAAGAGCGGGAGGCTATCGATCATGCTATTCGAGCCACTCCGGCACGCGCTCGGCGGCAAGGATCGTCGCCGGTTCGATACGCTCGGCCACCACCGCCCACTTGTCGCCATCGACCATCACCTCGGGCACCAGCGCGCGGCTATTGTAGGTGTTGGCCATGGTCGCGCCGTAGGCACCGGCGGTCCGAAAAACTGCGAGATCCCCAGCCTTTACCACGTCGATTTCGCGCCCCATGGCAAAGGTGTCGCCGGTCTCGCAGATCGGCCCGACGATGTTGGCCAGCATCCGTTCGCCGTTCGGCCGTACCGCGACGAAATCGTGCCAGGCCTCGTACATCGCGGGCCGGACGAGGTCGTTCATCGCCGCGTCGACCACGACGAAAGGCGCGGAAACGCCAGGCTTCACGCGAATCACCTCGGTGACCAGAACGCCCGAATTGCCGGTAATCACCCGGCCCGGCTCGAACATGATCGTCGCGTCCCAGTCCTGCGTGACCTCCGCCACCAAGGCCCCGTATTCCGCGGGTTCGGGCAAGGTCTCGCCCAGCCGGTACGGCACACCGAGACCACCGCCGAGATCCATGTGAGTGACCGTCAGGCCCGCGCCGCGAAGCTCGCGCATCAGTTCGCCCATCTTGACGAAGGCGGCGCGGCTGGGCGCGAGGTCGGTGATCTGGCTGCCGATGTGGACCGCGAGACCCCGCATCTCCAGCCCGTCGAGCGCGGAGAGCTTGGCGTAGATCCCCGCGGCCTTGTCATAGGACACGCCGAACTTGTTCTCCGCCTTGCCGGTGGAGATCTTGGCGTGGGTCTTGGCGTCGACATTGGGGTTGACCCGCAGCGTCGCCACGGCGCGCTTGCCGAGCCCGCGCGCGATCTCGGCGAGCTCGACGCCCTCCTCCTCGCTCTCGAGGTTGAACTGGCCGACCCCCGCTTCGAGCGCCTGGGTGAGTTCGCGCCGGGTCTTGCCGACGCCGGAAAACACGACATCGCTCGCCGGCATCCCGGCGGCCAATGCGCGCTCCATCTCGCCCCACGAAACGACATCGGCGCCGTAGCCCTCCTTGGCCAGCACCTTGAGGACGGCCAGGTTGGGGTTGGACTTCACCGCGAAGGCGATGTGATACCGCGGGAGGGCGGACAGCGCCGCGCGGAAGACACGGGCGTGGCGCTCCAGCGTGGCGCGCGAATAG
>JBQCGM010000054.1:0-4662 GCA_051955585.1 Novosphingobium sp.
CCGTTCTACCCAGCGTCGGTCCTGCAAGGGGCCGAGCCGGCGGGTGCGTGACCCTACCGGCCGTTCGCCGCGACACACACGCAAGCCCGCCTGGGCCTAGCAAACCCAGGCACCTCCGCGCCGGCCGTACCCCGCCTGCGTTTTCTACCCTGGCGTTATCCCGCGCTCGCCGGCGGGCGATCTTCCGTGCCCAGGCTCCGGGTGAACCCATCCCTCTGCCGCTGCCCGAATCACAAAGGGCGCGGACCCCTGCGGTCCGCGCCCCTTCTGACTCCAACCGGAAAGTTCAGGCCGCGCGCGTCGCCCGGCGGTAGCCTTCGGGGTCCTCGCGCTTGATCTTTTCCATCTCGGCCTCGACGTGGGTCATGTGCACGTCCTCGGCGCGGCGGGCGCCCGAGATGTCGATGTCGGGCGCCATCGGACCCTCGGTGCGGATGCCCTTCATCGCCACCTTGAGGAATTCGAGCGGCCGGCGCAGGCCTTCCTTGGCCGCGGTGCCCTCGAAGCCGCAGTGGACCATGCAGTCCGAGCACTTCTCGTACTTGCCGACGCCGTACTGGTCCCAGTCGGTGCCTTCCATCAGCTCCTGGAAGGTCTCGACGTAGCCTTCGCCGACCAGGTAGCAGGGCTTCTGCCAGCCGAAGACGGTGCGCAGCGGCATCGACCAGGGGGTGCATTCGTAGGAGCGGTTGCCGGCCAGGAAGTCCAGGAACAGCGGGGAATTGGTGAAGGCCCAGTTCTTCCCTCCGTTGCCGCGGGCCAGGAGGTCGCGGAACAGGGTCTTGGTCTTCTCGCGGTTGAGGAAGTGCTGCTGGTCGGCCGCGCGCTCGTAGGCATAGCCCGGCGAGATCGTCACTTCGGCGCCTTCGACCTTCATCAGGTCGAGGAAGGCAGCCAGGCGTTCGGGGCTGGCGTCGTTGAACACCGTGCAATTGACCTGGGTGCGGAAGCCCTTGGCCTTGGCCAGGCGGATCGCTTCGAGCGCCACTTCGTAGACGCCGTCCTGGCTCACCGCGGCGTCGTGCATCTGCTTGTCGCCGTCGAGGTGGATCGACCAGGTGAAGAAGGGCGAGGGCTTGTAGTCGTCGATCTTCTTCTTGAGCAGCAGCGCGTTGGTGCACAGGATCACGAACTTCTTGCGCTCGATATAGCCCTGCACGATCTTCGGCATGTCGCGGTGGAGCAGCGGCTCGCCGCCCGCGATCGAGACCGCCGGCGCGCCGCAATCCTCGATCGCCTGCATGCAGTCGTCATAGGACAGGCGGCGGTTGAGGATGGCGTCGGGATAGTCGATCTTGCCGCAGCCCTTGCAGGCCAGGTTGCAGCGCAGGAGCGGTTCCAGCATCAGCACGAGCGGATACTTGCCGCCCTTGATGTGGTTCCTGATCGCATGGCCGCCGATCCGCACGGCCTGGCTCAGGGGTATCGTCATTCACTCACTCCTCGCTGGGCTTCGACCCTGGCGCGTCCGTCCCGCGCCCGCAATTCTGCCAGCCTTGTCCGCCTAGGAGCCAATTTCGCTCGGATCGTCAAGCTTTGTTGGTCGATTAGGGCCCGGGAGTCTGGGAGAGCGGCCTTGCGGATACACGCAAGAGCGCTATCGGGATCGTTCACCCGGGGGAAATTCCCGGGAGCCTAAGGCGGCGGCATCTTGGCCGCCGGCCGCCGAATTGAGAGATCGACCGATGAATCGTAGCCTGTCGCTTGCCCTTGCCGCCGCCGTTACCGTCGCCGCCGTGCCTAGCGCCGCCTTCGCCGCCGACCCCGGCCAGGACGCGATCCAGGGCTTTCACGGCGCGCTGCTCGCCCTGATGAAGTCGGGCGGCAACCACGCGGCTCGCGCTCGCGCGATCGGTCCGGTCGTCGATCGCACCTTCGACATCCCGCTGATGGCGCGCCTTTCGGTGGGGCCGGCCTGGTCGACGATCCCCGCAGCGCAGCAGGCCGCGTTGGTCCAGGCCTTCCGCAACCTGACGGTCGCCCAGTATGCGAAGAACTTCAACAGCTACGGCGGAGAGAAGTTCATCATGGGCACCGTCGAGACCCGCGGCACGGACAAGTTGGTTCGCACCACGCTGAACTCGGGCCGGACCAACGAGCTGCTCAACTACCGGCTGCGCCAGAACGGTGCCCAGTGGAAGATCATCGATGTCTATTATCGCAGTGCAATTAGCCAGCTGGCCACGCGCCGTGCCGACTTCGACCGGGTAATGAAGACCGGCGGCGCCAGTGCGCTGATCGGCCACCTCAATCGCCTGACCGCCCGAGCCGCGGTGGGCGGATAGAGCCCAAGCGCCTACTTGCGCCGGGGTGCGGGCGGCCCGCTCGCCCCGGTCATGTAGCGTAGCCGCACCCGCATCACCGCCGGCGCGCCGTGGTGGATGAAGTGCGCGTCGCGCCACTTCGGCGGACCGAACACGATCCGCGCATCGCGCGAGAAGCCGACCCCTTCCTTGGGAATTCCGATGAAATTCTGATCGACGTCCTCGTTGCCGTTCTCGTCGTGGAATGCCTGGGCCGCATAGTCGCCGGCCGGCACGTTCGGCACCGTCACCGTCACCGTCCCGGGCCGCGCCGGCGCCTCGCCGTTGTAGGCGCAGTCCTCCTTGAGGAACTTGTTCTGCGGGCAGACCGCGACGAGGATCTTGCCCCGCGCATTGCGCACGTTGCCGATCTCGAAGGTGATCGGCCCGGCGGCGAGGACGGCGGCGGCGAGGAGCATGCTCATAGGGTCAAGGCCTTCAACCCGGTCGCACCCGCTTCGTTCCATCGGAGTGCCTTGAGTGCGGTATCGACGATGTGCGGGGCGTTGAGGCGGGCCTCGTCGTATTGGCGGGTTGGGTCGTCGTGGTCCTGGAAGGTGTCGGGCAGGCGCATGGTGCGGATCTTGAGGCGGGGGTTGGGGCCGTCGGCGTCGGTGAGGCCGTGGTCGCTGGCCAGGGTGAGGACGTGGGCGCCGAGGCCGCCGACCGCGCCTTCCTCGATGGTGATGACGACCTCGTGGGTGCTCATCAGCTTGCGGATCAGGTCCTCGTCGAGCGGCTTGGCGAAGCGCAGGTCGGCGACGGTGGTGGCGAGCCCCTTGGCCTCGAGCTGGTCGGCGGCCTTGAGCGCCTCGCCGAGCCGCGTGCCGAGGGAGAGGATCGCGATCCTGCCGTTCTTGTCGCTGCCCTTGACGATCCGGCCCTTGCCGATGGCGAGGCGCTCGGGCGCGGCGGGCAGGGGCACGCCGGTGCCGTTGCCGCGCGGATAGCGGAAGGCGATGGGCCCGTCGTCGTACAGCGCCGCGGTGTGGGTCATGTGGACCAGCTCGGCCTCGTCGGCGGCGGCCATGACCACCATGTTGGGCAGGGTGGCGAGATAGGCGACGTCGAAGGCGCCGGCATGGGTGCAGCCGTCGGCGCCGACGAGCCCGGCCCGGTCGATCGCGAAGCGCACGGGCAGGTTCTGGATCGCCACGTCGTGGACCACCTGGTCGTAGGCGCGCTGGAGGAAGGTCGAATAGATCGCGCAGAACGGGCGCATGCCCTGCGCGGCGAGGCCCGCGGCGAAGGTCACCGCGTGCTGCTCGGCGATGCCGACGTCGAAGGTCCGTGCCGGGAAGGCCTGGCCGAACTTGTCGAGCCCGGTGCCCGAGGGCATCGCCGCGGTGATCGCGCAGACGGTCTCGTCACGGCTAGCCTCGGCGATCAGGGCCTGGGCGAAGACCCCGGTGTAGCTCGGCGGCCCGGCCGCGGCCTTGGCCAGCTCGCCGGTGACGACGTTGAACTTGCCGACCCCGTGGTACTTGTCGGCCGCCGCCTCGGCCGGGGCATAGCCCTTGCCCTTCTGCGTCACGACATGGACCAGGCAGGGTCCTTCGGCGGCATCGCGCACGTTCTCGAGCACCGGGATCAGGTGGTCGAGGTTGTGGCCGTCGATCGGCCCGACGTAGTAGAAGCCCAGCTCCTCGAACAGGGTGCCGCCCATCGCCATGCCGCGCGCGAACTCGTCGGTCTTCTTGGCGGCGTGGTGCAGCGGCTCGGGCAGCTTCCTGGAAATCCGCTTGGCCAGCTCGCGCAGCTCGAGGAACGGCCGCGAGGAAACCAGCCGCGCCAGATAGGCCGACAGGCCCCCCACCGGCGGGGCGATCGACATGTCGTTGTCGTTGAGGATCACCACCAGGCGGTTGCCCGCCTGCTTCGCGTTGTTCATCGCCTCGTAGGCCATGCCCGCGCTCATCGAGCCGTCGCCGATCACCGCGATGCCCTTGCCCGGCCTCCCCGAAAGCTTGTTGGCCACGGCAAAGCCCAGCGCCGCCGAGATCGAGGTCGACGAATGCGCCGCGCCGAACGGATCGTACTCGCTCTCGCTGCGCTTGGTGAAGCCCGAAAGCCCCCCCGGCTGGCGCAGCGTGCGGATCCGATCCCGCCGCCCGGTCAGGATCTTGTGCGGATAGGCCTGGTGCCCCACGTCCCACACCAGCTTGTCCTCCGGCGTGGCGAACACATAGTGCAGCGCCACCGACAGCTCCACCACCCCAAGACCCGAACCCAGGTGACCCCCCGTCGAGCCCACCGCCGAAATCATCTCCGCGCGTACCTCGTCCGCAACCTCCCGCAGCCGCAATGGCTCCAAACGCCGCAAATCCGCAGGCAAGGACAGCGTGTCGAGAAGCGGGGT
>JBQCGM010000055.1:0-13107 GCA_051955585.1 Novosphingobium sp.
TCGGCCTGCTGTTCGAGGAAATCACCGCTTCCAGCCTGATGCGGATGGACCTCGCCGGCAACGTGCTCGAAATGCCCGAGGGCTGCTTCCTCAATCCCGCCGCCTTCGCCGTCCACAGCGCGGTTCTGGCCGGCCGGCCCGACATCAACTGCGCCATCCACTTCCACAGCCAGGACGGCGTGGCGGTCTCGTCGCTGGAGGAAGGACTGCTGCCGCTCAGCCAGAACGCGCTGATGGTGTGGAGCGACCTCGCCTGTCACGAGTTCGAAGGCGTGGTGTCGCCCGACGAGGAACGCGAGCGGCTGCAGCGCGACATCGGCGACAAGCACATGATGATCCTGCGCAATCACGGCACCCTGGCGGTCGGCCGCTCGGTCGCCAGTGCCTTCGCACGGATCAGCGCGCTGGAATGGGCCTGCACCGCACAGGTCAAGACCCTCGCAATGGGCCGCCCCCTGCACCTGCCGCAAGCCCATGCGATCGAGCGGATGAACGCGATGGCGACGCCCGCATGGGCCGACATGATCGCGGAACAGCGGCTCTGGCCTGCCTTCCTCCGCAAGGCCGAGCGGCTGTTTCCCGGCTTCGACGCCTGACAACATCGCCGCGGCGGATTGCGCTAGGCCGGCCCGCGCGGCATGACCCGCGCCGACAAGGAAGGACGCCATGGATCTCGAGATCGCAATCGTCGCCGCCAAGGACGACAATGCCGCCGCACTGGTCAAGGCGATGGACGACGGGGGCACGGCCCACCTGCTGGCCTGCCCCGGCTGCCGCTCGGTCAAGGTGCTCCCCGGGGTCGAGAACCCCGGCAACGTGCTGTTCCTGGTCGAATGGGACTCGGTCGAGGCCCACGCGGCGGCCAAGGACAGCGAGCATTTCCAGGCGTTCATCGCCGCCGCCGGTCCCTACTTCGGCAATGGCGGCACGATGCAGCATTTCCGCGCCGGCTGAGCGCCGCGCCGACATTCAGGAGAATCGAGCATGAAGATCGACAACACCATCGCCGCGGTCGTCACCGGCGGCGCCTCGGGCCTTGGCCGCGCCAGCGCCCAGGCCCTGGCCGCCGCCGGCGTCAAGGTCGCGATCTTCGATCTCAGCGAGGAGGCCGGCGAGGCGCTCGCGCAGGAGATCGGCGGGGTGTTCTGCAAGGTCGACATCATGGACGAGGATTCGGTCCTCGCCGGGTTCGACAAGGCCCGCGCCGCGCACGGTCAGGAGCGCGTGGTGGTCCACTGCGCGATCGTCGCAGGCGGCGGCAAGACCGTCGGCTTCGACAAGGCGACGGGCGGCTACAAGCGCGCCCCGACCGAGGGCTTCGCGCGCTCGATGGAGGGCATCGCCACGGCCACCTACCGGATCGCCTCGATCGCCGCGCTGGGCATGGCCAATGCCGATCCGCTGAACGACGACGGCGAGCGCGGCGCGATCATCCTGACCTCTTCGGCCGCCTCGCAGGACGGCCAGGTCGGCCAGGTGATGTACGGCGCGGGCAAGGGCGCGGTGAACTCGATGGTCCTGCCGATGGCCCGCGACCTCATGGACCTCGGCATCCGCGTCAACGCGATCCTGCCCGGCACTTTCGCCACCCCGCCGATGCTCCGCGTCAAGGAGCACGCGCCCGAAGTCTACGAGAACCTCGGCAAGGCCGTCCCGTTCCCCAAGCGCCTCGGCAATCCGGAGGAGTTCGCCAGCCTGGTGCTCGAGCTGGCGCGCAACACCTACATCAATGCCCAGTTGATCCGCATCGACGGCGCGATCCGCATGCCGCCGAAGTAAGGTCCCTTCGTCATCCCCGCGAATGCGGGAACCCATCTCGAAAGGTGGCAGCTAAATCCACGCCTCGGAGGTGGATCCCCGCCTTCGCGGGGATGACGAGGTGTTGAGACGTCACCCCTTCCGGGCGAACCAGATGACGTGCTTGGCGCCCTTGCCGTTGCCCCGGGCGCTGACCTTCACCTCGTCGACCGCGAAGCCCGCCCGTTCGAGGCGGGCCTTGAACCGGAGGTCCGGTCCGGCCGACCAGATCGCCAGGATTCCGCGGGGCGCCAGCGCGCGCTTGGCGGCTTGGAGGCCGGCCTTCGAATAGATCCGGTTGTTGTCCTCGCGGACCAGGCCGTCGGGGCCGTTGTCCACGTCGAGCAGGATCGCGTCGTAATCGCCCGCGGCGAGGTCGATCGTATTGGCGACGTCGCCCTGGCGCAGCAGGACGCGCGGATCGTCGAGGCAGCCGGCAGCGACTTCGGCCATCGGCCCGCGGGCCCATTCGATGATCTCGGGTACCAGTTCGGCCACGGTGACGTGTGCCCTCGGTCCGAGGTGGGCGAGCGCCGCGCGCAGGGTGAAGCCCATGCCGTAGCCGCCGATCAGCAGGCGCAGGTCCTTGCCTCGCCCCAGCCGATCGATCGCCATCGTCGCCAGTGCCTCTTCCGAGCCGCGCATCCGGGTCGACATCAGCTCGTTGCGGGCGAGCACGATCATGAAATCGCGATCGTGCGAATAGAGCTCGAGCAGTTCGCCGCCGGGAACCTGCGCGGTCCCCAGCAGCTCTCGCTTGATCATGCCGCCTTCTTCGCGCGCGCGCCGGCCTCGAGGTTGAGCTCGTCGGCGAGCAGGAAGGCCAACTCGATCGACTGCGCCGCGTTGAGCCGCGGATCGCAGTGGGTGTGGTAACGGTCGCCCAGCGCCTCGTCGGTGATCGCCACGGCGCCGCCGGTGCACTCGGTCACGTCCTGGCCGGTCATCTCGATGTGGATGCCGCCCGCGTGCGTGCCCTCGGCCCGGTGGACCGCGAAGAAGCCCTTCACCTCGGTCAGGATCCGGTCGAACGGCCGGGTCTTGTAGCCCGAGTCCGACTTGATGACGTTGCCGTGCATCGGATCGCACGACCAGACCACCGGATGGCCTTCGCGCTTCACTGCGCGGACCGGCTTGGGCAGACCTTCCTCGACCTTGTCATGGCCGAAGCGGCTGATCAGCGTCATGCGGCCTGGTTCGCGCGCCGGGTTCAGCGTGTCCAGCATCTTGAGAAGCGCATCGGGCTCCAGGCTGGGTCCGCACTTCATGCCGATCGGATTGCCGACGCCGCGCAGGAACTCGACGTGGGCCGAGCCTTCGAAGCGCGTGCGGTCGCCGATCCACAGCATGTGGGCGGAGCAGTCGTACCAATCGCCGGTCAGCGAATCCCGACGGGTCAGCGCTTCTTCGTACTGAAGAAGCAGCGCCTCGTGGCTGGTATAGAAGCTGGTGCCCTGCAGCTGCGGTACGGTCGAGGGATCGACCCCGCAAGCCGCCATGAAGTCCAGCGCCTCGCCAATGCGGTCGGCCAGGTCGGTGAACTTGGTCGCCCAGGGGCTGCGACCGATATGGTCGAGCGTCCATTGGTGGACCTGGCGCAGGTTGGCATAGCCGCCGCTCGCGAAGGCACGGATCAGGTTCAGCGTCGCCGCCGACTGGCTGTAGGCGCGCAGCATCCGCTCGGGATCGTTGCGGCGGGTAGCACCGTCGAACTCGACGCCGTTGATGATGTCGCCTAGATAGCTCGGCAGCTCGACGCCGCCCGATGTCTCGGTCGGCGCCGAGCGCGGCTTGGCGAACTGGCCGGCGATGCGGCCGACCTTCACTACCGGTTGCTTGCTGGCGAAGGTCAGGACGACCGCCATCTGCAGCAGCACGCGGAAGGTGTCGCGGATGTTGTCCGGGTGGAACTCGGCGAAGCTTTCGGCGCAGTCCCCGCCCTGGAGCAGGAAGCCACGACCCTGGGCCACTTCGGCGAGATCCGCCTTCAGCGCACGGGCTTCGCCCGCGAAGACCAGCGGCGGGAACTTGGACAGGGTCGCCTCGACAGCGCTCAGCGCTCCGGCGTCTTCATAGGCGGGAAGATGCCGCGCTTCGCGGGTCTTCCAGCCGTCGGGTGTCCAGTTACTCGCCACTTCATGTGCTCCTTTGCAAGCGGCGGCCAATAGCGCCGCGCGCCGCCGATTGCAAAACCGGCAAATCCGATCCTGCTGATCGGTGAAGCCATATAGCGTCCGGGCGCTCTGTTTTCACCCTCAGCGGGTGGCAGCCCCCTGGCCAGCGGCGGTGGTAGCAAGCGTCTGTCCCTGCGGGATCACCGCCAGGCGCCAGGACTTGCCGCGGATCAGGTAGCGCTGGGCCAGGGCCTGGACCTCGGCCGGAGTGATCTGAGTGTAGTCGCTCATGATCGACCGCACCGCCGCATAGCGCGCAGGATCCTCGGTTCCGCCTTCGATCTGGGCCATGAAGAACGCCGTGCTGGTATAGGCGCGGGTGATCTGCTGGCGGAGCGGCTCGATCACCAGTGCGAGTTCTTCAGGCGTGGCGGGCTTCGTCGTCAGATCGGCGGCGATCTCATCGACAATGCGATAGAACTCCGGCACGGCTTGCGGCTGCAACTGGGCGAGCGCGGTCACCGCGCCGCCATTGGGCAGATCAAGGGGCCAGGTCGTGAAGACCTGCGGTGCATAGCTCGCCCCCAGCTTCTCGCGCATCGCCGCCAGCAGCCGGTTGGTGAAGAGGTCCGACAGGATCTGCAGGCGGCGCGATTCGTGAACGCCGGCCATGCCGCCGCCGGTCGGCCAGGAAACCAGAGCCGCGGCCTGGTTGTCATCGCCCCGGTGGGTCAGAACGACCGGCGCGGTCGAAGCCGGCGGCACGGGAGAGGGCGTCGTGGCAAAAGCGGCCAGCGGTGCGCGTGGTGCCAATGCTCCGAAGGTCCGCTCCAGGGCGGCGAGGGTCTTGGCTCGGTCGAAGTCGCCGAACACGTGGACCTCGATCGGTCCTTGCTGGAGAGCCCGCTGCCAGAGCTCGCGAAAGCGCTCGGGGGTCGCCGCCTCGATCTCGGCCGGCGTCGGCGTGGCGAAGCGCGGGTCGCGACCATGCTGGTAGAACTTGAGGTCGCGTTCCAGCACGCCCTGCGGCGAGGTCGAGAAGGCCTCGTACTGCAGACGCGCCGCGGCCTTGGCGCGCAGGAAGGGGTTGGTATCCCACCGCGGCGTCGCGAACTTCGCGGCGAAAAGGTACAGTTGGTCGTCAAGGTCCGCCGCACGAGTATTCGCGGCGAAAGTGAAGTCCTCGTCGGCGATCTTGAATTCGAAGCCCATCTTGCGCCCCGAGGTGATCCGCTCCAGCTCTTCCTGACCGAGCGGGCCGACGCCCGAGCTGACCAGGGCCATGTCGCCCAGCGCCATGTAGGCCGCGTCGGCCGGCGCGAAGGCGCGCTGGCCGGTGCCGAACCGGACCTTGACCGTAACCCGGCCGGGATCGTCCTTGGTGGGCCAGATCAGGGCCTTGACCCCATTTCCAAGGTCGACCTGCTCGATCGCGAGGAGGCCGGTCGGGGTCGCGACGGCCTTGCCCGGCTGGCCAAGCGGCGGCAGCTTGTCGAACGAAACCTGCGCCGCGTTGGTACGAACCGTGGAACGTGCCAGGACCGGAGCGGTCAGTGCCTTGCGCAGCGCCATGCTATCGCCATCGGCCTTGTTCGGCGTGACGTAGATCGCGCGCGTCACCGTGCCGCTGAACAGCTGGCGGGTGTGCTGGCGGACGGCCTGCGGCGTGTACATGGGGAGGGTGCGGCGCAGGATGTCGAGCACGGTCTCGGGCGAGGCTACCGTCTCACGGATGTCCACGGCGGAGACGATGTCGTCGGCCACCTTGGAGCCCGGCAGCAGCGCCTTCTGCTCGACCATCGATTCATAGGCGACGTTCATGTCCGCGACCTCACGGGCGATTTCCTCCTTGGTCGGGAGGGTCGCCTGGGCCTCCGCGATCACCGCGCGAACGTCGCGGAGCGCGGCCTGCCAGTCGTCGCCGATCGGGGTGATCGAGACGAAGGTCGCGTCGACCGAGCGGCTGACGTCCTGCTGATCGACCTGGGCGAAGAGGAAGCTGCCGCCGGCGCGGGCGCGCTGCTCCAGCCGGCGGTTGATGATGGCCAGGCCGAGCCGGTCGATCATCAGGCCCTGGTTGTAGGCGATGGTGTCGTTGACCGGACGCCAGGGGCGCAGGACGGCGTAGGTAATGCCGCGCGGCAGGTCGGGTTCGACCAGGACGGTCGTCTCCCCTACCGGGGCGACGCCTTTCGCCCCCTTGGGCGGCTTGGGATCGCCGAAGCTGGGCGGCGGGGTGGCGGGGCCGGCGCTCGGCCAGTCGGAAAAGTACTTCTTCACCAAGCCCGCGAGTTGGCCCGGATCGATATCGCCCGCGGCGACGATCACCGCGCTCTCGGGCCGGTACCAGCGCGCGTGGAAGGCGCGGACCGAGGCCTGGTTGGCGGCCTCGAGCGTCTTGACCGTGCCGATCGGCGAATGATCGGCGAGCGGCTGCCCGGCGTAGAGCGTCGCTCGGTTGGCGTCGGCAACGCGCTGCGCCGTGCCGCCGCGCTCGCGCATTTCGGACAGGACGATCGGCACCTCGGTGCGGATGTTCGCCTCGCTCAGCGTCGGAGCAATCATCATACCCGAGAGCAGCTTGAAGGATTCGTCCAGCGCCGCCGGAGTCGCGTCGGGCAGGTCGAGCTTGAACACCGTCTGAGTCGGCGTGGTCTCGGCATTGGTGTCGCTGCCGAAGCCCGCACCGAGCCGCTGCCAGGTCGGGATCGCCTGGCCCTCCGCCAGGTACTTGGACTGGCGGAAGACCAAGTGCTCGAGCAAATGGGCATAGCCGCTCTCCTCGGGTTTCTCGTAGAGCGAGCCGACGTCCATCCGGATGCGGATCGAAACCTGGCGCGGCGGCACGCCGTTCTTGCGCACGGCATAACGCAAGCCGTTGGGCAGCTCGCCGAACAGCCATTCCGGATCCTGCGGCACATCGCTGCCGCGGTAGAGCCAAGGCGTCGTCGCCGAGGCGATGGCGGTCCGTGCCGGGGCTTGCGCCTCCGCCACGCCGGCACCGGCGAGCGAAAGCAGCGACAGGACGGAGACGACGGAGCGGAACGCGCGCGATTTCAGATGCATCGGCAAGGTATAGGGAGCGGATTCCTGAAGGACCAGTGAATAGGGGCGCTAATAGCCCTCTCCCCTTCAGGCGGAGAGGATTGGGAGAGGGGAACCTGCCCAAACTCCCCGCTCACCTTCGGCTAGCAGGCAAGCCTGCAAGCCTTCATATCTCTCCTCTAAAGGGGAGAACGCAGCTCAAGGCGCAGGCGCCGCAACAGCCTGCGGCTTCGCTGCCTCGGCCTGCATGGCCTGGACCTCAGCCTCGGTCTTCTTATCGAACAGCTCGACCTGGAAGACGAGATCCGAATTGGCCGGGATCGAACCGGTCGCCGTGGCGCCGTAGCCCAGTGCGGCGGGAACGCAGAGCCGGTAGACCCCACCGACCGGAATCAGCTTCAACCCCTCGGCGAAGCCCGGGATCACCCCATCGACCGGCAGCGGCGCGGCGGGGCTCTGGTCGAACACCTCGCCCGTGGCGGAAAGGTAGCCGATATAGCCGACCAGCGCGACGTCGCCGGCGACCGGCTTGGCTCCGGCGGCCGGGCGCAGCATGGCATAGCCGAGGCCTGAGGCGGTTGTGGTCGTGCAGGCGCGCTGGATCGCCGGGACGATCGGCTGCAGCGGCAGCTTGATGATCGCCGGATTGGCCACCGGGGCGGTGGGCGTAGCGACCGCTGCGGCGGCGAGCGCCGCGAGAACGATGCCCATCCGCTCAGACCCCGCGCGTCACGGGAATCAGCGCGCCGGTCACCGCGGCGGCGGCGGGCGAGGCGAGGAACAAGATCACCGCGGCGATCGCCTCGGGCTTCACCCATTGCGAGAAATCGGCGTCGGGCATGTCGGCGCGGTTGGTCGGCGTGTCGATGATCGAGGGCAGGATCGCATTCACGGTCACGCCCTTGCCCGCGAGCTCCTCGGCGAGGGCTTCGGTCAGCCGGTGCACGCCGGACTTGGAGGCGGCATAGGCGCCCATCCCCACCCCCGCCTTGATCGCCGCACCGGCGCCGATATTGATGACCCGCGCCTCATTTGCGGCGATCAGGTGCGGCAGGGCCCGCTTGGTGATCGTGGCGTTGCTCGTCAGGTTCATCGCCTGCATCCGCGCCCAGCTATCGATCGAGCCGTCCTCCAGCGTCTCCCAGGTAAAGCCGCCCGCGACGTTGACCAGCACGTCGATTCCGCCATGGGCCGAGACCACCTGATCGATCGCCGCCGCTGTCTTGGCGGCGTCGGTCAGGTCGACCCCACCGATGTCGAGCGCGCCGGGGATCGCCGCCTTGGCGCTGGCTGCGAAGTCGATCCTCGCCACTTTGTCCCCCTGCGCCGCGAAGGCCGCAGCCACGGCCTGGCCCAGGATGCCGAAGCCCCCGGTTACGATAATCGAACGCGCCATATCGTGAATCTCCTTTGCGCGCTGCCTAGCGTGGGATGGGACGGATGGGAATTGGCAGAAATCGTCAGCAGCGGAACCGGCGGCAGCTTGTCCGGTTGGGCTAGGATGAGCGCAACGACCGAAGACCTGGAGCGCCGGATGGCGGCGGCGGCCGAAGCCATGGACTTCGAGGAGGCCCGCCGCTTGCGCGATGCGATCAACCTGATCAGAAGCGGCGCTAGCGCCGAGGACGCCACGCGGGCCGACACCTCGGGGCTTGCCCGGCAGAAGGCCGGGGCGATGGGCATCGGCACCAGCCAGCCGAAGCCGGTCACGCCTCCCGGCTGGAAGAGGCGGCCGAAGCCGGACCCGATGACACGGGGCCGGTCGCGCAGGAGATGAGCGATGGACTTGCACTATGTCCTGCCGATAGCGCTCGGGCTCGTCCTGGCCGTCGCAGGCTTCATGCTGGCGTTCCGGCAGGCATGGGTTCGCAAGCTGCTTCGACGGCCTGCGCCACCGCGCCTGGCCGGCGATGACGACGATCCCCTTGCCTACGTGCTACGGATCGCCGGCATCATGATCATGGCCTTTGGGCTGGTCATCGGCGGGATGTTCACGGCGTTTCACTTGCTGGTTTAGGCTGGAGCTCGCTATTCGGGCTAAAAGCGTATTGTCCGAAACGACCCGTTGGCGACAACTTTCCTCGTCATCCGGGCTTGACCCGAGCTCCCGCTTCTTCGCACCGATGCCGCCCGGGATTACCTCACGCGAAGGCGTGAAGGAGATCGGCGCAACCTCTTCGCGGCTTCGCGGGAGCCCCAAGGGAAGTGAACCCCCAATCAAATCCCGGGTAACGGTCAGACAGCCCGGTTCGATCATATTGAAACGCATCAGGTGGTATTATAGCCTCGCCCCAAAGTCCGAGTCGGGGCACCGGCATCGGCAGCGGGAGAGGCTCAATGCAGATCGGCGTCCACCTCGGCTTCCAGAACCTCCACGGCATGTCCGACATGGAGTTCTTCCGGAAGGAGACCCAGATCGCGATCGAGGCCGAAGCGATGGGCTTCGATTTCGCCGCCATGGTCGAGCATCACTTCACCGACTATGCCGCCTGCCCCGACCCGCTCCAGGCGCTGAGCTATGTCGCTGCCAGGACCAAGACCATCAAGCTGATGCCCGCCGCGGTGATCCTGCCGTGGAACGATCCGCTCCGCGTGGTCGAGAAGGTCGCCATGCTCGATGCCCTCTCCGAGGGCCGCGTCGTCCTCGGCATGGGCCGCGGCGCGGCGCGGCGCGAGTTCGCCGGTTTCCGCCAGGACATCGCCGACAGCCGCGAGATGTTCGACGAGGCCGCGCTGATCATCATGGACGGGCTCGAGACCGGCACGGTCAAGGCGAACACCAGGCACTTCCAGCAGCCCGAAGTCGAGATCCGCCCCCGCCCCGAGGGCTGGACCCGCGAGAGGATGCTGATGGTCTCGATGTCGCCCAGCTCGGCCGAGGTCGCCGCCGACTACGGCCTAAAGGCCCTGCGCTTCAGCCAGGGCGACTGGTCCTATTCGATGGCCGAGATCGAGCGCTACCGCGAGATCTTCGAGGCCAAGCACGGCAGGCGCGCCCCGCCCTTCGTGATCAGCGACTTCGTGGTCTGCGTCGATACCGAGGAGCAGGTCGGCGAATATACCGACCGCTACTTCGCCGCGCAGTTCCAGCAGGTCGCCACCCACTACGAATGGGGCGGCGAGCACTTCAAGACCATGCCGAGCTACGCCACCTACGTCGCGCTGGGCGATGCGATGAACGCCGCCGGCGGCCCGGAGAAGGCCTACAAGGACTACATCGGCGGCAACCTGATCGGCACGCCCGAACAGCTGATCGAGAAGGACCGGATGCGCAAGAGCACGGTGGGCGACTACGACATCATCGCCAACTTCAGCTATGGAGGCATGAGCTACGAGCGGGTCTACGATCAGATGAAGCGCTTCGCCGACAAGGTCATGCCGGTGCTGAAAGCCCATTCGGCCGAGCCGGTTTCGGCCTAGCCCCCAATACCTGTCTCGAATGCCCTGAATTCGTCATTGCGAGGAGCGCAGCGACGAAGCAATCCAGGGCGTGGCGAGCAATCGCCCTGGATTGCTTCGCGTAGTTTATCCTGAGCGCCTGCAAGGCAGTCGAAGGGCTCGCAATGACGAAAGTGGGGAAAGTGACGTGACCACAGTGGGAGAAGCGCAGTGACCGAAATCGCCGGCAGGGCCGCGGTGGTCACAGGGGGCGGCAGCGGGATCGGGATGGGGCTGGCCAAGGAATTGGCCCGCCAGGGCGCCAGCGTGGCCATCGCCGACATCATCCTCGACAATGCCGAGAAGGTCGCGGCCGAGATCCGCGCGGCCGGCGGTAATGCCCTGGCGCTGCATTGCGACGTCTGCGACCGCGCCTCGGTCAACGCGATGCGCGAATCCGCGACGAAAGCGCTCGGCCCGGCCACCCTGGTCTTCGCCAATGCCGGGGCCACCTCGTTCACCCCGCTGGCCGAGATGAGCGACGCGGACGTCGACTGGATCGTCCAGGTCAACCTGATGGGCGTGATGTACACGACCCGCGCCTTTCTGCCGGGCATGATCGCGGCGGGCGGCGGCCATATCTGCGCGACCGCCTCGATGGCCGGGCTGCTGCCGGGCTGGCTACCCGAGCACGTCCCCTATTCCGCCGCCAAGGCCGGGATCATCGGCATGATGATGAACCTGGCACTGGAGCTGAAACCGCACGGGATCCGCACCACCAGCTACTGCCCTGGCGGCGTCGCCTCGGGCATGAAGGCGAACAACGGCCGCTACCGTCCGGAACGCTTCGGCGGGCCGGAGGAAGTCGCCGAAGTCCAGTTCACCGGCAATGCGACGCCGCACAGCGCCCTCGCCTTCTACCACCCGGAGGACGTGGCGCCGATGGTGCTCGACGCCGTCAAGCACGACCGCGCTTTCGCCTTCGACCACGCCGATCAGCGGCGCCACTTCCGCGAGACCTACGCCAGCGTCGTCGAGGCCTGCTACGACGCGACCGAGGCCTGGGAACGCGAGCACGGCCTTCCGCCGGCGAACCCGACGGGGGCGATGTTGCTGCCTGACAGATAAACAACGCCCGTCATTCCCGCGAAGGCGGGGTCCCATCTCGCACCGCCTCGACCGGACCGAGGCCAGCAAGTGGATTTCCGCCTTCACGGGAATGACGAACGAATTCTAGTTTGGTGCGGCCCGCTCAGCCAACCCGCCTAGCGGACCCGCGGCCCGCCGAACGGCATAGGTGGAGGAGGCCGGCGCGCGCCGCGCGGGAGCTGTGCCTGGTAGGCCCGGCCGCAGTGCTCGACGCAATAGGGGAACCCGGGGTTCACCTTCTCGCCGCAGAAGTGGAAGTCGGCCTCGCCCGGGTGGCCCATCGGCCAGCGGCAGATGCGGTCGTTGAGGTCGAGCAGGCTGGTCTTGTCGGCGATCTCCGGGCTCGGCTTGGCCGGCACCAGGCGGCGCGGCGGAGCCGGCGGGATCGGGGCCTGCTGGTCGCCCGGACCTTGGCGGAGGAAGCCGCCCGGGTCGACCGAGACGATCCGCGGCTGCTGCGGGGCAACGGGCGCGTCGCCCTGCAGCGCGGCGGCAACAGGCGCCGCAGGACGCGGCGGAGCCACGGGAGCCGGCCGCGGCGCAGGCGTCGCAACGCGCGGCGTGTCGGGCGCCGGAGCCTTGGGTGCCGGCTTCGGCGCGGCGACCGGAGCCTCGACCTTCTCGTTGGCCTTCACCGGAGACGGGCGGGCCTTCAGGCCCAGGCGGTGCGCCTTGCCGATCACTGCGTTGCGGCTGACCCCGCCGAGCTCGTCGGCGATCTGGCTGGCGGTGGCGCCGCCTTCCCACATCTTGGTCAGCTTCTCGATGCGTTCGTCGGTCCAGCTCATGAAAACTCGTTACCTTTCTGGTCGCCGGCATCCGCGCTTGCCAGGCGAAAGTGCAGCCGATAGTCGCCATGCGATGACCGATCAAGCCCGCGCCGCCGCTCCGATCTCGACCGCTTCGTCAGGGTCGGGACCGAGGAAACGCGAATTTCCGGCGCAGGGCGTGCCCGTGATCGGCCGGATCAACCGGCTCGGGCTGTGGACTCTCTATATGAAGGAGGTCCGCCGGTTCTTCAAGGTTCAGACCCAGACGATCTGGGCCCCGGCGATCACCACCCTGCTCTTCCTGGTGATCTTCTCGGTCGCGATGGGCCGCGGCGACCGCATGGTCCTGGGCGTCAACTTCGCGACCTTCGTCGCGCCGGGCCTGATCATGATGGGCATGATGCAGAACGCCTTCGCCAATGCCAGCTTCTCGTTCCTCTCGGGTAAGTTGCAGGGCACGATCGTCGATTTCCTGATGCCGCCGCTGTCCGAAGCCGAGCTGATGCTGGCGATGATCTCGGCCGCGGTGACCCGCGCCGTGCTGGTCGGCCTGGCCTTGGTCTTCGCCATGCTGTTCTGGCCCGCAGTCAGCCTTCACGTCGCCCATCCCTGGGCGGTCGTCTGGTTCGGCCTGATGGGCTCGCTGTTCCTGGGCCTGCTCGGCTTCCTGAGCTCGCTCTGGGCCGAAAAGTTCGATCACAACGCCGCCGTGACCAACTTCGTCATCGCGCCGCTGTCGCTGTTGTCAGGAACCTTCTATGTCATCGACACCCTCGCGCCGGTATTCCAGACGGTCAGCCGCCTGAACCCGTTCTTCTACATGATCTCGGGCTTCCGCTTCGGTTTCTTGGGGC
>JBQCGM010000056.1:0-30576 GCA_051955585.1 Novosphingobium sp.
TGCTGGAGGACATGCAGCTGGTCAAATCCCGGGCGGGGGGCCTGATCGACCACCTTGAGCGGGTCTATAGGGGGAACGCGGGACGGGCCTTCGAGCGGGTGCGGATCGAAGGCTTCCGCGCGACCTCGGGCTAGGCGCGGCCGGGACGGGGGCTGGGCTAGCCCGTTACCCCGGCCGAAGCCAGCACCGCCAAGGTCAGAACGTCGGGGGCGATTGCCGTCATCGGGGCGATCTGCACCGGCTTTTCCATGCCGATCAACATCGGGCCGATCGTCGCCCCGCCACCGAGTTCGCGCAACAGCTTGGCCGCGATGTTGGCCGATTGCAGGCCGGGGAAGATCAGCACGTTGGCCGGCGCGGACAGGCGCTGGAACGGATAGTTGGCCATGATCTTGGGATTGAGGGCGACATCGGCCGACATTTCGCCTTCGTATTCGAAGGGCACCTCGCGCTGGTCGAGGATCGAGACGGCGTCGCGGATGGTCTCCAGCCACTTGCCCGCCGGATTGCCGAAGGTCGAATAGGACAGGAAGGCCACGCGCGGTTCGTGGCCCAGGCGCCGCGCGACCGCGGCGGTTTCGATCGCGATGTGGGCCAGGTCCTCGGCGGTCGGGCGTTCGTTGATCGTCGTATCGGCCAGGAACACGGTGTAGTTCTTGGCGACCATCACGTGGGTGCCGAAGGCGATCTGGCCCGGCTTGGGGTCGAGCGCCAGGCGCACCTCGCGCATGGTCTGGGCGAAAGGCCGGGTCAGGCCCGAGATCATCGCGTCGCCCTTGCCGAGCGCGACGAGCAGCGAGGCGAAGACGTTGCGGTCGTTGTTGACCATCCGCTTCACGTCGCGCTCGATGAACCCGCGCCGCTGAAGCCGCTTGTAGAGGTACTCGACCATCTCGGGCACGAAGGGCGAATCCGCGGCGTTGTGGATTTCGAACTCGTCGGGATTGCCGATGCCGAGCTCGATCAGCTTTTCGCGCACCGCGGTGGTGCGGCCGACCAGCACCGGAGTGCCGTAGCCGAAATCGCGGAACTGGATCGCGGCGCGCAGGACGACCTCTTGTTCGCCCTCGGCGAAGACCACGCGCTTGGGATCGGCCTTGGCCTGGGCATAGACGTTGGTCAGAGCCGAGGTCGTCGGGTTGAGCCGCGCCTTGAGACTCAGGCGGTAGGCTTCGAAGTCTTCGATCGGCTTGCCGGCGACGCCCGAATCCATCGCCGCCTTGGCGACGGCCGAGGGCACGACCTCCATCAGCCGCGGATCGAACGGCGCCGGGATGATGTAGTCCGGACCGAACTGGTGGTTCTTGCCATAGGCCGCCGCGACTTCCTCGGGCACCTGCTCGCGCGCCAGGGCGGCGATCGCGTTGGCGGCGGCGATCTTCATCTCTTCGTTGATCGCCGTCGCCCGCACGTCGAGAGCGCCGCGGAAGATGAAAGGGAAGCCCAGGACGTTGTTGACCTGGTTCGGGTAGTCCGAACGCCCGGTGGCGACGATCGCGTCGGGGCGCACCGCCTTGGCGTCGGGTGGGGTGATTTCGGGATCGGGATTGGCCATCGCGAAGATGATCGGCGCCTTGGCCATGTCCTTGACCATGTCCTGCGTGACCGCGCCCTTGGCCGACAGGCCCAGGAAGATGTCGGCGCCGACCAGTGCTTCCTTAAGCGTGCGCTTGTCGGTGGTGACCGCATGGGCCGACTTGAACTGGTCGACGCCTTCGCGGCCCCGGTAGATCACGCCGCGGGTGTCGCAGACGATCACGTTCTCGTGGCGCACGCCCATCGACTTGATCAGCGCCGTGCAGGCCAGCGCCGAGGCGCCCGCGCCGTTGACCACGACCTTGACGTCCTCGAACTTGCGGCCGGTGATGAAGCAGGCGTTGACCAGGCCGGCGGCGGCGATGATCGCCGTGCCGTGCTGGTCGTCGTGCATGACCGGGATCTTCATCCGCTCGCGCAGGGCCTGCTCGATGATGAAGCACTCCGGCGCCTTGATGTCTTCCAGGTTGATGCCGCCGAAGCTCGGCTCCATCATCGCGATGGCCTCGATCAGGGCGTCGGTGTCCTCGCTGGCCAGCTCGATGTCGATCGAATCGACGTCGGCGAAGCGCTTGAACAGCACCGCCTTGCCTTCCATCACCGGCTTGGAGGCAAGCGCGCCGAGGTTGCCCATGCCGAGGATGGCGGTGCCGTTGGAGATCACCGCGACGAGGTTGCCCTTGGCGGTATAGTCGTAGGCGGTGGCGGGATCGTCGGCGATGGCCTGGACGGGGATGGCGACGCCGGGCGAATAGGCGAGGCTCAGGTCCCGCTGGGTCGCCATCGGCTTCGAGGAAATGATCTCGATCTTACCCGGGCGAATGGTCTTGTGGTAGAACAGCGCCTCGCGCTCGGTAAACTTGACGTTGGTTTCGTCGGTCAACGGAAAATCTCCCCGGTTCGCTTTGGCCCGTAACGAATGTTGCGGCGCGGCGAAAGGGGAAGTCGGCGCTTTCCGCGCGCCCGGCCAACGGCGGACGCGCGGAGCGGACCCGCGATCACTCGCGCGGCAGGCCGCCGGCCACGAGGAATACCGCCGGCACCTTGCCGCTGTTGCGAAAGCCGTGGGCGGTATTCTCGTTCTCGAGCAGGATGTCGCCGGCCTTGTGCTCGATCGGATCGCGGCAGTCGTTGCGCAGTTCGGTGGCGGTGCCCGATACCAGGATCGCCATGCCCTGGTCGCCGCTGTGCTCGTGCCAGCCGATCACGCCGCCCGGCGCCACGGTAACGCGCACCAGGTGGACCCGGCGCGGGGGCTCGCCCTTCTGCGGCACGGTGGCGAGTTCCGCGATCGTCACGCCCTTGAAGTCGCCGAAGGCTTCGGTGCGGGCATTGGCCTGGGCCCGCCCGGCGGGGCAGCCGTTCAGCTTGGCCGCGTTGATCGCCGCCAGCGTCGCGTCGCCGTCATGCGCGCTCGCGCTTCCGGTCAGGACCAGTCCCGCCGCCAGGGCCAGGATCGTCATTGTCTTCATGTTCGAAAAATCCCCTCAAGGCCCGTCCGCCGCGCGGACTGTCTAGCCGACAGGACAGCTAACACCCGGCCCGCTCGGCCTCAAGCCGCCTGAGCCGGGGAAAGCTTGCCCGGCTCTCTCCCGAATCGCCGCGCCACCGGCTAATCCCGCGCGATGTCCGGCTCCGCGACCCCGATGATGGCCCAGTACCTGGCGCTCAAGGCCCAGGCCGACGACTGCCTGCTGTTCTACCGCATGGGCGACTTCTTCGAGCTGTTCTTCGACGATGCGCGGACCGCCGCCCAGGTGCTCGACATCGCACTGACCAGCCGGGGCGAGCACGCCGGCGCGCCGATCCCGATGTGCGGGGTGCCGGTCCATTCGGCCGAGGGCTATCTCGCGCGGCTGATCAAGGCCGGCTGCCGCGTCGCGATCGCCGAGCAGGTCGAGACGCCCGAGGAGGCGAAGAAGCGCGGCGGATCGAAGGCCCTGGTGGCGCGCGACATCGTCCGCTTCGTGACGGCGGGCACGCTGACCGAGGAAGCCCTGCTCGAACCGCGCCGCGCCAACGTGCTGGCCGCGGTCTGCGAGGTGCGCGGGCTCATCGGCCTGGCTGCCTGCGACATCTCGACCGGGCGGATGGAACTGGAGGAATGCGCCGCCGACCGGCTCGGCGCGGCGCTGGCAAGGCTGGGGGCGAGCGAACTGGTCGTGCCCGACGGCTGGGAACACGGCCCGCTCGATGCGATCCCGCGCCCCGGGCGCGACTTCGCCAGCGACGGGGGCGAGACGCGGCTGAAGGCGATCCATGGCGTGGCGACGCTCGATGGCTTCGGATCGTTCGGCCGGGCGATGCTCGCCGCGGCCGGCGGCCTGATCGCCTATCTCGACCATGTCGGACGCGGCCAGCTCCCGCTGCTCCTGCCGCCCGAGGCCCGGGCAGGCGAGGCGCACCTGGCGATGGACGAGGCGACGCGCGCCAGTCTGGAGATCTTGGTGTCGAGCCAAGGCGGCCGGCGCGGCAGCCTGATCGAGGCGATCGACCGCTGCGTCACCGGCGCCGGCGCGCGCCAGCTCGCCGACGACCTCTCGGCGCCGCTGACCGATGCGCAGGCGATCAATCGCCGCCTGGCGCTGGTCGCCTGGCTGCACGACGATGCGCTGCTGCGCCAGGACCTGCGCGGCGTGCTGCGCGCCCTGCCGGACCTGGGCCGCGCGCTGGGCCGGGTCGTCGCCGGGCGGGGCTCTCCGCGCGATCTCGGCCAGCTGCGCGACGGCCTCAGCGAAGCGCGACGGGTGCAGGAGCATCTCCAGCGCCGGGAGGATCGGCCCGCGCTTCTTGACGATCTGCTGCCCTTGCTCGGCGGGCACGGCGCCCTGACCGATCTATACGCCCGCGCCCTGGTGCCGACCCCGCCGACCGAGCGCGGGCAGGGCGGGTTCATCGCCGAGGGCTACGACCACGCGCTCGACGCCTTGCGGACGACCGCCGGCAATTCCCGCCGGGCCATCGCTGCGCTCGAGGCCAAGTACCGCGACGAGACCGGCATCGCCGCGCTCAAGATCCGCCACAACGGCGTGCTGGGCTATTTCATCGAGGTTCCGGCCAAGCACGCCGATCGGCTGATGAGCCCCGACAGCGGCTTCACCCACCGCCAGACGATGGCCGGCGCGGTGCGCTTCAACGCGCTGGCGCTGCACGAAGAGGCCAGCCGCATCGCCGAGGCGGGCGGGCATTCGCTGGCCGCCGAGGAGGCGCATTTCGAGGAACTGGTCGCTGCCGCGGTCGCCGCCCGGCGCGAGATCGCGGCGACCGCGGCGGCGCTGGCCCGGATCGACGTCGCGGCGGGACAGGCCGAACGGGCGGCGGAAGGCGGCTGGGCCTTGCCCTCGATCGTCGAGGAACCCTGCCTCGACATCCAGGGCGGGCGGCATCCGGTGGTCGAGGCCGCGCTCGCCGGGGCGGGGCGCGAGCGCTTCGTCGCCAACGATTGCCGCCTCTCGCCCCAGGACCGTCTCTGGCTGGTCGGCGGCCCCAACATGGGCGGCAAGTCGACCTTCCTGCGCCAGAACGCGCTGATCGTCCTCCTCGCCCAGGCGGGCGGCTTCGTGCCCGCGCAGGCGGCGAAGATCGGCCTGGTCGACCGCCTGTTCAGCCGGGTCGGCGCCTCGGACAACCTCGCGCGCGGCCGTTCGACCTTCATGGTCGAGATGGTCGAGACCGCCGCGATCCTCGCCCAGGCGACGGAGCGCAGCTTCGTCATCCTCGACGAGGTCGGCCGCGGCACTTCGACCTACGACGGCCTGGCCCTGGCCTGGGCCGTGGTCGAAGCGGTTCATTCCACCAACCGCTGCCGCTGCCTCTTCGCCACGCACTATCACGAACTCGCCCGGCTCGCGGAAAGCTGCGAGGCGCTGTCGCTCCATCACGTCCGCGCCCGCGAGTGGAAGGGCGACCTGGTCCTGCTGCACGAAGTCGCGGAAGGACCGGCCGACCGCAGCTACGGCTTGGCGGTCGCGCGGCTCGCCGGGGTGCCGGCGCCCGTCATCGCACGGGCCAAGGCGGTGCTCGACCGATTGGAGAAGGGCCGCGCCGAAACCGGCGGGCTGGCGGCGGGGCTGGGCGACTTGCCGCTGTTTGCCGCGGCGATGGAGGCTGCCGAAGAGCAGTGCGACGAATTGCGCGAGCGGCTCCAGGCTCTGGACGTGGATGCGCTGGCGCCGCGCGAGGCGTTGGACTTGCTCTACGAATTGAAGCGCCAGGCGGCGGACTGAACCCTATTCCTCCTCCGCCGCCTCGCCGTAGCGGCCTTCCTCTTCGTCATCGTTCCGCTCCCCGCGGAAGGCGCTCATGTCGATGCGGCCGCTGGTTTCCATTTGGCGCATGTGATCGACCAGGTCCTGGACGTCATCGGTCTCGTCGCCGGCCGAAACCTTCTCGCTGTCCTCGAGGCCGAAGACCGAGGTGGCATGGTCCAGTGCCTCGTCGGCGATGGTCTGGGCTTGCGAGCTTTCCTCTTCCTGCTCGTCGTTGACCAGTTCGGCGGCGAGGTCGGGATTATGCTCGGTTTCGGCTTGGCGCTCGCGGTCGGTCATGGGCATCTCCTTTGCAGGAAATACGCCCGCCCCTCGCGCCAGTTCCCCCGAGTTAGCGATTGGCGCCGGGCACCCAGAGTATGTCGCCCGAGCCCGCCGCATTGATCGCGCGGGCCAGGACGAAGAGGTAGTCCGACAGGCGGTTGATATAGGCCAGCGCGGCCGGATTGACCGGCCCTTCGGCGGCCAAGGTCACCATCGCTCGCTCGGCCTTGCGCGTGGAAGCGCGAGCGACGTGGACTCGTGCCGCGGCCTCGCTGCCGCCCGGAAGGATGAAGCTGCGCAGCGGTTCGAGATTGTCGTTGAGCGCGTCGATCTTGCTTTCGAGCCATTGCGCCTGGGTCGAAACGATCCGCAGGGTCATCTCGCTTGGAGTGAAGTCGTCGCCCGGGGTGGCGAGGTCGGCGCCGAGGTCGAACAGGTCGTTCTGGATCCGGGTCAGATCAGCGGCGTGTTCGGCCTCCGCCATGCAGATGGCGAGGCCGATCGCGCTGTTCGCTTCGTCCACCGCGCCGATCGCTTCCATCCGCGCGGCGTTCTTGGCGACGCGAGAGCCGTCAACCAGGCCGGTGGTGCCATCGTCCCCGGTCCGCGTGTAGATCTTGGTCAGCTTGACCAAGTTACTTCGACACGGCGAGCAGGATCGCCACGACCACCACGGCCAGCGCCTGGTACTTGATCCGGTTGAACATCATCTTGTTCTGCAGGATCTGGTTCGGGCTGGGCCCGGTGCCCTGATGCTCGAGATCGGCCTTGGTGGTCCGCATGAAGGCGACGATGCCCTTCACCAGGCTGACGACCACCATGATCACCAGGACCACGATGATGGGGATGAGGATGTACTTCATGCCGTTCCATCTAGTCCTTCGGCCAGCGTAATGCCAGCGGGGAAGCAGCCTTTTCGAAGCGCCTCGGCGACGGTCCGGCCGTCCTCCCCGGCGAGCCGCCGGTCGGCCAGCGAGGGCGAGCCGCGGCGCTTGGCGAGCTTGCGCCAGCGATCGTCGGCATCGGGTTCGACCAGCAGGCCATGATGGTGCCAGACCGGCACCGGCAGGCCGAGCAGGGCCTGGAGCAGGCGGTGGACGTGGGTCGCGGCGAACAGGTCGGCGCCGCGGGTCACCAGGGTGATCCCGTCCGCCGCGTCGTCCAGCGTGGCAGCGAGGTGATAGCTCGCCGGTGCTTCCTTGCGCAGCAGGACGACGTCGCCGAACAGCTCGGGCCGGGCCCGCTGGGGGCCGGCCAGTTCGTCGCTCCATTCGAGCGGGCCGGCGAGGGCGATGGCCTTGCTCACGTCCAGCCGCCAGGCCGCGCCGGCATGGTCTACCTCGCGGTGACGGCAGGTCCCAGGGTAGACCAGCCCGTCCGGGCCATGCTCGGTCGCGGCCTGGACGATCTCCGCGCGGGTGCATTGGCAGGGATAGAGCAGGCCCAGCGCCTTCAGCCGCTTACCCGCCGCGACGTAGCGCGCGAGGCGGCTGGACTGGAAAACCGGATCGCCGTCCCATTCCAGCCCCAGCCATTCCAGGTCCGCCAGAATCTCGGGCACCAGCTCGGCCCGGCTCCGGGTGCCGTCGATGTCCTCGATCCTGAGCAGGAACGCACCGCCTCGCGCCCGGGCCAGGTCATGAGCGACGACCGCAGCATAGGCGTGGCCGAGGTGCAGCGAACCGTTGGGGCTGGGGGCGAAGCGGGTGCGGATCATCGGGGGCGCTTGTCCTGTGGATTGCTCCGCCAGGCAAGGGCTCGGCGCAGCGCTCCGGGGTTGACCTCTCCTCCCGATGGGTTTTGACTGCCTTTCACGATGCAGCGCCATCAAACCGTCACGTCCGCCTGCAATCGGAGGCCATGCTCAAGTCGGAGCTGATCGAGCGCGCGGCCCGGTTCCGCAGCGCGGGGGAGGATCCCTCAAGGCATCTCGACAGCTGTCCCGCGCTGGTCCTCAACGCGGATTTCACCCCGCTCTCCTATTACCCGCTCAGCCTCTGGCCCTGGCAGACCGCGATCAAGGCGGTGTTCCTGGAACGGGTCAACATCGTCGCCAGCTACGAGCGCGAGGTCCATTCCCAGCGCTGGACGATGCAGCTGCCTTCGGTGATCGCGCTGCGGCAGTTCGTGAAGCCGTCCGAGTTTCCGGCCTTTACCCGCTTCAACCTGTTCCTGCGCGACAAGTTCTCGTGCCAGTACTGCGGTAGTCCGCACCAGCTGACCTTCGACCACGTGATCCCCCGCCGTCTTGGCGGCATCACCAGCTGGGAAAACGTCGCGACCGCCTGCGCGCCGTGCAACATGCGCAAGGGCGGCCGCACGCCCAAGCAGGCGCGGATGCCGCTGCTGCTCGAGCCGATCCGCCCGACCTCGTGGCAATTGCAGGAACGGGGACGCTCGTTCCCGCCCAACTATCTCCACGAGACCTGGCGCGACTGGCTCTACTGGGACATCGAGCTGCTGGCCTGAGGTCGACCGCCCCGCCGCAGCGGGCAGGGCGGCGCCTTTCTTCAATAGTCCGCCGGCAGTTTCCAGCGCACCGCGCTCGAATAGGTGCCCGGCACCGCGGCCCCGTCCGGCCCGGTCGCGGCGACGAACCTGGCCCGCTTGCGCAGGTTGGCGCAGGCCGCCTCGTCCAGCGCGGCATGGCCGCTCGATACCGTGACCTCGCAGCCCTGGACCCGGCCGTCGGTGCCGATGCTCAGCTGGAAGCGGGTCACGCCTTCGTGGCCCATGCGCAGCGCGCTGGCGGGATAGTCCTTGGTGGTGACCCACAGCCCCGGCTTGCCGATCGGCTTGGCCAGCTTGGGCGGGAAGACCGGGTCGATGGTCTGCTGGACCGGTGTGTCGATCGGCCCGGCGCCCGCACCGTCGGTCGTTCCGCCGCCGCTCGGCAGGACGATCGGGTCGTCGGTCTTGGAAACGATGGGATCGGTCGTCAGGACTTCGCCGCCCTGCGTCGGGGCGGTCAGGACAGGGTCCGGGGTCTTTGGCTTGGTGGTCGGTTGGTCGATCGGGTCGGTCGGAACTTGCGGAACGGGAATGTTGGTGCCTTCGGTCCGGGGTTGCGTGATCTTCTCCCACACCGGCCCGGCGAGGCCGGTGACGAGGGCATAGATCGCCGCGGCGTGCAGCGCTCCGACCGCGGCGATGGTCGCCGCGCGGTTCCTTTCCTGGGTGACGTAAGCCATGAAACACCTCTCTCGAAGGTCCCGCCTGGCCCTAGAAGAATCTGGCGGCGGGATCTGGGTTGGGGTGTCCGGACAGTTTGGAGGTGCGCCCGTAAAGTAAAAACCTCAAGGACTATAAATTCACTCCTAAGTCACCTTAGCTTATTCTTGGGACCATGGTACCGATTTCACGGCGCGACTATCGTACCGCCGCCAAGGCCTTCTGTCGCCGCCGCTGGACCGAAGACCCTAGCCCGATCGCCTCGCGATACTTGGCGACCGTGCGCCGGGCGAGGTCGAAGCCCTTGGCCTTGAGCAGGTCGACCAGAGCATCGTCCGATAGGATCGCATCCGGCTTCTCGGCGTCGATCAGGCTGCGGATCGCGGCCTTGACCGCCTCGGCCGAGGCCGCGCCGTCGGCGTCCGCCGCCCCGCCGACGCGCGCCACGCCGGAGGTGAAGAAGTATTTGAGCTCGTAGGTGCCGCGCGCGCAGTTGAGATATTTGTTCGAAGTGACGCGGCTGACCGTCGACTCGTGCATCTCGATCGCCTCCGCCACGGTGCGCAGGGTCAGGGGTTTGAGCTGCGAGACGCCGTGACGGAAGAAACCGTCCTGCTGCTTCACGATCTCGGCGGCGACCTTGAGGATCGTCTTCTGCCGCTGATCGAGCGCCTTCACCAGCCAGTTGGCGTCGGCCAGGCGTTCGGACAGCCAGCCCTTTTCCGATTTGCTGCCCACGGCGCCGCGCATCTCGACATAGTAGGCGCGGTTGACGATCAGCCGGGGCAGGGTTCCCTGATTGAGCGCGATGTCCCAGCCCCCATCGGCGCGCGGGGTGATCAGGATGTCGGGAGTCACCGGGTCACCGCCGCCGCCGGCAAAGCGCAACCCCGGTTTTGGATCGTAATTGCGCAGCTCACCGAGCATGTCGGCCAGGTCTTCGTCGTCGACCCCGCACATCCGTTTGAGCCGTGCGAACTCTCCGCGTGCCACGAGGTCGAGATTGTCGATCAGCCGCGCCATGGCGGGGTCGTAGCGGTCGGCCTCGCGCGCCTGGAGGGCGATGCATTCGCCCAAGGTCCGGGCTCCGACCCCGGTCGGGTCGAGCGATTGCAACAGGTCGAGCCCGGCCTGGGCCTCCTCTTCGTCGATCCCCAGCTCTTCGGCGGTTTCCGCGAGCGTGGCGGTCAGGTAGCCGGCCTCGTCGAGCAGGCCGATGAGATGGCCGGCGATCAAGGCCGTGCGGCGGTCGGGCGCGGCGAGGGCGAGCTGGGCTTGGAGGTGCTCGGTCAGCGACAGGCCCTCGGCGGCGCGGTTCTCGAAATCCGGCCCGTCCTCGCCGCCGCCGGAGTGCAGCGCGCCGCCCCAATCGGGGCCGAGGTCGCCGTCCCCGGTGTCGCGTTCGCGTTCCTCCCCGGCGCCGCGCAGGTCGAGTGGAGCGTCGCTCTCGGCATGGCCCTCGGCGATCAGGCGATCGGCGGGGGAAGTCTCGAGATTGGTAGCTCGGGCCTCGGCGGGGGGGGCGGTCGCTTCGGCGGCGGGCGGCGCGGCCTCGCCCAATTCGAGCAACGGATTGGCTGCGATCGCGTCACCGATGAAGGTCTCGAGCTCGAGGTTCGACAGCGCCAGCAGCTTGATCGCCTGCTGCAGCTGCGGCGTCATGACCAGCGACTGGCTTTGCCGTAAGTCTAGACGCGGCCCCAACGCCATCCGTTGTGTCTCCTACCCCGTCCGTCCCGAGCCTGCCGAAGGACCGCTTTTCTTCCGGCGATCCAGCGTATGGCTCAAAGAGAAGTACGGCCCTTCGACAAGCTCGGAGTGGGCGGTGAAAGGGGGAAGCGGGGCGGCAGCCCTCACAGCGTGAAGCCCTCGCCGAGGTAGAGCCGCCGGACGTTCTCGTCGGCGACGAGCGCCTCGGGGCTGCCGGCGAACAGGACCTGGCCGCCGTAGATGATGCAGGCGCGATCGACGATGTCGAGCGTCTCGCGCACGTTGTGGTCGGTGATCAGTACGCCGATCCCGCGGCTCTTCAGTTCCTTGACCAGGTCGCGGATGTCGGAGATCGACAGCGGATCGATGCCGGCGAAGGGTTCGTCGAGCAGCATGATCGAGGGCTTGGCGGCCAGTGCACGGGCGATCTCGCAACGGCGGCGCTCGCCGCCCGAAAGGGCCATGGCCGGGCTCGCGCGGAGCCGGGTGAGGTGGAACTCGCCGAGCAGGCGTTCGAGCTCCTCGGCACGCACGGCCTTGTCGGGCTCGACCAGTTCGAGCACGCAGTTGATGTTCTGCTCCACCGTCATTCCGCGAAAGATCGAGGTTTCCTGCGGCAGGTAGCCGAGGCCCAGGATCGAGCGGCGGTACATCGGCAGCTTGGTGATATCGACGCCGTCGAGCAGGATGCGGCCCGAATCCGGCCGGACCAGGCCCATGATGGAATAGAAGCAGGTGGTCTTGCCCGCACCGTTGGGGCCGAGCAGGCCGAGCACCTCGCCCTTGCCGACCGAGAGCGAGATGTCGGTGAGCACCGTGCGCTTGTCGTAGCTCTTGGCGATCGAAACCACCTCGAGCCCGCCTTGCGGAATCGGCGGGGCCGCGGAAAACCCGCCTGCTTTCACAGAGGATTGGGCTTGCTGGGTAATCTCGTCCATGCGAGCCGGGATGTAAGCCGCCACCGCGCGCTTGCCAAGCTGCGACGCGCGGGTTTGGCAGGATTCATGCAAGGACGCCCCGGACCTGCGCCGAAACGGGCCGCCGAACCGCGGCCGACGAGGCTTGCGGACCGCGCGATTCGGTGGTTTACTGGGGGCTGGGAGCTAAGGAAGGATGGGCTGACATGGTCAAGGTTTGGCAGCGGGAACACCCCGCGCCGGTCGCGACAACCGCACAGGATGATAGGCTGGGCGCTCATTCTCGGCCCCTCGACTGGCGCAAGCGGATGAGTGACAACATCGCCTATGCGCTGTTGGTTTATACCGGGTTGCAGATCTTCGTAACCATGGGCTCGCTCAAGGCGTCAGGTCCCTCGATGCTGCCCTATCTGGCGCTCGTCATTCTGGTCATTGCGATCATTCCCGCCTGCCGCGGTTTCGAACGCCGCTGGAACCGTCTCAGCGACGATCAGGCGCGCGATCCGGCGCTATCGCGCTTCTATCGCCGCGATCAGCTGCTGCTGTGGGTCCTGGCGATCGGCTTGCCGTTCCTGATCACCGGCCTGTTCCGCCTGCTCGCCCTGGCGGTCGCTTAAAGCCTTCCGCCTGGCGCGCCGCGCGCACCCACCGGCTTCGTCGGCCGGGCCCCCCCGTCCGGGCCCGCTTCTCGCATTGCTGTGATTTCTGCGCCGCGGGATGTTTCCATCCGGCTTCAAATCGCTCTAGAGGCCGGCAGGCGCATTCGCGCAGAGGAGTTCATCGTCATGTTGAGCCTGGAGGCCGCCCGCGACACGGCCAGCGCCCTCGTCGAGCGCGCCCGCGCCGCCGGAGCCGACGCGGCCGACGCAATCTATCTCGCCGACACTTCGGAAAACGTCCAAGTCCGGCTTGGCAAGCTCGAGGATGTCGAGCGTTCGGAAAGCGAGCATATCGGCCTGCGTGTGTTCTGCGGACGGCGCTCGGCCTCGATCGGCTCGACCGATCTGAGCGGCGATGCGCTCGACGAATTGGCAAGCCGCGCGGTCGCCATGGCCCGCGCCGCGCCCGAGGACCCCTACGCCGGCCTGGCCCCCGAGGACCTGCTTTGGCGCGGCGAATTTGCCGACTTGGACCTGCGCGATCCGCACGAACCGAGCCCTGCCGACCTTCGCGCTCGGGCCCAAGAGGCCGAGGAAGCCGCGCGTGCCGTAGCCGGGGTGACCAACAGCGAGGGGTCGGGGGCGAGTAGCGGGGCCGCGGTCCTGGCCCTCGCCACAAGTCATGGCTTTGCCGGGGCCTATGCCGGAACCAGTCGCGGGCTGGGCGCAAGCGTCATCGCCGGCCAAGGCTCAAGCATGCAGCGCGACTATGCTTGGCGCTCGGCGCGGCACGGGGCGGACCTTCTGTCGCCGGAGGCGATCGGCGCCCAGGCCGGCCAGCGCGCGGTCGCCCGTCTGGATCCGGGCCGGCTCAAAAGCGGGGCGATGCCGGTCGTATTCGATCCGCGGGTCGGCGGCAGCCTGATCGGGCACCTCGTTGGAGCCATGTCGGGCTCGGCGATCGCCCGGCGTGCGAGCTTCCTGCTCGACCGGTTGGACGAGCAGCTGTTCGACAGTGCGATCGCGCTGGTCGACGATCCGTTGCGTCCGCGCGGCCTGCGCTCGCGGCCGTTCGATGGCGAGGGGTTGCCGGTCTCGCGGCGCAACCTGATCGAGGACGGCCGGCTGACCGGTTGGCTGATGGATTCGGCCTCGGCTCGCCAGCTGGGCCTCGCGCCGACCGGTCATGCCTCGCGCGGAACCAGCGGCGCGCCGGGCGTTTCGGCAAGCAACCTGCATCTCGCCGCCGGCTCGGTCTCGCGCGCTGCGCTGATCGCGGACATCGCCGAAGGGGTCTACATCACCGAGCTGATCGGCCAGGGCGTCAACGGCGTTACCGGCGATTACAGCCGCGGTGCATCGGGCTTCCGCATCGTCGCCGGCGAGATCGCCGGTCCGGTCGCCGAGTTCACTATCGCCGGCAACCTGATCGAGATGTTCAAGGCGCTGACCCCGGCCGATGACCTCGAGTGGCACCGCGCGATCAACGTGCCGACGATCCGGGTGGACGGGATGATGATCGCGGGGGATTGAGGGAGGGCGTCGCCCCGGGCCTGACCCGGAACCTCCGGCCTACGGCGCTCGATTGCCGGCGATCCCGGATCGACCGGGATCGCGATTACTTCTTCTTCGCCTGCTTGGCGCGCTCGATAGCTTCGAGCACGATCCGCTTGGCGTCGTCGGCGTCGCCCCACTTGCCGATGCGGACCCACTTCTCGGCTTCGAGGTCCTTGTAGTGGGTGAAGAAGTGTTCGATCTGCTGGAGCACGATCGAGGGCAGATCCTGCCGTTCGCCCACGTCGGAATAATAGGGGAAGGTGGTGTCGACGGGCACGCAGATCAGCTTCTCGTCGCCGCCGGCTTCGTCTTCCAGGTTCAGCACGCCGATCGGACGGGCGCGGACGACGCAGCCGGGGACGAAGGGCGAGCGGGCGATGACCAGCGCGTCGAGCGGATCGCCGTCGGGCGAGAGGGTGTGCGGCACGAAGCCGTAGTTCGCCGGATAGCGCATCGGCGTGTGCAGGATGCGGTCGACGAACAGCGCGCCGCTCTCCTTGTCGAATTCGTACTTCACCGGTTCGCCGCCGGTGGGCACTTCGATGATGACATTGAGGCTCTCGGGCGGATTGTCGCCGGTGGGGATGAGGTCGATACGCATGGGCAGGGCCCCTAGCCTCGCGAATGCTGCGCCGCAACAGGGATCGCGACTATTTTGCGCCGCCCAGCGCGTTGATCGTGAATGCGATGACCCCAATGTTGAACAGAAAGGCCGTGAACGAGTGGAACAGCGCCACGCCGCGCACCCGGCGCGAGGTGATGTCGGTGTCGGAGGTCTGGAAGGTCATGCCCAGCGTCAGGGCGAAATAAACGAAGTCGGACTAGGCCGGCTGCGGCGTGCCGGGGAAATCGATTCCCCCGCAATCCCCGCCGTCGGGTCCGGCGGTATAGAAGTCGTGGGCATAGTGCAGCGCGTAGACGCAGTTGGCGAAGAGCCAGATCAGCAGCAGGGTCGCGACCAGCTTGGCGATCGAGGCGAGGTCGCCATCGCGGGCACCGGGCAGCTCGCCGGCGATCGCCGCCATGATGACCACTACCACGAGACCGGTGATGCCGAGGACGAGTAGGCGATTGGCGTCGTTGGCGTCGGCATGGCGGCGGATTGCCTCCGGCGCCCTCTCGCCCAGCAAGGGGACCAGTGAAGCGAGGAAGACCATCGCCGCGAGGTCGAACGAGAGCGCTGCGGCTTCGGCCCAGCCGGCGGCGAAGACGGCATGATGGGCGAAGAGTCCCCCGACGAGCAGGCCGAGGAAGACCAGGAAGCGTAGCGGAGCGACGCGGCGGCCGAGCTCCCAGTCGCCGCCGCGCTTCACTTTATCGTCCGCCGCGGCGCCAGCAGCGCGTCGAGCCCGGCGGGGGCCTTGCCCGGTACGCGCTCCAGCCACGGATAGCGCAGGCCGCCGCGATAGGTCAGCGGCACGGTCAGATAGCGGTCGCCGCGCTGGACCAGCAGCTCCAGGGGCTTGCCGGTCTTGGCGCCGGTGATCGCCTTCTTGAGCTCGTCCTGGTCGTAGGCCGTGCCGTTCACCGCGACGATCCTGACGCCGGTGACGAGCCCGGCGTTGAAGGCCGGGCTGTCCCACCGTGATCCGGTGACCTTGCCGTCCTTGTCGAGCGTCAGGCCCAGCGAGTGATAGAGGCTGAGGATCTTGGCCTCGGCAGCGCGCGCCTTGTCGAAGGGGTTGGGCTCCTCCTTCCAGACCAGGCGATAGCCGCCGCGCTCGATTCCGCCGAGCGGGGCGGGCTGGCCCGGAGTTTCCAAGCGGGTGCTCAGGAAGCTTCCCCAGTCGTAAGGGTAGACCGCGTTCAGCGCGGAAACCACATCGTCGAATTCGTAGGTGACCTGGCCGACGTCGCCGGGACGGATGCCGAAGAAGTCCCGGGCGAAGTCGTCGATGCCTTTCCGTCCCGTGGTGCCGGCGCGGATGATCTGGTCGGCCTCGAGCCAGACGAGGGCGCCTTCGGTGTAGTAGTCCTCGTTGCGGGTCAGCGAGGGGTAGGGCTTGGGCTTGCGCGCGGCGAAGATCGGATCCTGCGTGGTGTCCTCGACCGAGCGCCACTGGCGGCCCGGCTGCTCAGAGAAGGTGCCCGCCCAGTTGGCCAGCTGGCCGAGCACGACCTCCTTCGACTGCAGGCCCGAGCGCGCGGCGTGGACCACGCCCCAGAATTGGGTTTGGCCTTCGTAGACCCACAGCAGGTTGCCCTGCATCGGCTGGCGGTAGTCCGGGGTCCACAGCTTGGCGGGGCGGCGGAACTTGCCGTTCCAGCTATGGGCGAACTCGTGGGGCAGCAGGCCCCGGTCCCAGTCCCAGTCGGCCCACTTGGTGAAGGCGGTCGGTTCGAGCTGGTTCTCGCTTGAGCGCTGGTGCTCCAGCCCGATGCCGCCCATCCGGTCGGTCAGGGCCAGGAGGAATTCGTAGTGGTCGAAATGCTTCGCGCCGAAGGTCGCCAGGGCTTCCTCGACCAAGGCGCGGTGGGCGGCGATATGTTCCGGCTTGGCCTCGAGCTGCTCGGGCTTGTCGGCGACGACGTTGAGCGTGACGTTCTGCCCGAGGTCCCACTTGCGGAAATAGCGGCCCGCGAAGACCGGGGAATCGACCAGGGTTTCGTAGTCGGTCTCGGCCCAGCTGACCTTGTTGCCCGAGGCCCGGCGCCCGTCGAGCGCGGCGGCCTCGGTCCAGCCGGCGGGGAAGGTGACCGTAGGCCGGACTTTGATCTGGCGAACGTAGTGGCCCGCCGGATAGAGGCTCAGCATCTCCCACTGCAGGTTGAGCATCTCCTGCGTCATGACGATCCGGCCCTCGGAGGCCTGGAGCGGCGAGGTATAGACGAAGCGGGCGATGATCTCCTTCGCGCCGGCGGGAACGTCGACGTGGAAGGCGCTGACCTCGACCGGATCGCGCTTCCAGGCCAGCGTCTTGCCGCCCGCTTCGAAAGTCAGCCCGGCAAGCTCGGCCAGCGGTCCGCGCGGCGCATGATGGCCGGGGCGCCACATCGGATAGAGCAGTGTGAGCCGCGTCGTGCCTGCGGCGACGGGGATCGTTTCGGTCACCCGGAAGGCGCCGCGCTGGGTATCCGAAGCGTCGATGTCGAGACCGATGACGCCCGGGTAGGGCTTGTCCGCCGCATCGGGGACCGGGGGCGGGAGCGCGACGGCGCTCGGCGCGGAGCGGGGGACGGGCTGGGCGGTGGAATGATCTGCCGCGGCAAGGGCGAGCAGGGCGGTTGCGGCCGTCAGGATTGTCCTCATCCGGGGAGGATGCCGAGAAGGCCGGGGCGTTGCAACCGCCGCTTTTCCTATGCCGGCAATAGCGCTAAGCGCGCGCCCTATGAGCACGACCCCGCAAGCCATCCCCACCCCAAAAGCTATCAGGGGCACCCAGGACATCTTCGGCGCGGAGGCCGAGGCCTTCGCCCATGTCGTCGAGACCTTCGAGCGCGTCCGCAAGCTCTACCGCTTCCGCCGCGCCGAGATGCCGGTCTTCGAGAAGACCGCGGTGTTCTCGCGCTCGCTGGGCGAGACGACCGACGTGGTCTCCAAGGAGATGTACTCCTTCCTCGACCGGGGCGACGAATCGCTGACCTTGCGGCCCGAATTCACCGCCGGCATCGCGCGGGCCTACCTCACCAACGGCTGGCAGCAGCACGCGCCGCTCAAGCTGGCCACCCATGGCCCGCTGTTCCGCTACGAGCGCCCCCAGAAGGGCCGCTACCGCCAGTTCCACCAGATCGACGCCGAGATCATCGGTGCCGGCGAGCCGCAGGCCGACGTCGAGCTGCTGGCGATGGCCGACCAGTTGCTCAAGGAACTCGGAATTGCCGACGGTGTGACGCTCCAGCTCAACACGCTCGGCGACGCGCCGAGCCGCGAGGCCTGGCGGCTGGCGCTGATCGACTATTTCCAGGCGCACCGCGCCTCGCTGTCAGAGGACAGTCAGGACCGGCTGGAACGCAACCCGCTGCGCATCCTCGACAGCAAGGACCCGCGCGACAAGCCGTTCACCGCCGACGCGCCGAAGATCGACGATTTCCTCTCGGGCGAGGCACAGGACTTCTTCGGCAAGGTCTGCGAAGGCCTCGGCGCCGCCGGCGTCGAGTGGACCCGGGCACCGTCGCTGGTGCGGGGCCTCGACTACTACCGCCACACCGCCTTCGAATTCGTCACCGACCGGCTCGGCGCCCAGGGCACCGTGCTGGGCGGCGGGCGCTACGACGGGCTGATCGAGACCCTCGGCGGGCCGCATACGCCGGCGGTGGGCTGGGCTGCGGGGATCGAGCGGTTGGCGATGCTGGTGGGCGAAGCGGTTACCGAAGAGTTAGACGTGGCAGTCGTTGTCGAAGATGACGCTTTGCTTGCCCGAGGCATTAAGGCCGTTTCAACACTTCGAGCTAAGGGTCTTTCGGCCGAGTTGGTGGCCACCGGGTCTCCGAAGAAACGTTATGACCGCGCTACGAAGCTGTTGCCGCACGAGATTGTCGTGCTGAACGGCGAAAGTATCCGTATCAACAAACGTCTCCGAGACAGCCATGTAGAATGGAGGGCGGAACAAGCGCTCGCCGATATCGACTGGAATAGCGTTCGGTGAACTCCTTGTTTCCCAATCCCGTCGCTCCTGCGCAGGCAGAGGCCCATTCCAGCCTGGCGTATTTCGCGCAGGCTCGGCGTGCCGAACTTGCGGTCGGGATGGGCCCCTGCCTGCGCAGGGGCGATGGGGTGGTTTTGAGTGCGCCATGTCGATAAGCGACGCCCGCCTTCAGCAGATCGCCGCGCGCTTTGCCGAGCTCGAGGCGCGGTTGGCTTCTGGTACGCTCGAGGGCAACGACTTCGTCGCGGCCAGCCGCGACTATGCCGAGCTCGAGCCGGTGGCGCGCGCCGCCTCGGCGGTGGTGGCGATGCGCGGCGAGCTTGAAAGCCTGACGAGCCTCGACGAGCCCGATCCCGAGATGCGCGCGCTCGCCCAGGAAGAGGTCGCGCGGATCCGGGAGGAGCTGCCCGCCGCCGAGCAGCAACTCGCCATCGCCATGCTCCCGCGCGACAGCGCCGACAGCCGCCCGGCCATGCTCGAAATCCGCGCCGGCACCGGCGGGGACGAGGCCGCGCTGTTCGCCGCCGACCTGTTCCGCATGTACGAGAAGTACGCCGGCGAGCAGGGCTGGCGGGTCGAGGTGGTCTCGGCCAGCGCCTCCGACGTCGGCGGCTTCAAGGAAGTGGTCGCCCAGGTCGCCGGCCAGGGCGTCTTCGCCAAGCTCAAGTTCGAAAGCGGCGTCCACCGCGTCCAGCGAGTGCCTGCGACCGAGAGCCAGGGGCGGATCCATACCTCGGCGGCGACCGTGGCGGTCCTGCCCGAGCCCGACGAGGTCGACGTCCAGATCGATCCGGGCGACATCAAGATCGACATCTACCGCGCCAGCGGCGCGGGCGGACAGCACGTCAACACCACCGATTCCGCGGTGCGGCTGACCCACCTGCCGACGGGCCTGGTCGTGATCCAGCAGGACCAGCGCAGCCAGCACAAGAACCGCGACAAGGCCATGCAGGTCCTGCGCACGCGGCTCTACGACCTTCGCCGCGCCGAGGCCCATGGCGCCGAAGCGGAAGCCCGCAAGGCGATGGTCGGCTCGGGCGATCGTTCGGAGCGGATCCGCACCTACAACTTCCCGCAAGGCCGGGTCACCGACCATCGCATCAACCTGACCTTGCACCGCTTGCCCGAAATCCTCGAAGGGCCGGGCCTGGGCGAACTGATCGATGCCCTGATCGCCGAGGACCAGGCCAAGCGCCTGGCGGCGATGGATGGCTGAGGGCGTTCGATCCCGGCGCGGGGACGCGGGATGATCGCAGCGGCGCTGCGCGAGGCGGCTGCCTTGCTGACAGCCACCTCCGACACCCCCCGCCTCGATGCCGAACTGCTGATGGCGCACGCTTTGGGAATCTCGCGTTCCGAGTTGCTGCTGCGCCACGGCGGCGCCCCGGTGCCGGACGCCTTCGCCGCCCTGCTCGCCCGCCGCCGGAACCATGAGCCCGTGGCCTATATCCTCGGCGAACAGGAATTTCGCGGGCTTGCCTTCAAGGTCACCCCCGATGTCCTGATTCCGCGTGGCGATAGCGAGGTCATAGTCCAAGCGGCCCTGGCCGCGCGGCCCGAGGCGCGGCGCGTGCTCGATTGCGGCACCGGCTCGGGCGCGCTGCTGCTTGCCGCGCTGAGCGAGCTGGCCGAAGCGAAGGGCGTGGGCATCGATCGTTCGCCCGCCGCGCTGAACGTGGCGCGGGAGAACGCGGTGGCGCTTGGTCTTGCCGGACGGGCGGAGATGAAGCAGGCGGACTGGACTTTGCCCGGCTGGGCGGACGACCTCGATGCGCCCTTCGACCTCATCCTGGCCAATCCCCCCTATGTCGAGGACACGGCTCACCTTGCCCCCTCGGTCCACGCCCACGAGCCGCACGGCGCCTTGTTCGCCGGGCCGGAAGGCCTCGACGACTACCGCGTGCTGATCCCGCAATTGCCGGGCCTGCTGGCGCCCGACGGGGGCGCCGTGGTCGAGATCGGGCATGCCCAGGCCGAGGGCGTCACCGCCATCGCTGCAGCCGCCGGCCTTACCGCCGTGCTCCACCGCGATCTCGGCGGCAGGCCGCGCGCGCTCGAAATGCGCCGTGTCGCCTAAGATTCTGCTTGGCAACCGGCTGCGGAGCCATTAAATCAGAGGGCAAGCCAGCCCTCGGATGCACGCTTCCCGTGGCCGGCCCAACTCCAGCATTTGCTTACCGAGCATGGCGGGAAGGCGCCATGAGCTTCGCAGATGTAGGGACCGCGGCGCGGCTGAACGCGATCGCGGAGTGGGGATACGTTACCGTCCTGCCGGCGGAGTGCCGGGCAGGGTAACGGGGTTAAGGATCACTTTCCCTTGAACAATAACAATCGTGGCAACAACAACAACGGCAACAATCGGCGGCGTGGTCGCGGCAACAATCGCCAGCAGGGCGGTGGCCAGCAGACCAACCGGGTGGACAGCCGTGCCCGTGGCAACGCGCCGCAGATGCTGGAAAAGTACCGCAAGCTGGCGCATGACGCGCACCTCAACGGCGACCGGGTCCAGGCCGAATATTACCTGCAATTCGCCGACCACTATTTCCGGGTAATCGCCGATACGCGGCTCCGCCAGGAAGAGCAGCGCGCCCGCCGCGACGAGCGCTGGGAAGGTGGCGAGGGCCAGCAGGGCGAAGGCGCCGGCGAGGACGATTTCTCGGTCGAAAGCGATTTCCCGAACTTCGACCAGCCGACCTATTCGACGCGTCGCGAGCGCGAGGAACGTGGCGAGCGTGGCGAACGTCCGGAACGAGCCGAGCGGCAACCGCGGCGTGATGAGCCTCATGCCGTTGCGGAAGCCGGCGAAGCAGCAGCCGTCGCCGACGGGCCGCCGCCCGCCGCCAACCCTTACGAGCCGCCCGAGAACCCGTTCGTCCGTCCGAATCGCAGCAGTCGCGGTCTGCGTCCGCGCCGCGAGGACCGCCAGCCGCGTGGTGGGCGGGGCGAGCAAGGCGAGTCTCTTGGCCTCGATCCCTCGTCGCTGCCGCCTTCGATCGCCCGCGAGGAAGCGCCGGTCGCCGCCGAGGAGCCCGTTGCCGAAGCCAAGCCGCGCCGCCGCGCGCCGCGCCGCAAGGTCGCGGAAGAGGGCGGCGATACCGAAGCCGCTGCCTCGGTCGGCTAAGACACGCTAGTCTCGGCGATGGACCGCTTTCGCCGGGCCCTGACCCTGTTCGAAGCGCATTCGCGCAAGGTTGCGGTGGTGCTCGGCGGGCTTGCCGCCTGCGGGTTCCAGCCGCTGGCGCTGTGGCCGCTGACGCTCCTGGCCATGGCCGGGCTGATCCATCTGCTCGGCCGCGCCGCTACGGCCAGGCAGGCAGTCTTGCTCGGCTGGCTGTTCGGAGTCGGCCACTTCACCATCGGCAATACCTGGATCGCCACCGCCTTTACCTACCAGGCGAACATGCCGGCCTGGCTGGGCTGGATCGCGGTCGTGCTGCTCTCGCTGTACCTCGCGGTGTTTCCCGGCCTGGCGACGCTGGGGGCCTGGATCCTCGGCCGCCGTGGTACGCTTTCGCTGATTCTGGCCCTCGCCGGGTCGTGGATCGTCGCCGAGTGGCTGCGGTCGTGGGCCTTTACCGGCTTTGCCTGGAATCCCCTCGGTGCCGCGGCGCTGGGGCCTTTTGCTCGGCCCGGGCTGGCCGCGGTGCTGCCCTGGCTGGGGACCTATGCGCTTTCGGGGCTGGTCGCCCTGCTTGCCGGGGCCTGGCTTCTGGCCATGCGGCGCAGCCGGCTCGACTGGCGGACCGGCCTGCTCGTCTTTGTGCCGGTCGCGGCCTTCCTCTTGCCCGCCAGCGGCACGGGGGGAGCCGGCAAGCTCGCCTATACCCTGGTCCAGCCCGACGTCCGCCAGGAAGAGTTGGAGGAGCCAACGAAATGGGAGGGCCAGTTCGCCCGCCTCGCCAGGCTGAGCGCCCCCGTGGCGCCGGTGCAGCCGCGACTGGTGCTGTGGCCGGAGTCGGCCGTGCCCGACTATCTGCGCGAGGGCTATCCCGGCTATTTCTATCGCCAGCGCACCTACGGCGCCAACCCGCTGGTTTCCCGCGCCCGGATCGGCCGGGTGATCGGCCCGGGCGCGCTGGTGCTGACCGGCGTGACCGATTTGGAACTGGACCGCGGCGAGGCAGTCGGCGCGCGAAACGTCTTCACCGCGATCGATGCGGCCGGGACGATCCGAGGCTCCTACGCCAAGGCGCACCTCGTGCCTTACGGCGAGTACCTGCCGATGCGCCCGCTGCTCGAACCGCTCGGCCTGTCGCGTCTCGTGCCCGGCAGCCTGGATTTCTGGCCCGGGCCCGGACCGCGCACGATCGATCTTGGGCCCTGGGGCAAGGTCGGCGGACAGATCTGCTACGAAATCGTCTTCTCCGGCCAAGTTGCCGATCGGGCCGACCGGCCCGACTATATCTTCAATCCCTCGAACGACGGCTGGTTCGGCGCATGGGGCCCGCCCCAGCATCTTGCCCAGGCGCGGCTGCGGGCGATCGAGGAGGGACTGCCGGTCCTGCGCTCCACCACCACTGGGATCAGCGCGGTGATCGATGCCGACGGCGTGGTCCGCCGCTCGCTCCCGCGGCACGTGGCCGGACGGCTGGACGGACTGATCCCGCCGGCCCATGCGCCGACGCCTTTTGCCCGGCTCGGCAACCTGCTGCCGCTGCTCTGGGCGCTCGCGCTTTTCGCCGCCGCGATCCTTGCCAGCCGCCGCACAGGACGGTAGACCCCAGGGCACATAAAGCTTCCTTTATATCAGGATTGTCCATGCGCAGCGAATACCTGTTCACCTCCGAGAGCGTTTCCGAAGGCCACCCCGACAAGGTCGCCGACCAGATCTCGGACGCGGTGGTCGACCTGTTCCTGTCGAAGGATCCCGAGGCGCGCATCGCCTGCGAGACGCTGACCACCACGCAGCTCGTCGTCCTCGCCGGCGAGATCCGCTGCAAGGGCGTCTACGAGAACGGCGAATGGGCGCCCGGCGCGCGCGCCGAGATCGAGCAGGCGGTCCGCGCGACGGTGAAGCGCATCGGCTACGAGCAGGACGGCTTCCACTGGGAAAGCTTCCGCTTCGAGAACAACCTCCACGGCCAGTCCGCGCACATCGCCCAGGGCGTCGACGCCTCGGGCAACAAGGACGAAGGGGCGGGCGACCAGGGCATCATGTTCGGCTTCGCCTGCGACGAGACGCCCGACCTGATGCCGGCGACGCTCTACTACAGCCACAAGATCCTCGAGCGGCTGGCAGCCGACCGCCATTCGGGAGTGGCGCCGTTCCTCGAGCCCGACGCCAAGAGCCAGGTCACGTTGCGGTTCGAGGGCGGCAAGCCGGCCGCCGCGACGGCGATCGTCGTCTCGACCCAGCACGCGCCGGGCTACGATCAGGGCGATCAGGAAGCCGAACTCCACGCCTATGTGAAGCGCGTCTGCGCCGAGGTCATTCCGGCGAACCTGCTCGGCGCCGAGACGGTCTACCACATCAACCCGACCGGCTCGTTCGAGATCGGCGGGCCCGACGGCGACGCCGGCCTGACCGGGCGCAAGATCATCGTCGACACCTACGGCGGCGCGGCTCCGCACGGTGGCGGCGCGTTCAGCGGCAAGGACCCGACCAAGGTCGACCGCTCGGCCGCTTATGTCACCCGCTACCTCGCCAAGAACGTCGTTGCCGCCGGTCTCGCCGCGCGCTGCACGATCCAGATCGCCTATGCCATCGGCGTGTCGCAGCCGCTGTCGCTCTACGTCGACACCCATGGCACGGGCGCGCATTCGGATGCCGAGCTGGAAACGGCGATCACCAAGGTCGCCGCGGACAAGCTGGGCGGGCTGACCCCCCGCGGGATCCGCATCGGGCTTGGGCTGAACAAGCCGATCTATCTGAAGACCGCTGCCTACGGCCACTTCGGGCGAACCGCGGAAGGCGACTTCTTCCCCTGGGAACGCACCGACCTGGTCGATGCGCTGAAGACGGCGCTGGCCTGAACCGCGAGCCTGCCGGCAAGCCGGAAGGGGCTGCCGCTACCGCTCCGCAGCGGAGTCGGTATTAACCCGGGCGCTATCCTTGCGGGTGCAGGATGGGCGGCATGGGACGCCCTTTCTGCTGCCGCTTGCGCCTGCCGAGCTCGATCCTCGTCGTCGCCCCGCTTGCCGCGGTCGCGGCGGCGGCCCTGTGGGACGGTCCGCCGCGCGGCGAGGCGCTCGCCCTTCCGCGCCCCATCGCGCAGGACCGTGAAGCCGCCCGTTTCGTTTCGTGTACCCAGGGCGGCCGACAGGCCTGCGTCGTCGATGGCGATACGATCTGGTACCGTGGCACCAAGATCCGCCTGGCGGACGTCAACACCCCCGAGACCGGCCAACCCCGCTGCACCCGCGAGGGCGAACTGGTCGCGGCCGCGACCCTTCGCCTTACCGAGCTGCTCAACGCCGGCCCGTTCAGCCTAGAGCCGATCGACCGCGACCGCGACCGCTATGGCCGCGCGCTGCGGGTGATCAGCCGCGGCGGCAGGAGCTTGGGCGATACCCTAGCCGCGGAAGGCCTGGCCGAGCCGTGGCGCGGCTATCGCGGAAATTGGTGCCGTCCCACAGGGGCCTAGTCGTCGAACAGCTCGGACAGCCAGTGCTTCCTCTTCTTGTAGTAGGGCTTGCCGTGCGGATCGTAATGACCGTGCCCCTGGCCGCCGTGGGTATAGCCGCCGACATCCCAAGGCCCTGGCCCGCCGGACTGGTGGAGCGGCGCGGAAGGCTGGGGTGCGGCCGGAGCCGCTTCGGTGGGAGCGCTCCGCTCGATGATCTTGTCGAGCTCGCCGCGGTCGAGCCAGACGCCGCGGCACTGGGGGCAATAGTCGATCTCGATCCCCGAGCGTTCGCTCATCGCCAGGGCCGTGCGGCAGACGGGGCATTGCATGGCGGCGACTTGGCTTTCGGTGCGCATCTTCGGTTCCCTCGCTGGGCGGTCCCCTGGATAACGAGCTGGCGCCCCGGAGTTTCCCTGGAGCCGGGCGAAGATGGCCCCCCGCCCGTTACAGACGGGCGAAGATGGCCCCCGCCCGTTACAAACGGGCGAAGATGGCCAGCGCCAGCGTCACCCACAGCGCGGTCATGCACAGGACGCCGAGGACGAAGGCTCCGCCGCGGTGGCCGGGGTTGTTGTAGGTGAGGTGGATCGCGCTCTGCACCAGGCGGGCCGCGACATAGCCCCAGGCCCAGACCAGCGCCCAGCCGCTCACTGCGCCGAGCGCGAGCAGCGCCACCCAGGCCGGGTAGAACAGCGTCGGCAGTTCCAGCAGGTTGCCGTAGTGCCGTACGGCGACCACCGCGGCCTCTGGCTCGGCCCCGCCCTGGTAGGCGCGGTAGAAATTCATATCCATGCCCTTCGCCGCCGCCCCGCGCGCCGCGGCCATGCGGACGAAGGCCAGCAGGGTCAGCGCGGCGACCGCGAGCATCGGGACCAGGATCGCGGCTTGGTTGGCTGGATCGAACATTGGATTTTTCCTCCCCTATGGATCTATCTTGCGGCGCTCAGAATGCCCGCTCGGCGCCATCGCGCAAGGGCTATCGCGCGCCGTCATCCTCGCCGGCGATCTCCGCGAAGTCGAAACGGTCGCGGATCCGCCGGTTGAACCAGGCCCCCTTGGAACGCGCCCGGGCGAAGCCTTCGGCCACCTCGGCCGGCACGTCGAAATAGCGGTAGCGCCGCCCGGTGACGAAGGTCAGATCGAGCACTCGCTCGTCGGGGCGGTAGAGGGCGGCGCGGATCGCAGTGGACGGCATGGAGGGGTAACGCCCCAGCGCCCCCTCCGGTTGCGCGTGCCGGGGAAAGGCGCGGCGTCGGCCCGGCCAGAGCGCCAAGGCGGCGGGAGCAAGTTGATGCATTGACATTGTCCTGGAGGAAAAATCGCGTCCTGGGGCCTCAATCCCGTCACCTTGTGCCGCAAACCGTCACCTTGCGGGGGCGAAGCGTAACCTTGCGGCCGCCGATGGAGCCGCGCGAGCCGTACCCCTTCGTCCCAGGTCGAGGCGAAGAGCTCGCCGTACCGGGTGCGCAGGCGATAGGCCGACTGGCGGCTCGTCCCCAGGTTCCGGGTGGCGCGCGCGGGGTGTGTGTTTGGTTCTTCCATATTGATTGTACAACCAATAAGGTTCATTTAGGAAAGCGTTTGCGCGACCTCGCCGTAGGACGTGCGCGGCGGGGTGACTCGCCCCCCGCCTCGGGTGTAGTGTACGGGCTGGCCGGGGGGAGACGTGCCATGGACCGCGAAGAGTTGCTGATGATCATCGATGCGGCCTACTCCGCGCGGGCCAGCGGCGATCCGGCCGAACTGGAAAGCTTCTGGGCGTCGGGCGCTACCTTCGAGCTGGCCGGCGACAACGGCCTGCTGGCCGACTTCCCCGCCGACGGTCGCGGCCCGGGCCACCAAAGCGTCGCCGCGCTGATGGAACTGGTCGAGTTCAAGGCCTTCACCCGCCTCGACGCCGTGGTCGAAGGCCGCCGCGCCGCGATCCTCTGGCACGCCACGGTCTCCTTCGCCGGGCGCGAGCCCTTCGACACCATGCTCTACGATCTGTTCGAACTGACCGACGACGGCAAGGTCAACTCGGTGCTGCAATTCGTCGACACCGCCCGGATCGCGGCGGAGATGCGCGCGCTGGCGGCGTGACTGTGCCCGGCAAGCCCCTTGCGGACGGACGACTGCGAGACCGTTCTCACCCCGGCTTCCGGCCGTAGCTGCGCGCCAAATGGGCTTGCGGCCCCGGGAGACCGCATCTCCCGGGGACGCAAGAACGCTTGTGGAGAAATAGGTTTAGTCGTGCGGTGTCGAGGCCGCGCCGGCGACGGCGCCGGTCCCGCCGCCCACCGCCGCGCCTACCGCGGCGCCGGGTGCGCAGCCGATCGGCAGCGTCACGAGACACCCGATCGCCGCACCCAGGCCCGCGCCCACCGCGCCACCCTTGACGGCGCGAGCGCCGGGATCTTCCCGCCAAGTGCCGCCCTCGATGTAATAGCCACGGTCGTCGACCGGGTCGGCGAGCCAGCGGATGTTCGCATCGTTGCGGTGAGCTTCGTACCAAGCGCTGTTGTAATAGCGGATCGGCACCTTCTCGCCGTAGGCGTAGATCTGGCGCACCCGCCAGCAATCGCCGTACTGGTTGCAGGCGACATAGGTTCTGTCGGCGGTCTTGGCGGTGGCAAGCGTCGGGGTCATCGAAGCCGCTGAAGCAGCAAGCATCGAAGCCAAGCCAAGCGCAGTGTGGAACGTTTTCATGTGGCACCTCTTACGTTGCGACCCGTCGCTTTCGACCTTTGTCGGACCGGGCCACCAACGAGACAGGCCAGCGGAGGTTCCGGACCCGGAAACTCAACTGCCGCCGATCGGCGCCTGTGCGCGATGATCTGCAGAGGTGGTTTCGGCCGGATGAAATCGGGAGACTGCTGAACGTGAAGGCAAGGGGCGAGAGCCGTCGCTCTTGCGGCATGGAGGTTCGCTCGCATGACCAAACCCCGCATCTATACGACGAGCTTCGCCAGCGTTTTACCCGCTCTACGTCGCCAAGGCGGAGAAGAAGGGCCGCACCCGGGCCGAGGTGGACCAGGTCATCCGCTGGCTGACCGGCTATTCGGCGCAGGCCCTGGCGAAGGTGATCGCCGCGGGCACCGACTTCGAAACTTCTTCGCCCAGGCCCCCGCCCCGAACGGGCATCACCGGCGTGGTCTGCGGCGTTCGCGTCGAGACGGTCGAGGAAGAAACGATGCGGGAGATTCGCCGGCTCGACAAGCTGATCTGCGAACTGGCCAAGGGCAAGGCGATGGAGAAGATTTTGCGGGGGTGATAGCCTTGCCCGATGGGCAAGCTCCTGCCGTTCCCGCCGCCGCTCCCGCTGGACCAAAGCGACCAACTATGCCCCGCTCCCGGGGCCATCGCGCTTTCGACGGAGGCTGTCGCTGTTCGCCCTGCGGCTGTTCGTCCTCGCCGCGATCCTGGCCGCGCTATGGATCGGCTACGATCCGGCGCTGGTCGAGGTGCCATCTTGGTTGGCGAGCGAGCCTGAGACGGTCAGCGCCACTTTCACCCGCTGCGGTCCCGGGCGCGGGGAAGCCTGCGTAATCGACGGCGACACGTTCAAGCTGGGGGAGCGCAAGATCCGCATCGTTGGGATCGACACGCCGGAGGTCGATGCGCGCTGTCCGCAAGAGGCGCAGTTGGCCGAAGCAGCGACCGTTCACATACAGGAAGTGCTGAACCGGGGGCCGTTCCAGATGATCGCGCGGCTCGATGAGCCGACCGACCGCTACGGCCGCGAATTGCGCGCGTCTTGCGGCGGATCGGGCCGGATGGAGTAGAAGCCTCGATCGCAGCGGGCATGCGCGATAGCGGGCGCGCGCGGCGCTATCTGGGCGGGTTCCGGGAAGGCTGGTGCTAGATCGGCTTGGGCAGGACTAGCCAGCTAGCTACCACCCCAGCCCAAGCCCGATCGCCACCACCTGCATCCCGGCGATGGTATGAAGCTCGCGGCAGAACGGCTGCTTGCGCGTCTTTTGTGCCGGAACGCGGCGCGGCCCAGTCCTGAGCCTATCGAAGGGGCGCCCGGCGTACCGCCGAGGAAGGCCAGCAGCAGCAAGGTCGATTCCGCAATCCGCCGCTTGCCCAGTTCGGCCTTCGCCTTGTCGATCCCGAAGGCGGCGAAGGCGAGGAAGTTCATCGCGATCAGCGCGACGGCGAGGTTTGCGAGGGTGAATAGGGAGGCGAACGGCTCGGGCATGAATGCGAACTTAGCGTGTGCCGGTAGCAATCAGGTGAATGGGTTATTGTATGACTACATCGCCATATTCACTCCAGAAATCTTCACAGGTACCGGGAGTTACTGACAGGAAAAGTCCGGAACTTGAATTCAGGCCAAATACCTCAACCATTTTTGATTTATCCAAATCCAGTCTCGGGTGGGATATGCCCCAAGTAGTTGCATAGCACCGCAAACTTGATCTCAGTGTACCCTTTGGCACTCGGATGAGGTCCATATTTTGCGTGTGAAAAGCAAAACCTAAAAACACAATTTTTTCTGCCATGGCCAAGCTCTGGCGAGCCACGCTGAGCTCCAAAGACTCTTCGGTCGCTTCAGAGTAGGTTCTGATGCCATTTGCCATGTTTACTAGATACAATGAGTTGTATTCGCCACCGAATGGAATGTGCGAGGATGGATTTTGATGAGGTAGGGCTCCTAAATGCCCGTATGGGTGAAATATCTTCAGCTCTCCGGCGATTTCCGCCGATTGACCTTGGTCAAGTCCATATACTTGCTGAAGCCACAAAAATATAAATTGCTCCACACAGCGATCATAATTGAAATTAATAATATATATATTGTCAAAGGCACGTTTAAGGTCTGGGGTCGTCAATCCTCTTGTCAAATCCCTTAAAAGGTACGCAAGCCAACTTTCAGAGGCATCACTAATTAAATCTTGTCTGGGATTTCTTGGATTTTGAAAAAGCTTGGATCTTCTCTCTGCTTCGATAATCGCTTTTGAGATGGCAAGCTTAGCGCAGTCCGCAACTCTGCTATTATCCCTGTGTCGTTCTACATATTCGTCAATAGATCCAGAAAGGCGCATCGCTCCGGAAATTTTTACTGCACAATCTCGATGAAGATTGATATTTCCATCTCGACCATTTTCTTGTCGGACTAGACGTTGCAACGCTTCGGCAATCTCGTGGCTTCCGCTTATCAAGCGGACGCCATATTCATACTTGATATCTAAGTCCCGAGCAATTTGTCCTTTGAGTTCAGCGCCCAAAGGTAAGCCAAATTCCTTACTCGCGCCTGCCCCAAGTACGAGTACTGTCGGACGTGATCGCATTCACTACTCCGCCGCCACGCTCCCAAACATGTCCGGTCCGTCGCTCTCCGCGCCCTCGTTCGCCGCGTCCGAGCCCTTGGCCTTGCGGCGAGAGTCGAAGCTCGACCACACGGTCTGCCAGTCGCC
>JBQCGM010000057.1:0-6526 GCA_051955585.1 Novosphingobium sp.
GGTCTTGGGAAAATCGAACTTCGGCATCGCCATGGGGAGTGTCCTCAGGGGTAGAGGCGCGTCTTCGTCCAGGGCTCGGCGGCCGAGGCGCGGCGGAAGACGATGCGGTCGTGCAGACGGAAAGCGCCGTCGCGCCAGAACTCGATATAGACGGGGGCGATGCGGAAGCCGCGCCAATACGGCGGGCGCGGGATTTCGCCAATACCGAACTTCACCGTGTAGCTCGCCACCGCCTTTTCCAGGGCGAAACGGCTCTCCAGCGGGCGCGACTGTTGCGAGGCCCAGGCGCCGATCCGGCTGTCGCGCGGGCGCGACTGGAAATAGGCGTCCGATTCGGCATCGCTCACCAGCTCGACCGTGCCGCGGATGCGGACCTGCCGGCGCAGGCTCTTCCAGTGGAACAGCGCGGCCGCCTTGGGCTGGCCCAGCAGCTCCCGGCCCTTCTGGCTTTCGCTGTTGGTGTAGAAAACGAACCCCTCCGGCCCGTGTCCCTTGAGCAGCACCATGCGACTGTTGGGCAGGCCGTCGGCATCGACGGTCGACAGCGCCATGCCGTTCGGGTCGTTCAGCTCGGATTTGGCTGCCTCGTCCAACCAGCTCTGGAACAGCGCGAAGGGCTCGTTTTCCTGGGTGAAGTCACCGCTCGTTAACGGTTGCACGGTCTAATCCTCGACAGGTGGGCGACAGGCGTTGGGCGAGCGCGAAGTGATCCGGTTACGGACGGCTGGTTTATATAGGGCAGGGGCACAGACCTTCCAAAGCCTTCCTCGGCGCGCAGCGTCCATGCGCCCATGCGTCGCTGCCACAGCCATCGCCCTCGGATTGCTTTGCGCCGGTTGCTCGGTTTCCTTCCCGATCCTCGGACTGTCGAGCAAGGGCGAGGACGAGGTCGCGACGACATCGGCCATCCTGCCGGCGCGCGGGCCGGACAAGACCGCCGGCCTCGGCGCGCTGGCCAGCGAGCTCGGCCCCGAGGACCTGCGCCGCGCCGATGGGGCGATGTCGGTCGCGCTCGATCCGCAGGGCAACGGCGCCGCCGTCTCGTGGGACAATCCGCAAACCGGCATCAAGGGCTCCTACGTGCCCGTGGGCGGCCCGTTCCTGCGTTCGGACGAGATCTGCCGAGCCTTCATCGCCAGCGTCCAGACGCAGACCCGGCCGCTCAAGCTGCAGGGCACGGCCTGCCGCCCCTCGGGCGGCGACTGGGCGGTGAAGGACATGGAGCCCTGGAAGGGGCTGAGCTAGCGGTCCGGCCAGCGCGACGCGGCGTATCCTGCGGGATGTTGCATGCCAGCCACACCATCCCCAGATAAGGGGTAGCGGCCGCCCTGCCGATCGAGAGGGGCGCCCCTGTCTTGCGTGGAACGAGGTTTTTTGGATGCGCGATCCGTATCAGGTTCTGGGCGTCGCCCGCGGCGCGAGCGATGCGGAGATCAAGAAGGCTTTCCGCCGCCGCGCCAAGGAGCTGCACCCCGACAGCAACCGGGACGACCCCAAGGCCAAGGACAAGTTCGCCGAGCTCAACGCCGCCTACGAGATCGTCGGCGACGAGACCAAGCGCAAGCACTTCGACCGCGGCGAGATCGACGCCGAGGGTAAGCCGCGCTTCCACGGCTTCGACGGCACGGGCGCCGGAATGGGTGGACGCGGCGGCCGGGCCGGCGGCTTCGAGTTCAATTTCGGCCAGGGCGGCTCGCCGTTCGGCCGCGGCGGCGATGCCGGCTTCGACGCCTCCGACATCTTTTCGTCGCTGTTCGGCGAGGCGGGGCGGCGCGCGCGCGGCAAGGCCGAGCCGCAGAAGCCGCCCGAACAGAGCTTCACCCTCGAGGTCACGCTCGCCCAGGCCGCCAGCGGCGCCTCGCGGCGCGTCAAGCTGCCGGGCGGGCGCGAGGTCGAGATCACCATCCCGGAGGGAGTCAGCGACGGCAAGGTCATGCGGCTGCGCGGGCTGGGACAGACCGATCCCTTCTCCGGCGAGAGCGGCGACGTGCTGATGACCATCAAGGTCAAGTCCGATCCGCGTTTCTCCGTCGACGGCAACGACCTGCGCACGCGCGTCGCGGTGCCGCTCGCCAGGGCGGTGCTGGGCGGGCCGCTGCACGTGCCGACCCTGACCGGCGCGGTCGAGATGACGATTCCGCCGATGACCGGCACTACCAAGCAATTCCGCCTGCGCGGCAAGGGGCTGAAGGGCGAGAAAGGCTCCGTCGGCGATCTCTTCGTCGCGATCGACATCGAGATGCCGGCAAGCGATGCCGAACTCACCGCACTGATGAAGGTACGAGCAGACTGAGCGCTGCCGCCACGACGCCAGAAGCCGGTACCGGACCGGTCTGGCGCCAAGGCAGGTGTTTTCTCGCGTGGGGACAGCCTTCAAAAGCGGTTTCCACTTCCCTGCGACTGTTCTAAGAGACCTGCTCAATCGTTCATCTGCGGGTTTCCCATGCCTGATTCCAACGCCGCTTCACCGACCGCCAATCTCCTCAAGGGCAAGCGCGGGCTCGTGATGGGCGTCGCGAACAACCGGTCGATCGCCTGGGGTATCGCCAAGGCGGCTGCGGATGCGGGTGCGGAACTCGCCTTCACCTATCAGGGCGATGCGCTGAAGAAGCGGGTGGAGCCGCTCGCGAAGGAACTCGGCGGCCATGTCGTCGGCCATTGCGACGTCACCGACGGCGCCACGATCGATGCGGTCTTCGCCGAGATCGAGAAGCTCTGGGGCAAGCTCGACTTCGTCGTCCACTGCATCGCCTTCTCCGACAAGGACGAGCTGACCGGCCGCTATGTCGACACCAGCGAGGCGAATTTCTCGAAGTCGCTGCTGATCTCCTGCTACTCCTTCACCGCGATCACCCAGCGCGCCGAGAAGCTGATGCCGGATGGCGGCTCGCTGCTGACCCTGACCTATTACGGCGCCGAGAAGTGGATGCCGCACTACAATGTCATGGGTGTCGCCAAGGCAGCGCTGGAATCGAGCGTGCAGTATCTTGCCGCCGATCTCGGCCCCTCGAAGATCCGCGTCAATGCGATCTCGGCCGGCCCGATCAAGACGCTCGCGGCTTCGGGCATCGGCGATTTCCGCTACATCCTGCGCTGGAACGAGTACAACTCGCCGCTGCGCCGCACGGTGACCATCGAGGAGGTCGGCGAGACGGCGGTGTTCCTCGTCTCCGACATGTCGCGCGGCATCACCGGCGAGATCATGCATGTCGATGCGGGCTACCATGTCGTCGGCATGAAGGTGCCGACCGCGCCGGACATATCGCTCGACAAGGGCGAGTGAGGCTGAGGCCACCGGCCCCTATTCCGCCAGCAGTGCTCCCAAACGGTCCGTCGCGACATCGTCGCGGCGGACCGTTTCGTCTGCGACGGCGGCCAGCAAGGTCGCGACCGTCCGGCCATCGATGACCCGATCCGGCATGATCTGCGCCAACGGTGCCAGCACGAAGGCGCGCTCGGCGATGCGCGGATGCGGGACCTGGAGGCCAGGCCGGTCGATCGCTTCGGCGCCATAGGTCAGGATGTCGATGTCGAGCGTCCGTGGCCCCCAGCGCTCGCGGCGCTCTCGTCCGCCGGCCCGTTCGAGATCGAGGCAGAGAACCAGCAGTTCCTCCGCGGTCAGCGTCGTTTCGATAAGCGCGGCCATGTTCAGGAATTCCGGCTGGTCGGTCTTGCCCCAGGGCGGGGTGCGATAGACCGGAGACAGCCGTCCGAGCCGGACGGCCGGGTGGCGGCGCAGGCCTATCAGTGCGGCAGCGAAGGCGGCGACGGGATCGCCGAGATTGCCGCCGAAGGCGAGGGCGGCTTCAGTCGCCACGCCGGAAGCTCAGCCTGATGCCGACCGCGCCCAGGGTCGCAGGAATCGGCGGGGCCGGTTTGCGCAGCGTGACCTCGACGCCGGAGATCGGCGCGAAAGCGTCGAATAGCGCAAATGCAACGGCCCGGGCGGCGCCCTCGAGCAGGTGATAGCGCCGGGCGGTGAAGACCTCGCCGATCAGGGTGACGGCGCGGCCGTAGTCGACGGTGTCGGCGAGACGGTCGCTTTTGGCGGCGGCGCGCAGATCGACGTCGAGCACGAGGTCGAGAATGAAGCGCTGGCCGAGCCGCTCCTCCTCCGAGAAGAAGCCGTGATAGGCGTAGATGTCGAGCTTCTCGATCAGGATGCTGCCGGTTTCGCTCAAGGGATCACCTTCGTTTCGTCCGCGATCGCGGCCCAGACCTTGAGCGCGTCGACATGCGGCGCGACGTCGTGGACGCGCAGGATGGCGGCGCCGCGGCTGGCGCCGTAGAGATGGGCGGAAAGAGTGGCGGCCAGCCGTTCGGCCGGGATCTTGCGGCCGGTGATGCGACCCAGCGTCGACTTGCGCGAGGCGCCGAGCAGGATCGGGCAGCCCAGCACGCTGAGCCGGTCGAGGTCGCGGATCAGGTCGAGATTCTGGCGCGGCGTCTTGCCGAAGCCGATGCCAGGGTCGACCACGATCTGCCCGCGCGGAACGCCGGCGGCGGTCGCGATGGCGATGGAGCGTTCGAGGAAGCGGCGGACATCGTCGAAGATGTCGAGGGAGGCGTCGATGGTGTCGCGGTTGTGCATCAGCACCATCGGGGCGCCGGCCCGGGCCGCGACCGCGGCGATGCGCGGGTCGCGCTGGGCGCCCCAGACGTCGTTGACGATCGATGCTCCGGCAGCGAGAGCGACCTCCGCGACCTCCGCCTTGTAGCTGTCGATCGAGATCGGCGCGTCGCTTCGCGTCTTCAGCCCGGCGATGACGGGAAGCACGCGGGCAAGCTCCGTCGCGGCATCGACGATCTCGTGGCCGGGCCTGGTCGACTCGCCGCCGATATCGACGATCGCCGCGCCTTCGCCGACCAGCCTCAGGCCATGCGTCACCGCCGCCTCGGTGCTGCCGAGCAATCCGCCATCCGAGAAGGAATCGGGCGTGACGTTGACGATGCCCATCAGCAGCGGCGCCTCGTCGAGGGAGAGGCTGCGGCCATCGGGAAGGGTGAGGGCGGGGGGCATGGCGATCCGCAACTGCAAGCGCGTCCGCGCGCTATACACAGCCCGTGTGCTTTCCACCACAGCAAGCGACGGATCGTCGCGATCGGGCGGATGCATGGCGGCAGGGCGCAGAAGGCTTTTGACCTCCCCGGACGAGGCGTGCAGAAGCCCCGCATGGTTCCGCTCTCGCTTCCGCACCGGCTCATCCTCGTCCGCCATGGCGAGACCGACTGGAATCGCGAGGGGCGTCTGCAGGGCGGGCAGGATATCCCTCTCAACCTGCTGGGACGGGACCAGGCGGCGGAGGCTGCCGCGCGGCTGAAGGCGCTGGAGCCGGGCTTCGCCGACCTGGACTACATCTGCTCGCCGATGCAGCGGGCGCGCGAAACCATGGACATCCTGCGGCGCGACCTCGCGCTGCCGCCCGGTAGCTATGACGTCGACGACCGGCTCAGGGAACTGACCTTCGGGGCGTGGGAAGGCTTCACCTGGCGCGATATCCGCAAGGCCGAGCGCGAGCAGGCGCATCTGCGCGAGCGCGACAAATGGGGTTTCGTCCCGCCGGGCGGCGAGAGCTACCGGATGCTGGCGGAACGGGTCCGCCCGGTCCTCGAAGGGCTGAAGCGCGAGACGGTGATCGTCAGCCATGGCGGCGTTGCGCGCGCCGTGCTCGCGCTGGTCGGCGCCGTCGCACCGCAGAAGGCCGCGATGGTCGAGATCTGGCAGGGCAAGCTGCTGGTCGTCTCCGGGGAGCGAGCCGACTGGCTCTGAGCGCGCGCATGCCGCTCCGGCCTTGATCCGCCGGAGCGTCGCCGGGCGCGTCTCGATGGATGTTCCAGAAGGCTGCGGCCGCATCGGGAACGCCTTTCGGGACAGCCTTGCAAAGCTTCTCCGATGAGAGGGCACGGAGGGCGTGCCGCCGCATTCATCGCCGGTTCACGGGTGATTTGGCAGGGGGAATGTGCTAGCAGGGCCGCGTGGAGCGGCGGCTTGCCCGGCCGGGGGGCTCGACCGGATACTGTGGTCATCAGGACGACGATTCCGGGTTTCTTTAAAGGTGCGCGACAAGGTGCGAATGAAGGATGCGGAGGTCGAAACCTCCCGCCATCGGTCGGCCGTCGAGCGCAGCGGGGCGCCATGAACGATATGAGCAAGCTGTCGGTGGCGACGGACGCGGCGGCGAATCCGCTGGCCATGCTGGCCGGTGAGAAGCGCCCGGATCTGCTGCGCGACGAGGTGCTGGCCGAGATCTTCGCCGCGACCGTCGCGGAACGGCCGGACCATGCAGCCCTGACCGACGGCACCCGCCGGCTGAGCTATGCCGAGGTCTGGGCCGCCGCCGGGCGGCAGGCACGGGGCCTGCACCTCGCCGGCGTCGGGCCGGGCGACCTGGTCGGCCTGTGGATGCCGCGCGGCCTAGACCTGCGCAACGCCCACATCGCGATCACCCGCGCGGGCGCGGCCGGGGGCCCGGTCGATGCGGAAGCGCCGGTCGCACGCCTCGCCACCGGCCGGAACGACGCCCCC
>JBQCGM010000058.1:0-20680 GCA_051955585.1 Novosphingobium sp.
CCCCCGCCGGGAATGACCGCTCCCCCTCCCTGCCCGGACAGGGTGCGCGGTTGGCAGGGGGACCCCGGGAAACGCCCGGGTTGACGATTCGGAGAAGAAGGCTCTACCCTCTCACGTCACCCCGGGCTTGACCCGGGGTCCCACTTGCTTGTTACTTGCCGATCACCGCTCCAACCCCTCCACCATTTCCCTGATCGCCGCCAGATCCCGCAGCCCTACCTCGCGCGCATTGGCGTTCGGCAGCAGGATCCCGTTCTCCTGAAACAGCTTCCACGCCCGCTTGAGCACGTCGGCGCGGACCTGGGCGAGGCCCTCCTCGGGGTCGTTGATCCAGACGCGGATCTCGTAGGCGACGCCGATGCCGGTGAACTCGGTGACCCAGGCGGTCGGGACCGGATCGGCGAGGACGCGGGTGGCCTCGCGCGCGGCTTGCAGCATCAGGCCTTCGGCCAGGTCCAGGTCGGTCCCGGGCGAGACCATCAGCGGCACGCGTACCCGGACGTCGCGGCTGGAATAGGACCAGTTCTCCACCTGATTGATCATCAGGTTCTCGTTGGGGATCAGGTATTCCTTCCTGTCGCGCGTCGTCACCGAAACCGCGCGCAGGCCGATCCTCTTGACCTGGCCGACGGTGTTGGAGACCCCGTCGTTCACCGCGATCACGTCGCCCGGCTTGATCGAGCGGTCCATCAGCAGGATGATCCCGGCGATCAGATTGCCGAAGGTCTTCTGCAGGCCGAAGCCGACCGCGAGGCCGAAGGCGCCGGAGAATACGGCGAGCGCCGTGAGGTCGATCCCCAGCGCGTCGATGCCGACCAGGATCGCCAGGACCCAAATGCCCAGCGAGACCAGCTTTTCGCCGAGCACCTGCTGCGCCGGATCGAGGCTGGATATCCGCGCGAAGGTCCGCCGCGCGATCCGCGAGCCGAAGCGCGCCACCACGATCAGCGCGGCGATGACCACCAAGGTGGTCAGCCCGGTGTAGAGGGAGATGCGATACTTGCCGACATCGAACCCGATCTGGTTCAGCGTGGCGCCGATCCGGCCCAGATGCTCGGCGAAGGTCATGCCCGCCACGCCGCGAAGCCGCGCTCCAGGTCGGCGATCAGGTCGGTCGGGTCCTCCAGCCCGATCGACAGCCGCAGGCCATACTTGTGCGCGGCGTCGATGCCCTTGGGCGGCCAGGGAGTTACGGCGCGGATCGGCGCGGGGTCGACCGGCACGACCAGGCTTTCGAACCCGCCCCAGGAATAGCCGATTCCGAAGAGTTGGAGCGCGTCGACGAAGTGCGCGCGCGCGGCGGCCCCACCCTGTCCATTTGGGCCCTTGAGGATGAAGGAGAACAGCCCGCAGCCGCCGGTAAAGTCGCGCCTCCAGAGCTCGTGTCCCGCATCGCCCGGCAGGCAGGGGTTGAGCACGGCTGCGACCTCCTCGCGGGCGGCCAGCCAGCGCGACACCTCGAGTGCCGAGGCGGTCTCCCGCTCGAGGCGAATCCCCAGCGTTCTCAATCCCCTGAGCGCCAGGCTTGCGTCGTCGGGCGAGACCACCTGGCCGAGCGCCTGGGCGCGGCGGCGCAGCTTGCCGTACCATTCCTCGCCGGCGCTGGCGCTGCCCATCATCAGGTCGCTGTGCCCGCCGACATGCTTGGTCAGCGACATGACCGAGATGTCCACGCCCGCCTGGTGCGCCTGGAAGCCGAGCGGGCTGGCCCAGGTGTTGTCGACGATCGATACCAGGCCGCGCTCGCGGGCGATGCGGGCCATGGCCGGAATGTCCTGCATCTCCATGGTCAGGCTGCCCGGCGCCTCGAGGAACACCGCGCGGGTGCGATCGCAGATCGCCGCTTCGAAGCCGGCGAGATCGTCGGCGACGAACCAGCGGGTCTCGATGCCCCACTCCTTCAGCAGCCCGCGTCCCAGCGCGCGGCTGGGGTCATAGGCGTTGTCGGTCATCAGCAGGACGTCGCCCGGCTTCAGCACCGTCAGCAGCGTCGTGGCGATTGCGGCGACGCCCGAAGGGTAGAGCATCGTGCCGAAAGCACCGGGCTCCAGCTCGGTCAGCGCCTCGGCCAATGCCCACTGCGTCGGCGCGCCGCGGCGGCCGTAGTAGAACCGCCCGTCCGCGTTGTGCTTGGGCCCTTCCTTCAGCGCGGCCATGTTCTCATAGAGATGGGTCGAGCCGCGCCAGATCGGCGGGTTCACCACCGGCCAGGCGGCGGTGCGCCCGGAGGTTACGAGCTTGGTAGCAGGGGCTTGGGTGTCGTCGGTCTCGGCCATCGGGCAGTGTCTAACCGGTTTTTGGACTCACGCGAAGCCGCGAAGGCGCGAAGAGAAGGAAGGGATTCCACGCAGAGATGCAGAGAAAGCGCGAGAGACGCGGAGGTCCTGTCCTTGCGGCGAAGCCGTCTTCAAGGTCGAGAGACGGGAATGTGGAGAGCCTGCGGCGCAATCCTCCCTTTCACTCCGCGCCTCTCGTGCTTTCTCCGCATCTCTGCGTGAAACCATTTTCCTACAGGCATCCTCCTGTGATCTAAGCTCGCGGATGGAAAACCGCCGAGGACCACAACACCGGATCGACCTGCACAGGCTGACAGGTGGCGACAGGAGATGACGCAGGATTACACCGGATGACGGATTTTCCTCAGGACACTGTCCACCGTGTCCACTTGGTCCCGCCATCCGCGGAAATCAGGCTTCGACGCCGACCGCTTTCGGGGTCTCCGAATCGGCGCCCCACTCCGCCCATGAGCCGTCATAGAGCGCGACGTCGTGCTTCCCCAGCAGCTCCAGCCCGAAGGCCAGGACGCAGGCGGTCATGCCCGAGCCGCAGGTGGTGACGATCGGCTTGTCGAGGTCGATCCCGGCATTCTCGAAGGCCGCGCGGATGCCGGCCTTGTCCTTGAAGGTGCCGTCCGGATTGAACAGCGCCGCATAGTGCACGTTGCGCGATCCGGGGATATGGCCCGAGGCCATACCCGGACGCGGTTCGGCCTCGGCCCCGGTAAAGCGCGGGGCGCCGCGAGCGTCGATCACCTGTTCGACATGGGTCCCCAGGTTTTCGAGAATCTGGGCTTTCGATCGAATTTGCTTGTCGTCTTGCCAGACGGTGAAGTGGCGGTGGCGCAGGCTTTCGCGGCCTGCCGCCAGGGGACGCCCTTCGGCCTTCCACTTGGCCAGGCCGCCATCGAGGATAGCCACGTTGTGCGCACCGAAGAGCTTGAGCATGTACCAGGCCCGCGCCGCGGAATGGATCGCGCTGTCGTCGTAGAGCACGATGCGGCTGCCGTCGCCGAGGCCCAGGGTCTGCATCCGGCTGGCGAACTTCGCGGCCGAGGGCAGGGTGTTTTCAATCGCCGCACTCGTGTCGATCAGCTCGCCGAGGTCCATGAAGACCGCGCCGGGAATGTGCGCCGTTTCGTATTCCGCGCTGGCATCGCGGCCGGTATCGGCCATGTGCCGGCTGGCGTCGACGATCCTGAGGTCGCTCGCGCCGATCTCGGCGGCGAGCCACTCGGTCGTGACCAGGCTATCCATCTTGCGCGCTCCTCCTCGCTGCAATGCAGCAGGGCTTATCCAGCCGCAGCGCTTGCGTCCAGATGATGCCTCAAGTCGGCAGGGCGAGTTCGCGCTGGGTGATGCCCGAATACAACCGTGGGCCTAGATCCAGCCTGAACGGCTTCAGCGCGGCGCCGGGGGTCTGCGGTTCTTCGCCGATGACGAAGGCGTGGCCCGACGAGACCGGCGGGCGCCCATCGCGGAAGACGAGGACCCGGAAGCGTGCGAGCGGGACGAACAGAGTAGCCGCGCCGTGGCGGATCGGAGTGATCGACGCGAGGGGCAGGCGCAGCTCGCCGGACATCGAGGCGCTCTCGCCAGGGCCGAGCAGGGGCACGCGGTGCTGCGGCTCGCTATCGCCGGCGGTCTCGAGCAGGACCTTGGGCGGGATCGAGGAGTGCGCGCCGATCATGTCCCCGGTCACCGCGATCGGGCCGATCGGCTCGGCGCCGGTGTTGGTGACGGTCAGTTCGTAAGTGAGCGCGGTGTTCATCAGCGTGGCGCTGAGCCGGCGGGCGACCAGTTGGACCGCCAGGGTCTCGCCCGCCTTGCCGCGCACCGGCGGAGGCGGCGGGACATCGTCCAGCGATAGCGCCGGTTCGGGAAGCGGGGTCGGCGCGGGTGCCGGCGGCGGAGTCGGCGTCGTGCGCCGGGGCAGGGCGGCGGGCGGAGAAACTTCCGGCGCCGGGGCTGGGGCGACGGGCGCCTCCTCCTCGAAATATTCGGCCTCGGTTCCGGCCCTGCGCCGGCGCAGCAGGAATGCCCCGCCGCCAAGAACCACGATCGCCGCAGCGCCGGCGAGCCAGGGCCAGAGAGGAGCTTCGCGTGCGGGCTGCGCGGCCGGAGCGGCGGGCTCGCTCGCCAGGCTGGGCAGGGCCTCGGGCACGGGGCTGGCCAGCGGTGGGAGCGGGGTGGGCGAGGCAGTAGGGCCCGGCGCGGGCGCGGGCGCGGGTCGCGGGGAAGGCGATGCGGTCGGCCGCGGAGCCGAAGTGGCGGTCGTGCGCGGTGTCGGCGTTGCTCGCGGTGTCGCCGAAGCAGTCGCGGTCGGCGTTGGGCTTGGCGGGATCGGCGGAGGGGGCGGTGCGATCACCGGCGGCGCGGCGGTGGGAGTCGCGGGCTGGAGGCGGAAGCTGTCGGTCCCGGCGGGCGCGTCCTGCGCAATGGCGAAGGTAGAGGCCGGCCCTGCCGCCATCAGGACGAGCGCCGTTCCCGCCAGGATCGCCCGCCGCCAATTCATGCCTGTTTTCGCGCCGACCACCACTTGTCGCCCTTCGTCTCTCTCTCGCTTGCCGGGGGCGGCTGAATAGCGAGTGAATTCGTTCCGCGCCACCCGCTGACTTGTGCGCAGGCGCGGATATCGTCAATGCAGGAGGAATGGAAACGACCCCGCTGCACCTCGGCCAGACCAGCGCCTTGCCCGCCTCGCCGGAACAGGCCGTTCTCGACTACGTGCCCAACCCGCGCGCCGGCACGCTCTACCTCGTGCGCTTCGCCGCGCCGGAGTTCACCTCGCTCTGCCCGGTGACCGGCCAGCCCGACTTCGCCCACCTGGTGATCGACTATGCGCCGGGCGAGACGATCGTCGAATCGAAGTCGCTCAAGCTGTTCCTCGGCTCGTTCCGCAACCACTGCGGCTTCCACGAAGACGTTACCGTGGGCATCGGCCAGCGGCTGGCAGGCGAGATGAAGCCGCGGTGGCTGCGCATCGGCGGCTATTGGTATCCCCGCGGGGGCATTCCGATCGACGTCTTCTGGCAGTCCGGCACGGTCCCGGACGCGCTATGGGTGCCCGACCAGGGCGTCGCATCCTATCGCGGGCGGGGCTAGCCGGAAACCTCGGCGGTCGCCGCATTGGCAGCGGCCACGATCTCGGCCGGATCGCACGGCCAGCGGAGGTAGTCGGCGGCGCCTTCCGCCAGGGCCTTGACCACCCCATGGGATGACGGTTCTTCGGCATAGGCGATGATCTTGGCGCGAATGCCGGTCTCGTTGATCCGTTCGACGATGCGGCGGATCGCGCCGGGCTCATCGGCGGCGAGGACCACACAGCGGCCGGTCGGCGCTTCGATCAGCTGTTCGCCGCTCTCGATCACGGATACTCCGCGGAACCCCGCCAAGGCGCCGCTGATCGCAGCGGCACGGCGTCGATCCTGGTCGGCCAGGAGGAATTTGAGGCGTGTCACGGTTTTGTCTTTCGCGTTCGCTAGGGTCTGGTCGTCCCCAGTTCCGCACCAGGACCGGCAGCGCTGGCCCGAAGGGGTGGGCCGGGCCAGCGTGCCTTGGTTCAAGGTGCCTCTGCGAGCCCGCTCGACGAACTCAAGGGGGAAATGCGACGCCGAAGGGCTTATGCTCTTTGGACTTGCAGAGACAGGAGCCCCAACCACGCCTTGGCGCCTCGCGCCTTGCAGATCGCGACAAAATCTTGCGACTTCACACCGTCCAGAACGGTGGCGGAACCTCTTCCAGGGTGCGCCGATCATTGCGCCAGGAATGGGGTGAAACGCCGAATTCGCTTACGAACCAACGCGTAAACGCACTTGGCGAGGCATAGCCGAGCTGCTCCGAGACAGCCGTGACCGACTGCGCCCCGTCCAGGTAGACCTGAGCCAGCTCGCGTCGCACTTCGCCCAGCAGGCCGGCGAAGGTCGTGCCTTCGGCCTCGAGGCTTCGCTGGAGCGCGCGGGGCGTCACGCCGAGCTGTGCGGCCACCGGATCGAGTCGGGCCTGCCCCTTGGGCAACAGCAGGGCAAGGGCGCGGCGGACGCGGTCGCTGGCGGGACTGTCCTCGCGCGGCAGCGGAACGAGCTTGAGCAGCCGCTCGGCGTGTTTGGCCATCAGCGGGTCGGCGTTCGGATTGGCAATGTCGAGCGCGGTGGCCGGACAGGCGAAGCCATTGAACAGACTGCCGAACTCAATTGGTGCCTGAAAAAAACGGCGCCAGTGGGTCGGATCGACCGGTTCGGCGCGGGTGAGATGGACGGTGCTCGGTTGCCAGCGTCCGCGTGAGGCGCCCGATAGGACCGTGGAGCCCAGCGCGACCGCGAAGTCGGTGACTTGGACCTTGGCGAATTCGGGAATGAAGCCGATCTTGATCAGCGCGGTCTCGCCGACCTCTTCGAGGTCGATCATCACGATGTCGTTCATGTGTCGGCGGTAGATGCCCAGCGCCTCGAGCACTTCGCGGATGTTGGCCAGCCGATCGAGCAACAGGCTAATCGGCCCGAGGCTGGCGAAGGAGCGCGACTCGGCCATCAGCAGGCCGAAGTCCTCCCGCCCCGAGCGCCGCGCCGACTGTTCGAGCAGGCGCACGACGACTGCGGCGGGCAGGCGATTCTCCGAGTTCTGCAGCGCGGAGGCCGGGATTCCGGCATGGCGCAGCATCCAGTAGCCGTCGAGCCCGACGGAACTGGCGACTTCTAGATAGGCCGAGAGCGTAGCGGCGCGGATCTCGTGCATAGCCACCTCCGGGGCGACCGGGCGAAATCATGCCCGGTTATCGATCATGCCGCAATGGATTCGACGGTCGGCGCTGGGCAACAAGCTTTGCGTCGTTCTAATCGACGGGTGGTATATGGAACATTGACGCCGGGGCGATGTTATTTCACATCGCCCGCCTTTCGCGGGTCCGACCGCGTCCTTTGAGTTGGAGACGAGAGATGAAGCTGCTGCGTTGGACCATGGCCGGAGCCTCAGCTTACGTCATCTACAAGTATGCCATCGGCAAGAAGGCCAAGGGCGAGGACGTGTTCAAGTCGCCTGACACGGCGGACGAGCCGGTGGCCGCGGCACCGAAGCCGCGGTCGCGGCGGGCCAAGCCGAAGGGCTAGGACTTCAGCATCAGCCGGATCGTGAGGGCGACCAGGCCTAGCGCGGCTACGCTGGCCGCCCAGATCGTCACGAACCAGCCGAGCCGCTTTACACTGCTCATCAGTGATACCCCTCGTGGCCGACCTTGCCGCGGAATACCCAATAGGCCCAGGCGGTATAGGCCAGGATGATCGGCACGAGGACGGCCGCGCCAACCAGCATGAACAGCTGGCTGGAATGCGGCGCCGCCGCGGCCCAGATCGACAGCCGCGCGGGGATCACGTTGGGCCAGATCGAAATGCCCAGCCCGACCAGGCATAGTCCGAACAGCGCGAGCGCCCAGAAGAACGGCTGGGCCTGCTTGCGCAGGCGCAGCGCGCGGTAGAACAGCACGGTAACGATCAGCGTCGCCAGCGGCACCTGCGCCGTGGCGAGGACGCCTGGATAGGCCAGCCAGCGCATGTGATATTGCGGCTCCAGCGTCAGTGTCGCCAGGCTGATCGCACCGATCGCAGCGAGCAGGGCCGCGCCCAGCCAGCGGGCCTGGCGTACGACCTGGTCCTGCAGCGGGCCTTCGGTCTTCCAGTTGAGCCAGCAGGTCCCGAGCAGCGCATAGCCGACGACAAGCCCGGCACCGGTCAACATGCTGAACGGCGACAGCCATTCCCACCAGCCGCCGCCATAGCTCCGGCCGGATACCGTAACCCCTTGTAGCAGCGCGCCGAGCGCCACGCCTTGGGCGAAGGTGGCGGCCAGCGAGCCGGAGGCAAAGGCCAGGTCCCAGATCGGCCGGTGGCGCGGGTCGCGCCACCGGAATTCGAAAGCCACGCCGCGCAGGACCAAGCCGAGCAGCATGGCGATCAGGGGAGCGTAGAGCGCAGGCAGGATGATCGCATAGGCCAGCGGGAAAGCGGCCATCAGCCCGCCACCGCCAAGCACCAGCCAGGTCTCGTTGCCGTCCCAAACCGGCGCGATCGAATTCATCGCCGTGTCGCGGTCGTGCCCGACCTTGAAGGTGGGAAAGAGGATGCCGATGCCCAAGTCGAACCCATCCATGACCACATAGGCGACTATGGCGAAGCCGATCAGGCAGGCCCATACCACTGCGAGGTCGGTCATTTCTTGTCCCTCTCGATGATCGCAGGTGCCGGAGTCACGCCCGCAGTGCGCACGGGGGTGCCGTCGAGGCCGGTTTCGTGCGCCTCGGGGGGGTTTTGGGCTAGGCGGAATAGATACCAGACGCCGGCACCGAACACCGCGAAGTAGACCACCACGAAAGCCGCTAGCGAAGCCGCGACGGCCGGGGCGTCCAGCGGCGAGGCGGAGTGAGCGGTACGCAGCAGGCCGTAGACGGTGAAGGGCTGGCGGCCCATCTCGGTCACGACCCAGCCGCACAGCACGGCGACGAAGCCCGAGGGTCCCATGACGAGAGCCGCGCGGTGGAGCCAGGGCCAGTCGTAGAGCCGCTTGCGGGACCGCGCCATCAGGCTCCAGAGGCCGATCCCGACCATGGCGAAGCCCAGGCCGACCATGATCCGGAACGCCCAGAACACCGGGCCGACCGGCGGCTCGTCGGCGTCGGGAATCGCGTCGAGTCCGGCCAGCGGGGCGTTCAGGTCGTGCTTGAGGATCAGCGACGACGCCTTGGGAATCTCGACCGCGTAATCGACTCGCCTTTCCTTGCTGTTGGGAATGCCGAACAGTATCAGCGGTGCCCCGTTCGGGTGGCTGTCGTAATGCCCCTCCATCGCCATCACCTTGGCCGGCTGATGCTCCAACGTGTTGAGCCCGTGCATGTCGCCCGCCAGGATCTGCAGCGGCGCGACGAGCGCGGCCATCCACATCGCCATCGAGAACATCTTGCGCGCACCGGGGTTGGCACGGTCCTTCAGCAAGTGCCAGGCGCCGACCGCGCCGACCGCGAAGGCGGTTGTCAGATAGGCGGCCAGGACGGTGTGGACCAAGCGGTAGGGGAAGCTGGGGTTGAAGACGATGGCCCACCAGCTCGGCCCCGGCACGAACTGGCCGTTTGCGGCGATCTCGTGGCCTTGCGGTGTCTGCATCCAGGAATTGACCGAGAGAATCCAGAAAGCGGAGATGAAGGTGCCGATCGCGACGGCCAGCGTCGCGGTGAAATGTAGGCCCTTGCCGACCTTGTTCATCCCGAACAGCATGACACCCAGGAACCCGGCCTCGAGGAAGAAGGCCGTCAGCACCTCGTAGGCCATCAAAGGGCCGATCACCGGCCCGGCCTTGTCGGAGAAGACCGACCAGTTGGTCCCGAATTGATAGGACATCACGATTCCGGAGACGACGCCCATCGCAAAGACGACCGCGAACATCTTCAGCCAGTAGCGGAACAGGTTGGCGTAGACCCCCTTGCCGGTTTTCAGCCACAGCCCTTCCAGCACGGCGAGGAAGCTGGCGAGGCCGATCGAGAAGGCTGGGAACAGGAAATGGAAGGAAACCGTGAAGGCGAATTGCGCCCGGGCGAGCGGCAGGGCCCAGTCAGCATCGATCATCCTCGACCCTTTCCGTCGGTATGGGTGGGGACTTGCGCCTCCGGAAGGGCCTGCGCAATTGCATAGTACGCATTGGCGATGGCGCGCGGCGAAAGCCTCTGCGGAACCAGCCTCCCGTTTGACGGTTTTGTGGCCAAGCGGCTGCCGACGCCCGGCGCCCGAGCCTGGAGGACATCCTATGCGCAGCCTGGTCCTGTCGTTGCCGCTCGTCGCGGCCCTGGCGCTCGGCGCCTGCTCGGAAAAGACCGAGGAAGCCGCCCGCCAGACCGCGGAATCAGCCAAGGAAGATGCCTCGGCGGCGGCCAGCGATGTAGTGCAGGACGGCGCCGAGGCGGTCGGACAGGGCGCAGCAGCGGTAGGCAAGGCGGCAGAAAAGGCGGCGGGCGCGGTCGGCGAGGCGGCCGACGACCTCCATGACAAGGTGGCCAAGCCGTCTCCGTCTCCGAGTGCCTCGCACTAAGCCCGAGCTAGCGGGCGGCAGGAACGACCATGCGGCATACCACCCCGGCCGGGTCGAATTGAAGGTCTACCGACTTGAGGCCGCCTTGGGCCACCAGCAAGCGGGATCCCAGCCCCCGGGTGGTCGGGGGCACCACTTGCGGGCCGCCGCTCTCCCGCCAGGCCAGGTGGATTTCATCGCCATGCACGGCCCATTCGATGTCGACAACACCGCTCTCGACCGAGAGCGCGCCGTATTTCAGCGCGTTGGTGCCCAATTCGTGCAGCGCCATGGTCAGCGGCATGCCGGCTTCCTCGGTGATCCGCACGTCGGGGCCCGAGGTACGGATCGCCGACCGCGGGAAGGGCTCGGTCGCCATCTGGGCGACTTCGCTCAGCCCGCATTGCCGCATGGTCCCCATGCCCAGGAGTTCGTTGGCCCTGATCATCAGGTCCATGCGGCCGGCGAGGGCTTCGTAGAACTCGACCGGATCCGAGGCCCGGGAAGCTCGCGAGGCCAGCGCCCGGACGACCTGAAGCGCATTCTTGGCGCGGTGCTGAAGCTCGGCGTTGTAGGTCTGGAAGCGTTCGCTCTGTTGGTTGAGCTCGAAAATCGTGCGGCGCAGGACGAAGCCGACCACGATCATGAAAAGCGCGGTGAGCGCGAAGGCGACGAACAGCACGAGCGCCGGCACAGTCTGAGTCGGGATCATCGCGCCGAACAGCTGGCGCGCGATCATGATGCTCAGCCCCGCAGTCAACGCGGCGTAGCGCCAGTCGAGGAAGATCGCGGCAATAACCACGGCGGGCAGGAAAGTCGCGAAGGGCACGCCATTGGCACCGCGATCGGTGAACCAGCGGATCGCGGTGGCCACCAGCAGACACAGCACGACGACTGCCGCTTGCAGGGCAGGCGATTTGCGGCTGACGATTGCGCGCTTGATATCATCCAAGCTGATCATTGCGGCCCCCGTCCCGATTGCGTCCCGGCTGCTACCGATCATGGAAAGCGCAGTGGCGTCAATATCATGGATGTAGTGCGGCGGCCATATCGCTCGCGTGAATCCGCCGGTCGGGGATGCTACGCATTCCGCGCCGTTCATCATGAACCGCCGAGCTCGGGAGCCAGCCCATGGACCGCATCTTCACCAATATCGCCACCAAGTGCGCCCAAATCATGGGGCAGCCGGCGGCCTTCATCATCTCTGTCCTGCTGATCGTCGGCTGGGCGATCAGCGGCCCGGTGCTGCACTATTCCGACACCTGGCAGCTGATCGTGAACACGGCGACGACCGTCCTTACCTTCCTGGCGGTGTTCCTGATCCAGAACAGTCAGAACCGCGACGGTGCCGCGATGCAGGCCAAGCTCGACGAGATCCTCCGCGCGCTGGAGAACGCCCGCGAGGAATTCGTCGGGATCGAGCATTTGACCGATGTCCAGATCGGCAAGATTCGCGACGCGCTGGAGGCTGACATTCGCAATGCCCAGGGCAAGGGCCGGACCGTGGGGTCGACGGTGGAGAGCCTGCTCAAGCGGTACTAAGTCGCGCCGGACCGAGCTTCGGCGAGGATCGCGCCGCATAGCCAGCCGTTGGTTTCCCGTCATGTTCTACGCAGTCCAATGGCTCAGGGGTGGGGCGGTGGTCGGCGAACAGGCCTTCTCCAACCTGCTGGAGGCCAAGGCCTTCGCCAAGGACCGTCTTGCCGTCCAGAAGGTCCGCTAGGGCGCGACCGCTGCGGTGGTCGCCGACGCGGACGGCGTGGTGTACTTCCGCTTCGGCGAGGGTGCGTGACTATGCCGGAAAATATGTGATCCGTAGCGCCTGGGTTCGGTGCACAGCGCGCAACGGGGTCAGGCTGCCCCGATATCAGCTACATCTTTCCCGTTTCGCTGGATTGGGGCATGGACGGCATCGTCTTGGGATAATGCATTATTGATTCGTCTCGCCAGCGCGAGGTGGGCATGAGAGGGACATGATGGCGACCAACTACCAGCTTTATATCGACGGCCAGTGGCGTGATGCGTCGGACGGCGCCACGATCCCCGCGATCAATCCCTACGACCAGACGATCCACGCCCATATTCCCGTCGCCACCGCTGGCGACGTCGAGGAGGCCGTCAGTGCCGCCCGCCGCGCCTTCGACGGGGTCTGGTCCAAGACCGCGCCGGGCGAGCGCGCCCGGCTGCTCAACAAGGTCGCCGACCTGCTCGACGCCGATGCCGACCGCATGGCGCTGCTCGAGACTACCGACAACGGCAAGGTCATCCGCGAGACCCACAACCAGATGGGCTATGCCGCGCGGATCTTCCGCTATTACGCGGCCTGGGCGGACAAGATGCACGGCGATGTCGTGCCGCTCGACCAGAAGGACACGCTCGATCTGGCGATCCGCGTCCCCTACGGGGTGGTCGCCTGCGTCACCGCCTGGAACTCCCCGGTGGCAATCCTCACCAACACGCTGCCCGCCGCGCTCGCCGCGGGCAACTGCGTGATCCTCAAGCCTTCGGAGCATGCTTCGACCACGACGCTGGAAGTGGTCAAGCTGTGCGAGGCTGCGGGCTTCCCCGCAGGGGTGGTCCAGGTCGTCACCGGCGCGGGCGAGGTCGGCGCGGCGCTGACCGGCTCGACCCAAGTCGACAAGATCTCCTTCACCGGCAGCCCCGGCGTCGGCCGCCTGATCGCCGCCAAGGCCGGCGCCAACCTCAAACCGGTGACGATGGAACTGGGCGGCAAGAGCCCGAACATCGTTTTCGACGACGCCGACTTCGACCGCGCCCTGATCGGCGCCCTGGCGGGCATCTTCGGCGCGACCGGGCAGACCTGCATCGCCGGCTCGCGGCTGCTGGTCCAACGCGGGATCTACGACCGCATGGTCGAAGGCCTTGCCAAGCGCGCCGCGATGATCCGCATGGGCGACCCACGCCTGCCCGAGACCGAGATGGGCACCGCGGCCAACGAGCCGCAGTTCGCCAAGATCCTCTCTTTCATCGAAGCCGCCAAGGGCGACGGTGCCCGCCTCGTCGCGGGCGGCGGCCGCGCGGATGGGCCCGGGCTGCAAAAGGGCTTCTTCATCGAACCGACGATCTTCGCCGATGTCCGCAACGACATGAAGGTCGCCGCCGAGGAGATCTTCGGTCCCGTTCTGTCGATCATTCCCTTCGACGAAGAAGAAGAGGCGGTGCGGATCGCCAACGATACGCCCTATGGCCTAGCCAGCGGGGTCTGGTCGGAAAATATCACGCGCTGCATGCGGATGATGCGAGCGATCAATTCGGGCGTGGTCTGGGTCAACACCTACCGCGTCGCCGCGCCGCAGGCGCCCTTCGGCGGCATGAAGGATTCGGGCTTCGGCCGTGTCCGCGGCAAGGCGGGAATTTTGGAGTTCACCCAGACCAAGAATGTCTTCATCGATTTCTCGGGCGACCGGCGCGACCCTTTCTCGATGAAGTTCTGATCTCAAGCCCTTGATTGTTGACGATTCGGAGCATTTGTTAACCATTTTCATGCGAGGCGGGCGGCTGCGCATTTTTCCGGAGCTGCCGCTTTGTTGGACATCCTGCTTTGCATCCGTGACGATCACGACGCGCGCCTGGTTGCCCTGGCGGCGGCCGTCTGCCTGCTGTCGACGGTCACGGCGGTCCTCATGCTCCGCCAGTCGAGCCAGTCGCGCGGCGTACTGGCGCGGGGGTGGCCCGTGACCGGGGGCGTGGCGGCCGGCTTCGGGATCTGGGCAACCCATTTCATTGCCATGCTCGGCTACGATCCCGGCGTCATCGCCGGTTATAAGGTCGGCCTGACCGCCGGTTCGCTGGCCGTCGTCGTGGCGACCACCGTCGCTTCCTTCCTGCTGGCGGGGCCGCATCGTACCCGGCCTCGCAGCCATTGGGGACTGCTTGCCGCGAGTTCGATCGCCGGCGCGGGCTTTGCCGCGATGCACTACATCGGCATGGCGGCGTTGGAGATGCCGGCGACGATCGAGTGGGACGCTTATTATGTGGTCCTGTCGATCGCCCTGGCTGTCGCGCCGCTCCATCCGGCGCTCTGGTTGGCGGTCCGCGGCAGCACCTGGCGCGGCGGCCTGGGCGCCGCGGCGCTGATGACCGGCGCGATCGTCGGGCTGCACTTCAGCGGAATGACCGCGATCCACCTGGTTCCTGCGCGGATGGAGATCGAAGGCGCGCTGCTATCGCCGCAGACGATGTCGGCCTTGATCAGCGCCGTCTCGTTCGCCCTACTGGCGCTGTGCCTTGGCGGCTGGACGCTCGCGCGGCGTACCCGTGCTGCCATTGCCGTGCGCGAGCGTGAGCTCAGCGTCCTGGTCAAGGGCATCTCCGACTGCGCGATCTGCATGCTCGACGGCGAGGGGCGTGTCGCCAACTGGAACGCGGGGGCGCAGCGGCTCAAGGGCTTTTCCGAAGAGGAAGTGATCGGCGGGCCGATCGCGCGGTTCTATCCAAGCGAGGATGCCGCCAAGGCCGAGGTGGCCCTGACCACCGCTGCTGCTGCGGGTAAGTTCGTCGGCGAGGGCTGGCGCCTGCGCAAGGACGGCTCGCGCTTCTGGGCCCATGTCACGATCGAGCGCTTCACCGACGATGCGGGACGCTTGCTGGGCTTCGCCAAGATCACCCGTGACATGACCCGCTTCAAGGAAGACCAGGACCGGATCGAGCAGGCGCGCATGCACCTCGACGCGGCGCTGGAACACATGCACCACGGCCTCTGCCTGTTCGACGCCGACGAGCGCCTGGTTTTGCGCAACCGCCGTTTCGCCGAGCTGTGGAACTTGCCCGAGGACAGCTGCCCGCCCGGCACGGCGCTGATCGAGGTCGCCCGTGCGGCTATCGGCGCTCGGTCCGAGGGAGAGGTGCCCCAGGAACGCCTCGAGACCATGCGCGACGTGCTCAAGCAGTCCCTCGCGGACCCGGCCCTGCCGGCCATGGTTTCGGAGTTCGGCGAAGACTTCGTCGTTTCGATCTCCAGCCGGGCGCTGCCCGACGGCGGCTGGGTGACGACCTTCGAGGACTTCACCGAGCGCCGCCGGTCGGAAGCGCAGATCGCCCACATGGCGCTGCACGACGGCCTGACCGGCCTGCCCAACCGCACCAGCTTCAACCGCTGGCTCGACAAGGAGATCGAGCTGGCCGCGGGGCGAGGCTCGCAGGTCGCGATGATCGCGATCGATCTCGACCGCTTCAAGGAAATCAACGATTCGCAGGGCCATGCGGCGGGCGATGAAGTGCTCCAGAAAATCGCGGCGGCCCTCGATGAGGCGCTCGACGACGGCGAGATCGTCGCCCGGCTCGGCGGCGACGAATTCGCCGTCGCCAAGCACTTCGCGGATAGCGCCGACCTGGCCGATTTCGTCGCGCGGATCGACGGGGCTTTCGGAGGGGAAATCGGCGCGCAGGATGGCTTGGCGGTCGGCGCTTCGATCGGCATCGCGATCTACCCGGCCGACGCTGCGACCCGCGAGACGCTGCTCAACAACGCCGACCTCGCGATGTACCGCGCCAAGGGCAGCCTGACCGAGCACATCTGCTATTATGAGCCGGGGATGGACGAGACCGCTCGGCACCGCCGCCAGCTTGCCAACGACCTGCGCCATGCCCTGCTCCGAGACGAACTCAGCGTACTCTACCAGCCCCAGCGCCTGCTCAAGACCAACGAGATCAGCGGCTACGAGGCCTTGATGCGCTGGACCCACCCGCGCCTCGGCGCCGTCTCGCCTGCCGAATTCATCCCGATCGCCGAAGAGACCGGCGAAATCGTCCGCCTCGGCGAATGGGTCCTGCGCACGGCCTGCGCCGAAGCCGCGACCTGGGCCCGGCCGGACAAGGTCGCGGTCAACCTCTCCCCGGTCCAGCTGCTCCAGCCCGACCTGCCCGAGACGGTTACCCAGATCCTGCTCGACACCGGCCTGCCGCCGCGCCGGCTGGAGCTGGAGATCACCGAGACCGCGATCATCGCCGACAAGGCCCGCGCGCTCCACACCCTGCGGCGGATCAAGGCGCTGGGCGTCAGCGTGGCGATGGACGATTTCGGCACGGGCTATTCCTCGCTCGACACGCTCCATTCCTTCCCGTTCGACAAGATCAAGATCGACAAGTCCTTCCTGCTCAAGGCCGAGGACAACGAACAAGCCCGCGCCATCATCCGTGCCGTCCTGGCCCTGGGCAAGAGCCTGGGCATCCCGGTCCTGGCCGAGGGCGTCGAGACCGAGCTCCAGCTCGACCTCCTGCTGGGCGAGGGCTGCGACGAGGCGCAGGGCTATCTGTTCGGGCGGCCGGGACTGGCGCCGGGGGCAAAGGTGCGAGCGCTGCGGGCGGCGGGGTGAAGGGGCCGCCGTGACGACGGAGAGCGGCCTCTCCGGACATCGACCGGCAAGGACAGTCTCAAGCTTGGCAACACTTTGTCACGTTGCTACAGGCGTCCGGGCTCCGGGGCAGTGCGACCCCCCGGTCAAGCGCAGCGTGCGCCCAAGCGTCGCTTCTTAGCTGGCTTCTCGCCGGCGGAAGGAGCGCGTTGATGTCTTGGGTTCGTTCATTTTTCCTGATTTGGGTCGTTTTTGCCGCTGTGCCTGCTGTGGCTTTCGCCGACACGCCGACGTTGCAATCGGCCATCGGCAGTCCGGACGATTTCAGGCTTTCTGGAAGTGCGCGCGTTCGGCACGAACTGCTCGACGGACAGCCGCGCACAGGCTTCCGTACAGAAGATGAGCAATTGGCATTGCGCACGACTCTGGCGGCGGAATATCGCAGCGGTCCGATCCGGATCGGCGCAGAGCTTTACGACAGCCGCGCTTACCTCGACCGACCGGGTAGTGCGATCAGCGCCAATGAGGTGAACACGTTTGAACTGGTCCAGGCATACGCCGGGATCGATCTGGAGAACCTGCTGGGCGCGGGCACTTCAACGCAATTGCAGGTCGGGCGGATGACGCTCAATCTGGGATCGCGACGTCTGATCGCTGCCGATGACTATCGCAACACGACCAACGGCTATACCGGCGTTCGGGCCGACCTGAAGGGACGGGACGGAACCACTGCCACCTTTATCTACGTGCTGCCCCAAGTTCGCTTGCCTGACGACTTGCCTTCCGTCCAGGCTGCGCGGACGCAATGGGATCGGGAGAGTTTCGATCTGCGACTGTGGGGCGGTCTCGTCGCCCGGCCTAAGGCAGTCTTCGGGGCGACGGCCGAGCTTGGCTATTTCCGGCTCCAGGAGTTCGACAGTCCAGGTCGCCCGAACCGTGACCGCGACCTTCATACCATCAGTACGCGGATCATCCGCGACCCCAAGCCCGGTCGTTTCGACTTCGAAGCCGAAGGCATATATCAGTTGGGCGGCATCAGTGAGAATACCACGGCAAATGCGGCGCGGCTTCCGGTCAGCGCCTGGTTCTTGCACGCCGATGCCGGCTATACCTTCCCTGGCAGAGCGAAACTGCGCGTTTCTGTCGAATACGATTATGCCAGTGGCGACGGTTCTGGGCGCAGCTATGGCCGTGTTGATACCCTATTCGGAATGCGACGTGCCGACCTTGCCCCGGCAGGCATCTACAATGCCATCGGGCGGGCCAACATCAGCACGCCCGGTGTCCGCGTCGAGGTGGCGCCAGGGAAGCGTTTCGACGCATTCGCAGCGTACCGGGCGATGTGGCTTGCGGACCGAACCGATGCGTTCTCGACGACGGGTGTTCGCGATCCTTCTGGCCAGAGCGGCAGTTTCGCAGGACATCAGGTCGAAGGGCGCGTGCGCTATTGGATAGTCCCTGGCTTTTTGCGCGGCGAGATCAACGCGGTCTGGCTCGCTAAGGGTCGGTTCCTAAAAACCGCTCCGAATGCGCCGCAGACCGCCAATACCCGCTATCTGGCGACTGCGCTGACGGCAACCTTCTGAGCATCGATTGGAGACGGCCGGAAGCACGGCGCGTCCTTGTCCTCGCTCCGGATGGTCGAGTTCAAGCTACAGGATGTCCGCTTACTACAATAGAGCTGCCATTCTCCTACCTTCGTCATCCCGGCTCCATCGAGTGACGCGCTCCGAGGTGCCGGGATCGAGGCGATCTTCTCCTCCACACCGAGGAGCATGGGCCTCAGTTCTTCTCCGCCAGCACCTTCGCCGTGATCGGGCTGGTCCAGTCATGCTCGCCCAGCAGGCGCCAGACCTCGCGGCCCGAGGCGTCGTAGTAGACCGAGGTGGGCAGGGTGCCGCTGGCGTAGGTGCCCATCAACTGGTTCTCGGGGTCGAGCCAGGGTTCGAGGTGAGTCAGTCCCTTGCCCTTGAGGAAGTCGGCGACCTTGGCGCCGCCTTCCAGGTCCTGGCTGACGGTCACTACGCGCAGGCCGCCTTCGGCGAGCTTGTCGAGCTGGGGCAGTTCCACCACGCAGGGCGCGCACCAGGTGGCCCAGAGGTTGACCAGGACCGGGCCCTTGAGGTCCTTGAGGTTGAGCGTCTTGCCCGAAGGGTCCTTGAAGGTCACGTTGGGCAGGGGCGTGCCCTTGAACATGTGGTCGAAGGCCTCGGCGGGAGCAGCCTTGGCTTTCGGCGCGGCGGCTCCGGAAGCCTGTTGTTGCGCCGGCTCCGCGCTTTGCCTATCGCAGCCCGCGGCAAAAAGGCCCAAGCCAAGGACGATCGAATTGAACGCGCGGGACGATAGCAAGACAGGCTCCAACTCTATGTGGGGCGGACGGTTCGCGGAGGGGCCCTCGGCGATCATGCGCGAGATACACGCCTCGATCCCCTTCGACAAGGCGCTGTGGCGCCAGGACATCGCCGCCTCGAAGGCCCATGTCGCGATGCTCGGCGCCTGCGGGATCGTCGCGGGCGAGGACGCGCTGACGATCGTCGGCGGGCTCGACAAGGTCGCGGCCGAATACGAGGCCAACGGCGTGCCCGAGGACTGGAGCCTCGAGGACATCCACATGACCACCGAGAGCCGCCTGGCCGAGCTGATCGGCCCGGTTGCGGGACGCCTTCACACCGCGCGCAGCCGCAACGACCAGGTGGCGACCGACTTCCGCCTGTGGGTGCGTGATGCGATCGACCAGGCCGACGCCGGGCTCAAGGCGCTGCAGCGGGCGCTGGTCGAGCGCGCCGGCGAACACGCCGACTCCATCATGCCTGGCTTCACCCACCTGCAGACCGCGCAGCCGGTGACGCTGGGCCACCACCTGCTGGCCTTTTACGAGATGACCGCGCGCGACCGGTCGCGCTTCGCCGATGCGCGGGCGCGGCTCAACAAGTGCCCGCTCGGCTCGGCGGCGCTGGCCGGCACCGGCTTTCCGATCGACCGGGACATGACCGCCCAGGCGCTGGGCTTTGCCGCGCCGACCGCGAACAGCCTGGATTCGGTCTCGGACCGCGACTTCGCGCTCGACTACCTGATGGCTGCCAGCCAGTGCGCGCTGCACCTCTCGCGGCTGGCCGAGGAGTTCATCATCTGGGCAAGCCAGCCCTTCGGCTTCGTTGCCCTGCCCGACAGCCTGTCGACCGGCAGCTCGATCATGCCGCAGAAGAAGAACCCCGACGCGGCCGAGCTGGTCCGCGGCCATTCGGGGCGGATTACGGGCTGCCTGGTTTCGCTGATGATGACCATGAAGGGCCTGCCGCTGGCCTATTCGAAGGACATGCAGGACGACAAGCCGCCAGTCTTCGAGGCCGCCGGGCTGCTGGCCCTGTCGATCGCGGCGATGACCGGCATGGTCGCCGAGACCCGCTTCCGCACCGACCGGATGCGGGCCGCGGCCGAGCTCGGCTATGCCACGGCGACCGACCTGGCCGACTGGCTGGTCCGCCAGGCGAACATCCCCTTCCGCGAGGCGCACCACATCACCGGCGCCGCGGTGAAGCTGGCCGAAAGCCGCGGCGTGGCGCTCGACCAGCTGCCGCTCGGAGATCTCCAGGCGATCGATTCCCGGATCGACGAACGCATCTTCTCGGCGCTGTCGGTCGAGGCGTCGGTGGCCGTGCGCGCGAGCCATGGCGGAACCGCTCCGGTCGAGGTAAGGAAGCGGGTCGCCGAGGCTCGCTTTGCCCTCGGCCTGGAGTGATTGTTGATGCGCTATGCCCTTTCTTTGGCGCTCTTGGTGCTTCTTGGTGCATGCGGGGTGAAGACCGATCTCAAGCCCCAGGCTGGGGACAGCCTGCCGGTGGCGCCCTATGGCCGGGCCGATACCCCGACCTCGGCCCAGCTGCTGGAAGCTCCGGCCCAGGCCGCGCCAGCGCGCTCGATCGAGCTGCGCCAGCGCTCGGAAGAGCGGGCGGACGATCCCTTCGACCTGCCGCCGCAGTGATCGTTTGAATTCATACTCTGCCCCGTTCGTGTCGAGAGAAGTCGAGACACGTCGCACAACTT
>JBQCGM010000059.1:0-7000 GCA_051955585.1 Novosphingobium sp.
CAAGGCTGGCATCGAAGCTGCGCTCAGCGCGCGCGGCTTCGACTTCTCGGCGCAGAAACCTGGCCTCCCCGCGCTGCTCGGCATCGCCGCCCTGCTGATGGGCCTCGGCATGCTCTCGGCCCTGACCTACGGCAGCGTCGCGGCCCGGCTGACCGAGATGTTCCCGCCGCAGATCCGCTACCGCTCGATGTCGATCCCCTATCACATCGGCGCGGGTTACCTCGGCGGCTTCCTGCCGCTGATCGCCAACTACATCAACGCGCGCACCGGCGATGCCTATGCCGGGCTCTGGTACACCTGGGCGGTGGTCGCCTTCGGCCTGCTGGTGGCGCTCTGGGGGCTCAAGGGCGGCCCGCCCCGCGACTATGGTGACGATGCCGCCTGAACCCCCTCCGGCGGCGCTCCGCCTCGACATCGATCGTGACGCGCTGGTGCGCAACTGGCGGACTTTGGACGCGTTGTCGGGCGCCGCACGAGCGGGCGCCGCGGTCAAGGCAGACGCCTATGGCCTGGGGGTAAAGGTCGTCGTTCCAGCACTTTACGAGGCAGGCTGCCGCGACTTCTTCGTCGCGCACTGGCACGAGCTGGCCGGGGTCGCCCGGCATGTGCCCGCCAATGCCATATCCGTGCTCCACGGGCCACTGGATGCCGCCGACGTCGCCTATGGTCGCGCCCTCGGGGCCAGGCCGGTGATCAATTCGCTGCGCCAGGCGCGGCTCTGGCTCGAAGCGGGCGGCGGCCCCTGCGACCTGATGGTCGATACCGGCATCAACCGCCTCGGCCTGTCGCTGGCCGAGATCGGCGACGAGGCGATTGCCGCGCTGGACATCGACGTTCTCCTGTCGCACCTGGCCTCGGCCGACGAGGACGTGCCGCTCAATGGCCGCCAATGCCGACGCTGGGAAGAGGCGCGCGGCGCGGTCTCTCACGCCCGCGCCAGCCTGGCGAATAGCGCCGGCATCGCGCTCGGCGCGGACTATCACGGCGATCTGACGCGCCCGGGGATCGCGCTCTACGGGGGCGCCCCGCGGCGCGAGCTCGCCGGGACGATCCGCCAGGTGGCCCGGCCGAAGGCGGCGATCATGCAGGTGCGCGACCTCCAGGCCGGCGACAGCGTCGGCTACAACGCCACCTTCGTCGCCGAGGCGCCGATGAGAGTCGGGGTGATCGCGCTCGGTTACGCCGATGGCTACCTGCGCTGCTGGTCGGGCAAGGGGCGGATGCTGCACGGCGGCAGCGTGCTGCCAGTTCTGGGCCGGGTATCGATGGACATGACGGTCGTCGACCTCTCGGGGGCGCCGGAGCTCGGCGAGGGCGATTGGATCGAGGCGGACTATTCCCTGCCCGATGCTGCAACCGCAAGCGGCCTGTCGCAATACGAGCTGCTCACCCTGCTGGCCGACCGTTTCGCCCGCTAGGCTGTCCCGTTCCGGATCATGCTGCGCAGCAAAACGCCTTGTTGCGCTGCACATACCGCAGGTGCTAAACTGCTATGCAGCACCGCAAGGAGAGAGGCGAGATGGCTGGGAAATCGGGCGAAGGCGACGACACCGTTATCATCAAGAAGTACGCCAACCGGCGCCTCTACAACACGCAGTCGTCCAGCTACATCACGCTGGATCACCTCGCGAAGATGACTCGCGAAGGAGTCGACTTCAAGGTGCTCGATGCGAAGACCGGCACCGACATCACCCACCAGATCCTCACCCAGATCATCATGGAGGAAGAGGCCAGCGGCGAGCAGATGCTCCCCGTCAACTTCCTGCGCCAGCTGATCTCGATGTACGGCAATTCGATGCAGGGCCTGCTGCCGCACTATCTCGAAGCTTCGATGGAGCACTTCCGCACCAACCAGCAGAAGCTGCACAAGGCCTTCGAGGATAGCCTGGGCAACAATCCGCTGGCCAAGCTCGCCCAGCAGAACTTGGCCATGTTCAAGGCTGCCGCCGCCGCCTTCATGCCCGGCGGCAGCGGCGAATCCGAACAGGCCGAGCCGCCCGCGGAAGCGCCGCAGGATGATCTCGCCGCCCTGCGCGCGCAGATGGCCGAAATGCAGAAGAAGCTCGACGCGCTCGGCAAGTGACAGCCGCCATTTGAATATGTGATGCGCGCCCGCTAACGCGCATCGCATGAATCAGCAGACCAAGATCCGCCACGCCCTTTCCACCACCCGCGAGGGCGACTTCGCCCAGTGGTACCAGGAAGTCATCTCTGAGGCCGAAATGGCCGAGGAAAGCGGCGTGCGCGGCTGCATGGTAATCAAGCCCTGGGGCTACGGCATCTGGGAACGCATCCAGAAGCTGATGGACGCGCGGATCAAGGCCGCCGGCGTCGACAACTGCTATTTCCCGCTGTTCATCCCGCTGTCCTACTTCGCCAAGGAGGCCGAACACGTCGAAGGCTTTGCCAAGGAGATGGCGGTCGTCACCCATCACCGCCTGATCGGCGACGGGAAGGGCGGCCTGGTCCCCGATCCCGAGGCCAAGCTGGAAGAGCCGCTGATCGTCCGCCCGACCTCGGAAACCGTGATCGGCGCAGCCATGGCCCGCTGGGTCCAGTCCTGGCGCGACCTGCCGCTGCTGACCAACCAGTGGGCCAACGTCGTGCGCTGGGAGATGCGCACCCGGATGTTCCTGCGCACCAGCGAGTTCCTCTGGCAGGAGGGCCATACCGCCCATGCCGATCGCGACGATGCGATGGCCGAAACGCTTCGCGCCCTCGAAATGTACCGCGACTTCGCCGAGAGCGAGCTGGCCATGCCCGTGATCGCCGGCGAGAAACCGGAGAACGAGCGTTTTCCCGGCGCCGTAGCGACCTATTCGATCGAGGCGATGATGCAGGACGGCAAGGCGCTCCAGGCCGGCACCTCGCACTACCTCGGCACCGGCTTCGCCGAGGCGGCGGGGATCCAGTACCAGAACAAGGAAGGCCAGCAGGCCCATGCGCACACTACGAGCTGGGGCGTTTCGACCCGGCTGATCGGCGGCGTGATCATGACCCATGGCGACGACGACGGCCTGCGCGTGCCGCCGGCCATCGCGCCGCAGCAGATCGTCATCCTGCCGATGCTGCGCGATACCGACGAGGACGAGGCGCTCCTTGCCTACTGCGAGGAGCTTCGCCGCGCGCTTTCTGCGCAGCATTCCCTCGGCGAGCCGATCCGCGTCCTGCTCGACAAGCGCCCTGGCAAGGCGACGCAAAAGCGTTGGGCCTGGGTCAAGAAGGGCGCGCCGCTGATCCTTGAAATCGGCGGACGCGATGCCGCCGGCGGTCAGGTCTCGGTGCTGCGCCGCCACCGGCTGTGGCGCCAGGACGGCAAGGTCGATTTCGAGCCACTGGCGCGGGACGAATTCCTCGCCGCCGCCAGCCGGGAGTTGGAGTGCATCCAGCAGGAGTTGCTCCAGGAGGCTCGCGAAAAGCGCGATGCCAATATCCACCGCGGCGTCGGAACCCTTGATGAGCTTGCCACGTTCTTCAACGAGAAGGCCCGCTATCCGGGCTGGGTCGAGTTGGGCTGGGCCCGCCCGACCGGCGCCGAGCTGGAGGAGGTCGTGAAGAAGCTAAAGGCGCTCAAGCTGACCATCCGCAACACGCCAATGGATGCCGCCAAGCCGACCGGAACCTGCCCCTTCACCGGCGAACCCGCGGTCGAGACGATCTACGTCGCCCGGGCATATTGAATTGGCCAAGTCCCCTAAAGCCGGCGCAAAGTTCACACCGGGTCTCCCGACCCGCCGGCAGATCCTCGACTTCATAGCCAGCTCGCCGGTCCCGGCGGGCAAGCGCGAGATCGGGAAGGCGTTCGGGCTCAAGGGGCAGGAGAAGATCCAGCTCAAGGCGCTGTTGCGCGACATGGCCGAGGAAGGCCTGATCGACGGCAAGCGGACGGCGTTTCATGCGATGGGTGGCATTCCGCGCGTTACCGTACTGCGCGTGGTGGATACCGAGGATGAGGAGGCGATCGCCATCCCAGACCAGTGGCAGCCCGACGACGCTACCCCGCCGCCGCGGCTCCGCGTGATCGAGAAGGCCCGCGGCAAGTTTCCTGCGCTCAAGAAGGGTGACCGCATCCTGGCCCGAACCGAGGAAGCGGGTTCGGGCTGGCTGGCCCATGTCATGAAGAAGCTGCCGACCAGCAGCGAGCAGGTGCTCGGGGTGGTCGAGTTCGACGGCTCGGGCAAGCCCTGGCTGGCCCCGGTCGACAAGCGCGTCCGCTCCTCCTCGCCGATCGCCGATCTCGGGGGGGCGGAGGAAGGCAATCTCGTCCTGGCCGAGCCCGCCGGACGCACACCGCGCTCGGGCATGAAGGTCACGCAGGTGCTCGGCGATCCGCTCGCCCCGCGCGCCTTCAGCCTGATCGCGATCCACAAGCACGGCATTCCCAACGTCTTCTCCGAAGAAACACTGGCGGAGGCCGAACTGGCCGCCAAGCTTCCGCTCAGCGAAGAGCGCCGCGAGGACCTGCGCCATCTGCCGATCGTTGCGATCGACCCGAGTGACGCGCGCGACCACGACGATGCGATCTGGGCCGAGCCAGACGGGGACGGCGGCTTCCGTGCGCTGGTCGCGATTGCCGACGTTTCCTTCTACGTCCGCCCCGCCGGCACGATCGACCGCGAAGCGAGGCGGCGCGGCAATTCGGTCTACTTCCCCGACCGCGTCGTCCCGATGCTGCCCGAGGTGCTGAGCGCCGACGTCTGCTCGCTCAAGGCCGGCGCCGACCGCGCGGCGATGGCCTGCCATCTCGAGATCGACGCCAAGGGTCGGGTCAGGTCCTGGCGCTTCACCCGCGCTATCGTTCGGATCGCCGAGGTCATCGCCTACGAAGATGCCCAGGCGCGGATCGACGATGGTTCGGCAGCGGACAATCTCAAGAACCTCTGGGCCGCCTGGCGCGCGCTGGAGACGGCGCGGCAGGCGCGCGATCCGCTGGAACTGGAGCTGCCCGAACGCCGGGTCGTGCTCGATCAACAGGGCAAGATCGCCCAGATCGCGCTGCGCGAGCGGCTCGATGCGCACCGGGTGGTCGAGGACTTCATGATCGCCGCCAACGTCGCCGCGGCCAAGGCGCTGGAGAGCAAGGTCGCGCCGATCGTCTACCGTCTGCACGAGACGCCGAGCCGCGAAAAGCTGGTCGCGCTCAAGGACTATCTCGCCACCTTCGACAAGAAGTTCGCGCTCGGTCAGGTCATCACGCCGGGCCTGTTCAACCGCATGCTCAAGGACATCGCCGACGAGGCCGAGAAGGACCTGATCATGGAGGCGGTGCTACGCAGCCAGACCCAGGCCTATTACGGGCCAAGCAACGTCGGTCACTTCGGTCTGGCGCTGGGCTCCTACGCCCATTTCACCTCGCCGATCCGCCGCTATGCCGACCTCCTGGTCCACCGCGCGCTGGTCGATTCCTTCGATCTCGAGCAGCCTGCGCCCAAAGGCAAGCTACCCTCGAAATCGGGCCTGTCGGATCAGGACCGCGCCGATCTTGCCCGGGTTTCCGAGGCGATCAGCGCCGCCGAGCGCCGGGCGATGGAGGCCGAACGCGAGACGATCGACCGCTACGTCGCCGCCTGGCTTGCCGCGCGGGTGGGTGAGGTGTTCGAGACGCGGATTACCGGGGTGCAGAAGTTCGGCTTCTTCGCGACCATCGTCGGCCTGGGCGGCGACGGCCTCGTGCCGGTCTCGACGCTGGGCTACAAGCGGTTCGACTACGACGAGGCCGCCCGGGCCCTGGTCGGCGCCGACAGCGGCAGGCGCTATGCGGTCGGCGACCGGCTGCGGCTCAAGCTGGCCGAGGCCAATCCGCTGACCGGCGCGCTGAAGTTCGAGCTGGAAGAGGGCGGCAGCGCTGCGATCGAGCCGCGCGGGCGACCGCTGCCGCTGAAGCAGAAAGGCAAGCACCTGGCTGGCAAGCGCGGCCGTCCGGGCAACATCCGCCACCAGGGGCGCAAACGGAAGTAGCGCGCGGGCGTTCGACAAGCTCAGGCTGAGCGGATGGTGCGGTTTTCTTGGAAAGCAACGCCGCTCGTGCTGAGCCTGTCGAAGCACTTGGCGAAGGACCCGCGGCCTCAGCTCACACGGTCGATGTCCTCGGCTGTCAGCGAACCGGGAATGACGAACAGCGGGCAGGGCAGATGCCAGACGTGGCTGATGAAGTGCTGCACCAGGGGGCCGGGGCCGCCGTCTTTCGCGGCGCCCAGCACCAGGGCGGAGACTTCGGGGTGATCGGCCAGATAGTCGCGCACTACCTTCTCGGCCTCGCCCTGGATGACCGAGATCACCGGCATGCGGCCGCTTTCGGAGACCAGGCTTCCCGCGGCTGCGGCTGCGAGCGCTTCGGCGCGCGAGCGGGCTTCCTCCTCGATCGTCGCCTGTACGCTGGCGAAGGCGTTGAACGGCTGCGGCGCGACCACGGCGAGCAGGTGGACAGCGCCTTCGGTGCCGGCCGCGCGGCGAGCTGCAAAGCGTAGAGCGCTTAGCGCTTCCTCGCTTTCGTCGATGACCACCAGATAGACGCGCATCGCCGCCGCTCCCCGCTGCCCTTTTCGGGCCTCGGCGGATATCCGTCATCGTTGCCCTTTAAGCAAGGTTCTTGCCCTGTCCGGCCAATTTGGCCAAGGACGCGATGACGAACCTCAGCACCGCCGAAGGAAACCGAGCGCCGCCATGCCCATCGAGATCAAGATGCCCGCCCTGTCGCCGACCATGGAGGCCGGGAAGCTGGCCAAATGGCTGGTCAAGGAAGGCGACGAGGTTCATGCGGGCGACATCCTGGCCGAGATCGAGACCGACAAGGCGACAATGGAGTTCGAGGCCGTCGACGAGGGCAAGATCGTCTCGATCTCGGTGCCCGAGGGAACTGACGAGGTGAAGGTCGGCACGGTGATCGCGACACTTGCCGGAGAGGACGAGGACGCCGCGCCCAAGGCGAAACCTGCGACACCGGCTCCCGCGCCCAAGGCGCAAGAAGCCGCGGCGCAGAAGGTGGAGGCTCCCGCCCCCG
>JBQCGM010000060.1:0-27620 GCA_051955585.1 Novosphingobium sp.
CCGCCAGCGCCAGGATATCGGGCACGAGGCTGGGCCAGCTTTCGAACAGGCCCTTTTCGGTCCCGGCCTGGACCGAGGCCGAGCGGTAGTTCCATTCGTCCGGCCGCCACGGCGGATCGAGCAGGCGCGACTGCGGGATCAGGCGGTGGACCCACAGGCTGGTCGTCTCGGTGTGCGAAAGATCGCTGCGGTGGCTGCGAAAGACGATCGTCGGCATGGTCAGCCGGGCGAAATCGACCGGTTTCATCCCCGGCACCGGGCTGGTCTCGCTGGGGACATAGGCGGCCGCCCAGCGCTGCATAACGGCGATGAATTCGTCCGGGTCCATCGCCAGGAGCTTGTCCCTGGCACCCGGGTTCTTGGCGAGGTTCTCGGCCCAGGAGGTCGCGCTCAGGACCGCCTCCATTCCGCCTCGGCTGGCGAGCGTCCCCGCCTCGCCGCAATAGTAGGTGGCGAGCTGCATCAGCCCGATCGGATCGCCGCTGATCCACCACAGCGCGAGATGGCTGCACAGCTCGGGATGGCGCGCGGCGGCGAGCAGCGAGACCCGCGATCCGCCCGACCCGCCGGCGATCACCGTCGGGCCGAGATCGAGCTGGCGGATCAGCCCGGCCAGGGCCTCGGCCTGGTTCTCGCTCTCGCTCGATCCCGCCAGGCAGACGTCGGACTTGCCGCAGTTCGGCCGGTCGTAGAGCAGCACCCGCTTGCCGGCCTTTGCCAGCTCGTCGGCCATCTCGCGGATGCCGGGCGAATCCATGGTGAAGCGCCCGCCCGGAGTCAGGGCGACGGGCTGTCCGCCGGCATCGCCGCTCAGCTCGTATTCGATGCCGATGGCCTGGCCGAAGATGTCGATCGTCGCGCGGGTCATCTCAGAACGTCATCTCCAGCACCTTGCTGCCCTTGCCGCCGCCCTCGAAATAGCCGAGGCCGTAGTCGCCCTTGATCGTGGTGCGCTGCATCCGCCGCGGGTACTTGGGATCGTGGCCCGAGACCGCGTGGAGCACGCGCCAGTTGTCCCAGATCAGCATGTCGGTGGGCTTCCAGGCGTGGAAGTAGGAATGCGTTTTCGCCAGCGCAAAGATCTCGCGCGAGACCGCCTGGAGCAGGGCCTCGCCCTCCGGCGTTTCCATGCCCTCGACCCCCTCGGCCATCCATGGCGAGACGTGCAGCACCTTCTCGCCGCTGCTGCGCGTCCAGACCGCGGGGTGGACCGCACGGGGCGTGTCCTTGGCCGCTTCCATCACGTCCTGGGCGCCGGGTTTGTCGGACTGGACCTCGAACCGTTCGGGCCGGCCGAAGCGGAACTCGTCCATCAGCACGTTCATGCGGTAGAGGATGTTCTTGCCCTCGATCCGTTCGCGCAGCCCGGGCGAGAGCAGCTTGTAGAGCGAGATCCCGTCGGCGAAGCCGGTGAGGCCTCCTTCGGGCGGAATGTCGATCGCGCGCAGCACTCCGGCGCGGTTGAGCTCGTCGTTGTAGGCATGGTCGAAGTGCCACGGCAGCCACGACACCAGCGGCTTGCCGTCGACCACGATGATCCCATGGCCGTCGGGCTTGGCCTGCATGTCGATCACTCCCGGCATCGCATCCTGGTCGACGCGGGGCACGGCCCTGCTCGGATGGTCCTTCATCGGCCCGAACACGTTGCTGAGCGCGGCGTGCATTCGCGCCGAGGGCTCGACCTCTTCGAAGAGGATCACGCCGCGATCTTCGAACAGGCGATTGAGTTCGGCGCGCAGGCCTTCATCCGTGAGATCGTCGTGGGTCAGGCCGGCAACGCGTGCGCCGAAGTCGAGATCGTCGCGTAGCGGGCGGGGGTCGAGCATGCGGGTCATGGCGTCCTTCCAGAATCTCCCGCCACGATTGAGCCTTAACGCTTGGCGGATTGCAACCGCTCAGGCGATGAAAGTTGACCAAATGGTCAGATGGTGCACTGCGGCGTCCGCACCTAGCCTATTCGCCCCCAAGCTGATAACGGCCAAGGCGATGACTTCGACTCCCATCCGCACCGACTGGACCCGCGACGAGATCGCCGCGCTGTTCGACCTGCCGTTCACCGAGCTCGTCTTCCGCGCCGCGGAGGTCCATCGCCAGAACCACGCCGTGGGCGAGGTCCAGCTTTGCACCCTGCTGTCGATCAAGACCGGGGGCTGTCCCGAGGATTGCGGCTACTGCTCGCAGTCGGCCTCGGCCAATTCGGGGGTGAAGGCGACCAAGCTGATGGACGTGCGGGCCGTGCTGCAGTCCGCCGCCCAGGCGCGCGATGCGGGCTCCAAGCGGTTCTGCATGGGCGCCGCCTGGCGCAACCCGAAGGACCGCGACATGCCCGCGATCGTGGAGATCGTGAACGGGGTCCGCGCGATGGGCATGGAAACCTGCATGACGCTGGGCATGCTGACCCCCAAGCAGGCCGAGATGCTCGCCGAGGCGGGGCTCGACTACTACAACCACAACATCGACACTTCGCCCGAACGCTATGCCGAGATCACCACGACCCGGACGATGGAGGATCGGCTCGAGACGCTCGACCACGTCCGCAACGCCGGGATCAACGTCTGCTCGGGCGGGATCGTCGGCCTGGGCGAAACCCGCGCCGACCGCGTCGGCTTCGTCCACACCCTGGCGACCCTGCCGCGCCACCCGGAGTCGGTGCCGGTGAACGCCCTAGTCCCGGTCAAGGGCACCGTGCTGGGCGACATGCTGGCCGACACCCCGCTCGCCAAGATCGACGACATCGAATTCGTCCGCACCATCGCGGTGGCGCGGATCACCATGCCGCTGTCGATGGTCCGCCTCTCGGCGGGGCGCGAATCGATGAGCGACGCGACCCAGGCGCTGGCCTTCATGGCCGGGGCCAACTCGATCTTCACCGGCGACAAGCTGCTGACCGCCGCCAATGCCGGCGACGACGCCGACGCGGCGCTGTTCGCGCGGCTGGGGATCAAGCCGATGACTGCCGAGGAGCCGATGCGGACTTGTGGCGGGACGGCTTCGGGCCTGATGGAAGCGGCGGAGTAGGCGTTAGCTACCGCGGACGCAGCACTCGCAGCCCTGGATTGCCCCGGGGCTGCGCCCCACGCAATGAAGAAGCTGTCTTGAGGTTCGTCATTGCGAGCGACAAAGTCGCGCGGCAATCCAGGGCGAACAAACGCTACAGCATCCTGGGATCCACCACCGTCCGCACCGGCGCGCTAGGCCCCGACAGTTCGGCAACCGCCTGGGCCACGCCGGAAAGCCCGATCCCGCCGCCGAGCCAGGCCGCGATGTCGATCTTGCCCTCGTCGATGGTCCGCAGCGCCAGGGCCATGTCCTGCGGTTCTTCCCCGCAGGCGAAGTGGACCGTCAGCCGCTTGTTCTGGGCCGAGAACACGTAAAGCGGCTCGGGCTCCATGCAGTAGCCGCCCATCACGATCCGCGCCTCGAACTTCGCCGCCGAGACAATCTGCTGCAGCATGCCCGGCTGGCCGACGCATTCGTAGATCAGGTTGACCTGCTTGCCGCCGAGATCGGGCAGCGGCGCATAGGGGGAGACCACCCGCGGATCGACCGCCAGGTCCGCCCCCATCTTCAGCGCCAGGTCGCGCCGGCTCGCGTGGAAGTCGGCGGCCACGATCGGCCCGATCCCCATCAGCTTGAGCCCGACGATCACGCCCAGCCCGATCGCCCCGCAGCCCAGCACGAGCGCCACGTCGTCCTGGTGGGGCCGCCCGCGCCGGGCGTGCTCCAGGCCGACCGCGAGCGGCTCGGTCATCGCCGCCAGGTCGTCCGGCAGGCCCCCGGGAATCTCCAGCAGGAAGTCCTCGTCGAGCAGCATCAGTTCGCCGAAACCGCCCGGGCAGTCGTGGCTGAAGCCGACCACGGCATGGGCGCCCTGCTGGCGCATGATCGGGATCGAGGTGACGCGGCGTCCCGGCTTGACCGCCCGGCGGCTCCCGGGGCCGTAGTCGATCACCTCGCCGACATATTCATGCCCCGGCACGAAGGGCCGCGCCATGTCGAGCCCGGCATAGGCCCCGCCGAACTGCTTCGACAGGTCGATGACGTGCTGGCCGGAATGCAGGAAATGCGCATCCGAGGCGCAGAGCCCGCAGGCGTGGGTGCGGACCAGCGCCTGGCCCCGGCCAGGCACCGGGTCGGGGACCTCGCCGACCTGGACCGTGCCGTTCTGGACGAAGGCCGCCTTCATCCGGGCTGCCGGGCCGAGATGGCGCGGATCTCGGGCATCGCCTGGCCCAGCAGCTTGAGGCTCTTCCAGCCCTCGGCCGGATCGAGCCCGCCGAGCAGCGGCTGGATGCCGAGGTTGCCGAGGTGGGGGATCGACGGGACCTTGGCCAGCAGGTGCTCGGGCGTCCAGGCGGCGAAGAGCCCCGAATGCTTGAGCGCGGCGGGATCCTCCAGGCCCTTGAAGGGCGAGTTCGAATGGTCGCCCTCGGCCGCGGCCCACTTGGCATAGTCGGTGATGACGTGGACCGCGTGGGGCTCGATCGCCTTCCACCCGGCCTCGGGGTCCTCGCACAGGTGGATCGCCATCGGCATGCCCGTGACCGGACGCCAGTGCTGGCGCACCTTGTGGCCCAGCCTGGCGCACTCGGCCAGGTAGATATCGACCAGCTCGGCTTTCATCGGGCCGAAGCCGACCCCGAACTTGGCGGCGCGTTTCGCCGACGCCTCCACCCCGCCGCCGACCATGATGATGTCCTCGGGCTCCTGCACCGGCAGCGGGCGGGTATAGACCGGGCGCCCGTGCATCTCGAACTTCTCGCCCTTCAGCGCGCGCAGGATCAACTCGACGCCTTCGTCCATGAGCTTGCCGCGCTCCTTCAGCGACTTGCCGAACATGGCGAATTCGTAGGGCACGTAGCCCGCGCCGAAGATCACCCCGAGCCGGCCGTTCGAGATATTGTCGAGCACGGCGATCTGCTCGGCCAGCATCCGCGGCTCGTGCAGCGGCAGGATCACCGCGCCCAGGCTGAAGCGCAGCCGCTTGGTCACCGCCGCCATCGCCGAGGCCAGGACGAAGGGCTGGGGCAGGTAGCCGTCGTCGGAGCCGTGGTGCTCCATCAGGTTGATCCGGTCGACGCCGATGGTGTCGGCATAGGCCGCCATCTCGACCGCGGCGCCGTAGAGCTCGTGCGTCGGCGCGGCCCATTCGGGGGAGCGCATGTCGAACGCGACGGTGACCTGGATATTGCGCATGGGATGTCCTCTAGGAATTCAAAGCAAATCCGCTCGACACGAACGGAGGTGGGTTAAAGGCTCAACACCGCATATGACCGATCGCTCCGATCCCGCCGCACCTCGTGGCTCTTCATCGGCGTGACCTCGCGGATCTCGTCCATGTCCATCACGGTCTGGCGGTGGTCGATTCCCCAGCGCCCGTCGCGCTTCGACCAGCGGTCGAGATAGCGGCTCAGCACCTCCATCTGCAGCAGCTTGCCGCCGCGCTCCATCCTGAGGCGGGCGGTGACGTAGGCCTCGCTGGCGGCGCGGTCCCCGTCGAGCTCGACGATCACGTTGGTGACCTGGTGCGAATGGACCAGCAGCTGCGCGTGCTGCGCGCAGACGTGATCGACGAAGCCGCGCCCCGTGCCGACGAACACCGCCTCGCCGTAGTCGGCCGTGCCGTCCTCGTGCCAGATCGAGTAGCCGAGCTCGTGGTCGATCCGGTCCATCGCCCGGCAATAGCGGTAGATCTGGTCGGTGATCGCCTGGCGGTCGGCGACTTCCTGCAAGCTCGTCATCGGTTCAATCCTGCTTCGCATAGCGGCGCGACCGTTCCTCGATCCGGACGATCCGCTCTCGGCGCTGGGCGGCGGAGCGGTCCTCCATCCCGGCCTCGTCGTCGGCCTGGCCCCAGTTCTGGACCGGACCATAGGGCAGGCGGGCAAGGCCCAGCGCCGCGACCTCCGCAGCCGAGGCGGTGCCCTCGGGGAAGGGCACGCCGAGCCGCTCCATCAGCTCGCGGTGGGCCGGCGTGTCGGTCCGCCCCATGATCAGGTTCAGCACGTCGACCCCGTGGGGCCGCAGCTCGGCCCACAGCGCCTCGCCCAGGACCAGGTCGAAGGCCTTGCTCGCGGCATAGACCGAGATCCCCGGCAGTCCGCCGTAGCAGGCGCCCGAGCCGACCAGGATGATCCCGCCGCGCCCGCGCTCGCGCATCGGCCCGGCGAAGCGGTGGCAGGCGCGCAGCACCATGACCACGTTGCGCTGGACCAGCGCGTCCCAGGCGGCGATGTCGGTGTCGAGGAACTGGCTGCCGTTGGTGTCGGCCCCGGCATTGGCGATGAACAGGCCGACCTCGCGGTCCCCCGCGGCCGCGGCCATCCGCTCGACCGCGTCGGGGACGGAGAGGTCGATCGAGGCGGTAAGGGCCTCGACCCCGAAGTCGCGGCGCAGTTCCGCGGCGAGCGCGTTCAGCGGGCCTTCGCGCCGGGCGACCAGGATGCAGTGGACCCCGCCCGCCGCAAGCTGGCGGGCGAACTCCGCGCCGGTCCCTTCGGAAGCCCCGGCGATCAGCGCCCAGGGGCCGTAGCGCTCGCGCAGCGACATCTCTCTTCTCCCGACTCCGTGCCTCGGCTCGGGCGGCATCATGTCGCCGGCATCCGCGAAGTCCAGCGCAGCGCCGGGCAGGGCGGGCGATAACGCCCCGGCGGCTCTTATGGTGACCGGCCCTTGGCGGCGCGGGGGGAGGGCGCTAACCACTCGGGCAATGACCCAGTCCAGCGCAGCCCTGATCGCCTCCGGCGCCGCCGCCACCGCGGTGATCGCCTTCGGCACGATCCTCGCCGAGCGGCCCAACCCGGGCTTCGCGCTCACCGCGGCGGCGCTGCTGGCGGTCTATGCGGTGGGACTCGGGCTGGGCCGGCTGCTGTTCAAAAGGGGATGAGACGATGGTGCCGATGATCGAAGCGAACTGGCTGGCATTCGCGCTGGTCCTGATAATCGGGCTGCTCGTCGCCTGGTGGATCTATGCCCGGGCGACCAAGCCCCGCGAACGCCACCGCGCGCCCGATGCGCTGGACGAAGGGGCGGCCCCCGCCACCCGCAACCAGGCGTTGATCGACGCTCCCTCCGCCGCCGCCCTGGCCGACAGTGGCCCGACCGTGCTCGGCGGAGTGGGCGAGGTGATCGCGGTCGCCGCCCAGGACGAAGTCGCCGCGGCCTCCACCGCCGACCTCCCCCGCGAGACCATCGCCGCGACCGGCGGCGAGGCCGACGACCTGCGCAAGATCAAGGGGGTCGGCCCCAAGCTCGTCACCCTGCTCGCCTCGCTCGGCGTCACGCGTTTCTCGCAGATCGCCGAATGGACCGACGCCGACATCGACCGGATCGACGCCCAGCTCGGCACTTTCGCCGGCCGCGTCCGCCGCGACAATTGGGTGGAGCAGGCGAAGTTCCTCGCCGCGGGCGACGTCGCCGGCTTCGAGGGCAAGTTCGGGAAGCTGTGAGGCCATGACCGGCCGGCTCGAGGGCAAGGTGATCGTGGTGGCCGGCGCGGGCGGGATCGGCTCGGGCCTCGCCAGGCGCTACGCTGCCGAGGGCGCTGCCGTCGTCCTGGGCGACATCGACGAGGGCTCGGCCAACGCGAGTGCGGAGCGCATCGCGGCCGACGGCGGCCGGATCCTCGCCACCCGGCTCGATGGCGCGGACGAGACCTCGGTCGCCGCCATCGTCGCGCTGGCGCTGAACGAGTTCGGCGGGCTCGACGGCTTCCATGCCAACTTCGCCTCGTTCCAGGAGGGCGAGGCTGATATCCTGACCCTGCCGATGGACACCTTCGACGAGATGATCCGCATCAACCTGCGCGGCTTCGTCCTGTGCACCCGCCACGCCCTCCCGCCGATGATCGCGCGCGGCGGCGGGGCGATGCTCTACACGAGCTCGGCCTCGTCCTTCGCCGGCCTGCCGAACCGCCCGGCCTATGCCATGGGCAAGGTCGCCGGCCACGCCCTGATGCGCCACGTCGCCGCCCGCTTCGGCCCCGACGGCATCCGCGCCAACGCCCTGACGCCGGGGATCGTCGTACCCCCGGAGGCGGAGGACAAGGTCCCGCCCGAGTTTTTGAAATCGATGCGCGAGGCCACCCCGCTGCGCCGGCTCGGCACGCCCGAGGATGTCGGCGCGGTCGCGGCCTTCCTGATGTCGGACGACGGCGCCTATGTGACGGGGCAGCTGATCAGCATCGATGGGGGACGGACGATGCGGCAGTAGGGAGCACTGTCCTCGGCTCATCGTTTCCCTTCGTCTTTTCTAGCCCGGGCGAAGATGGCGATCACTATCGTCAGGATTTCAAACGCCGACATTGGCAACACTCCGTTTGGCCTACGCTGGATTGCGAGACCGTAAGCAAGTGTCGGCGATCTGATTCGGTGTTGCGAGATCCTCGCCCCGTTGTGGCCGCGACAACGGTGAAGCGTCAGGCGACGCTCACTTTCGCATCCACTTGCTCTTGGGCGCGTGAACCCAATGCTTGTCGTCCTTGTCGGACGACCACGGATTGACCAGATCCCAGCGCTTGCCGGCGAAGCGGTCACCGTCGAGCGTGGCTTCGAGCTCCTGCTTCACCCGGTGGCGCAGCTTGCGGGCAGCGGCCTTCTTCCAGGCGTGGTCGCTCTCCGCGGTGGTGTGGCCCATGATCGGCGTCTTGCGACGGGAACGGGACATGGCTGTGCTCCTTGCGAATGCGCAAGTCGTCAGCCTTGTCGGGATTGAGCGGGCTGCTTGCGGCTATCTTCGCAAGCAGCGGATACGGCGGAGCATCGTCATCTTATCTCCAGGGCGGTCGCCAGTCGCCGTCGATGGTCGCTGAACTTCTCGCCTGCATAGGCCTCAGTGCGGAAGCCGTTGGCCTTCCACGGCTTGCACATCTTGCAGCCGGCGCGAGCATTGCGAGGTCGGTGGCGCTTGTGGTGCATCGCCGTAATTAGATCTTTGTCTGGGGCGAAGTCCACCCGTTCGCCCGCGAGACTGCGCGAAATCGGACGCAATTCTTGTCGGGCCCTACCGCCCCCACTTCTTCTGCGTCTTGCCGTAGCGCATCTTGCGCGTTCCCGGCTTGCCCTCGTTGCTGCGCCCGACGATCGGGGCCTTGGAAGGCTCTCCCGGCAGGCCGAGTTCGTCCGCCTCCAGCTTGCGGATCTCGTCCCGCAGGCGCCCCGCTTCCTCGAACTCCAGGACGGCGGCGGCCTTGCGCATCTTCTTTGCGAGGTCCTCGATGTCGGCGCGCAGGTTGTGGCCGACGAGGTTGTTCTGGCCCTCCGCATCGATCTCCACCAGCACGCCGTCGCGGCTGGCGGTGTCGGCGACGATGTCGTGGATGTTGCGCTTGATCGTGGCCGGGGTGATGCCGTGCTCGAGATTGTAGGCGCGCTGCTTTTCGCGGCGGCGGTCGGTTTCGGCGATGGCGCGTTCCATCGAGCCGGTCATGCGGTCGGCATAGAGGATCACCCGCCCGTCGACGTTGCGCGCGGCGCGGCCGATGGTCTGGATCAGCGAGGTCTCGCTGCGCAGGAAGCCTTCCTTGTCGGCGTCGAGGATGCAGACCAGGCCGCATTCCGGAATGTCGAGGCCCTCGCGCAGCAGGTTGATGCCGACCAGCACGTCGTAGACCCCGAGCCGGAGGTCGCGGATCAGTTCGATGCGCTCCAGCGTCTCGACGTCGGAGTGCATGTAGCGGACCTTCAGCCCCGCCTCGTGCATGAATTCGGTCAGGTCCTCGGCCATGCGCTTGGTCAGGGTGGTGACGAGGGTGCGGTATCCCGCCTGGGCGACCTGGCGGCACTGGTCGATGCAGTCCTGGACCTGGTCCTCGACCGGGCGGATCTCGACCGGCGGGTCGATCAGCCCAGTCGGGCGGATCACCTGCTCGGCGAAGACGCCGCCGCTTTCCTCCATCTCCCACCCGCCCGGCGTGGCCGAGACCGCGACGGTCTGGGGGCGCATCGCGTCCCACTCGTTGAAGCGCAGCGGCCGGTTGTCGATGCAGCTCGGCAGGCGGAAGCCGTATTCGGCCAGGGTGATCTTGCGGCGGTGGTCGCCCTTCGACATCGCGCCGATCTGCGGCACGGTCTGGTGGCTCTCGTCGACGAACAGCAGGGCGTTGTCGGGGAGGTATTCGAACAAGGTCGGCGGCGGCTCGCCGGGCAGGCGCCCGGTGAGGAAGCGCGAATAGTTCTCGATCCCCGCGCAGGAGCCGGTGGCGGCGATCATCTCTAGGTCGAAATTGGTGCGCTGTTCCAGCCGCTGGTGCTCGAGCAGCTTGCCCTCGGCCTCCAGCTCCTTGAGCCGCTCGGAGAGCTCGAAGCGGATCGCCTCGGTCGCCTGCTTCATCGTCGGCCCTGGCGTGACATAGTGCGAATTGGCGTAGACCCGCACCGAATTGAGGCTCGCGCCCTTCTTGCCGGTAAGCGGATCGAACTCGGAAATCTCCTCGATCTCGTCGCCGAAGAACGAGATGCGCCAGGCCATGTCCTCGTAGTGCGAGGGGAAGATCTCCAGGTTGTCCCCGCGGACCCGGAAGTTGCCGCGGGCGAAGGCGGCGTCGTTGCGCTTGTACTGCAAGGCGACGAGCTTGCGGATGATCTCGCGCTGGTCCTGGGTCTCGCCCTTCTTGAGGTCGAAGATCATCGCCGAATAGGTCTCGACCGAGCCGATGCCGTAGAGGCACGAGACCGAGGCGACGATGATCACGTCGTCGCGTTCCAAGAGGGCGCGGGTGGCCGAGTGGCGCATCCGGTCGATCGCCTCGTTCACCGAGCTTTCCTTCTCGATGTAGGTGTCCGACCGGGGGACATAGGCCTCGGGCTGGTAGTAGTCGTAGTAGGAGACGAAATATTCGACCGCGTTGTCGGGGAAGAAGCTCTTGAACTCGCCATAGAGCTGCGCGGCGAGGATCTTGTTCGGCGCCAGGATCAGCGCCGGGCGCTGCGTCGCCTCGATCACCTGGGCCATGGTGAAGGTCTTGCCCGATCCGGTGACGCCGAGCAGCACCTGGGTCCTGTCGTCGGCCTGGATGCCCGCGACCAGATCGGCGATCGCGGTCGGCTGGTCGCCGGCGGGCTGGTAGTCGCTGGAAATCCTGAAGCGCCGCCCGCCGTCGGACTTCTCCGGCCGCTGCGGCTTGTGAGGGACGAAAGTGCCGGAAGTGTCGGGTTCTTCGAGACCCCGGCGGATGACGAGTTCGGCCATGGGCGGGATATGGGCGTTCCGGATGCGTTCCGCAACGGGTGAGGTGACGGGTTGGAAGCTTACGCGAAACAGGGGGTGAAAGTGCCGTCGCCTTGTGCCGGCGCGACGGCCGATATCATCCTGGAAACAAACGGCTTATTCGCAAAGTGACAGCGGCGTTCCGCGCGGCGGATTGTGACCTTCCATTTCGTCATCTTGCTCCGGGGTGTCACCTTGCGCTGCGCGGTGGGGAGCGTGACGCGCGGACTGTCGATGGAAAGAGCGCGGCGACGATGGCAGTGCTCGGACATGTAGGAAAGTCGAAATTCGCGCCCCGCCGCCTTGCGCCTTTTCTCGTCATCCCGGACTTGATCCGGGATCGCTTCCTTGCCCGCTTTCGGGCCCACCGCCTCAGGCAGCCGCCTGTCCGGGTGCGACCCGATTGCGGACGTTCGAACAGCGACTATGGTCGCGGAATGAGGTGGCGGATCATTGTGACATTGGCCATTGGCATTGGAAATCCTTGATCGGTAAATCGTCGTTTCATCCTTGCGCGGTCGGACGAATGACGATGCTGCCCACATCGACTTCCGGCGGCTGTTCGATGGCGAAGGCGATGGCACGCGCAATCGCGTCGGGTGGGATCGCGATCGCGTCGATCTGATCGCCGGTCGCCTTCTTCGTCGCCTGGTCTGTGATGCTGTCCGCAAAGTTGGTCGCGGTCATTCCCGGAGAGACCTCGGTTACGCGAAGGTTGGGCCCTGCTTCCTGCCTCAATATCTCCGTGGCTGTCCGAACCGCGTTCTTGGTGGCGGCATAGACCCCCATCGTCGGGACCATTCTGATGCCGGCAGTGGAGATGACGTTGACCACGTGCCCGCTTCGTTGCCGTGCGAACACCGGCAGAGCAGCCGCGATACCGTAAAGCGTGCCGCGGAAATTCACGTCGATCATGGCGTCCCAGCCTTCGACGTCGAGTGCGTCGAAGCGGGAGGTGGGCCCGATCCCGGCGCAGTTGATGATGACGTCGAGCCGGCCTGTCGCTTCGATCGCAAGGGCGACTAACTCCTCCAGATCGCCCCGGCGTCGAACATCGGTGGGCTTGTAGACTGCCCTTCCGCCGCTACCCGTGATTTCATCGACGGTGACCTTGAGCGCATCCTCGTTGCGAGCGCCCAGCACGACGAAAGCGCCGTTCTTGGCCAGAAGAGAGGCGGTTGCTCGCCCGATTCCGCTGCTGGCACCCGTGATCGCGACAACTTTGCCTGCAATACTCATCGATGATCTCCTTCAAGGTGAAGGTAGTGTCGGCGCGTGAGATGATCTATATTTCTGCATCCACGAATTTATCGCGATCGTCCAAATCAATGCGCGACCCACTGTCCGATGTCCTTGATGTTCTCGGCGCAAAGGTGACGCGCCAGACCCGTATGGAAGCGGCTGGTCGCTGGGCCTTGTCGTTCCCCGCCATCGAGCGGCTGAAGTTCATAGCCATCCTGCGCGGCGGGGGTTGGATGCTGCTGCCCGGTCGCGCTCCGGAGTATCTGTCCCCGGGGGACGTATGTGTGCTTGGGCGCACCGCTTACGCCATTGCCAGCCACCCGAACGAAACGCCGGCTGATGGTGAGGCTGTCTATTCGGCGAACGATGTAGCGCGTCTTGGCGGGGACGATACGATCGCCATCGGGGGAACGGTCACGTTTGCGGCCGGCCCTGCCGATTTCCTGCTCGACGTGCTGCCGGAGTGCATGGTCGTTTCCCGATCCTCCCCGGCTTCCGGTGCAGTCGCGATCGTTCTCGACCTGATCGTCGGCGAGTTCGAGCGCGAGGCGATCGGTCGCGAGATCGTCAGTGCCCGGCTTGCCGATGTGCTGGTGGTAGAGGCCATACGGGCCTATGCCGGCGGTGCCGCCTTGGACAGGATCGGTTGGCTTGGTGCCTTGTCCGATCCGAGGCTTGGCCGGGTCCTCCGCGCCGTTCACGGCAAAGTCGCCCAGCCATGGACGGTGGCTCAGCTCGCTGGCTTGGCGGGCATGTCCCGCGCTGCTTTTTCCGCCGAATTCGCCCGCCGCGTGGGTCAGCCTCCGCTTGCTTACCTTCGGTCGTGGCGTCTGACATTGGCCCGCGCAACTCTGGCGCGCGGCGAAGCAAACGTGGCCAGCATCGCGAACAGCGTCGGCTATTTATCGCAAAGTGCCTTTGCCTGCGCCTATAAGCGCATGTTCGGCGTGCCGCCTACGAACCGGCAACACCGCTGATTTCCGAATGCCATCCAGGCAGCAATGCCATCCGCCTCCCGGCACCTGCCAGACAGCTTCCCACACAATCGGTCATTGGACGCGGCAGTTGGGGCGATGGCTGGCGAGCCGACCTCGTGCCGATCCCCCGGACTTTGGCTCACATGGAAGAAAAGGCGGCTCGATCCCGGCTCGGGTCCGGGATGACGTTAGGGGCTGTGGCGTTCCGACATTCCCACAACCCCCGCCGCCAGCACCAGCACCCCCGCGCCGATCACGAAGCTCAGCCCCGGCATCGATCCCGCCGACACCGCATAGACCCAGCCGAAGAACACCGGGCCGGTGATTCCGGCGAGGCTGGCCAGGCTCTGCATGGCGCCCTGGAGCTGGCCTTGCTCGGTCTCGGCGACGGCGCGGCTCATCAGGCTCTTCATGGTGGGTTCCGCCAGGCCCATCAGCGCGGCGGGGATCATCGCGGCGACGAACCACGGCGCGCTGGGGGCGAGGGCCATGGCGAGGAAGGACAGGCCGCCGCCGATCAGGCCGATCAGGACCGTGCGGTGATCGCCGATGCGGCGGGTGACCGGGCCGACCAGCACGCCTTGCACCGCCATGTCGAGCACGCTGGAGAAGGCCAGCAGCGCGCCGACCTGCAGCGTGGTCAGTCCGTGCCGGTGCCCGGCATAGAGCACGTAGACGGTCATGAACACGCGGTGCGAGCAAGTGAGCAGGAAGACGCCCATAGACAGCCGGCCGAGCGCCTGGCCGCGGCCCAGCATCCTGAGCGCGGCGATGGGGTGCGCGCTGCGCCAGGTGAAGGCCTGGCGGCGTTCCTTCGGCAGGCTCTCGGGCAGGACGATCAGGCCGTAGAGGAAGGCGAGGGCCGAGAGTGCGGCGGCGACCCAGAAGGGCAGGCGCGGGGCGATCTCGCCCAGCACCCCGCCCATGGCCGGGCCGAGCACGAAGCCCGCGGAGATCGCCGCCCCGGCCATCCCGAAGGCGCGGGCGCGGTTTTCCGGCGCGGTGACGTCGGCCAGATAGGCGAACAGCGCGGTCGCACTGGCCGAGGTCATCCCGCCGAGCACCCGGCCGACCACCAGCCACCACAGGTTAGGCGCGAGCGCCATCAGCACCCAGTCGAGGCTGAGCCCGGCGGCCGAGATCAGGATCACCGGGCGCCGCCCGAAGCGGTCCGACAGGCTGCCGATCACCGGCGCGCAGAGCAGTTGCATCAGCGCCCAAAGGCTGCCGAGGATGCCCGTCCACAGCCCGGCGGCGGAGAGCGAGCCGGTCAGATCCTCGATCAGGCCCGGCAGCACCGGCATGACCACGCCCATCGCCAGCATGTCGAGGAAGCCGGTGACCAGGATCATCGCCAGGGCGGGCGCTCTTGCGACTGGTCCTGTCACTGCTCCTCCCTGCTTCGCACTTTTTCCGTGCTGCGCGGATCAAGCAGACGGTGCGCCGCCGTCATTGTCAACCGAGGGGTGTAGTGCATTGACAATACACCAGGCGCTGATAGTCCTCGCGCTGACAAAAGCCGCGCTGCAAGAATGGCCGGCAAGGGCGAGGGGACGTCGCATGACGCGGAAGCAAGGCGAAACTCCGAAGAGCGTAATCCTGGCGTCGATCGGGATAGTAATCGCGCTCACCTGGCCGTTGATCGCGCACTATCTCCCCTACGATCTCCTCGGACCGAACGGCCGCGTGGTCGGCGACTACATCGGCTGGATCTTCGGCCTGGCGATATTGCTCTGGGCGACGCGGGTCGAGAAGATGTCGTTCGCGCGGCTCGGCATTCGGCAACCGACCTGGGGGACTGTCGGCTGGGGCCTGGCTGCGGTCGCGCTGACCTTCGCGCTGATGGCCGTGTGGTTCGCGGTCCAGTCCGCGCTGCTCGGGGGTGGGAGTGCGACGCCCGCGGTGGTAGAAGGGATCACCAAGCTGCCGTTCTACCGCGTGCTGCTGATCTGCCTGTCGGCCGGGCTGGTCGAGGAGTTGACCTTTCGGTTCTATGCGATCACGCGGCTCCACGAACTCACCGGCAGCAAGTGGATCGCCTCGGTCGTTCAACTCGCTTTGTTCGTCGGGTTCCATGTGCCCAGTTTTGGCACGGCGATGATCGTGCCCGTCACTCTCGGCGCGCTGGTGCTGCTGGGACTTTACTGGTGGCGCCGCGACTATTGGTGCAACGCCTTCGCTCATTTCACGATCGACTTCTTGCCATTCGGCCTGGCGGGCCTAGTCGGGGTTTCCCTGCAATAGATCGCGTTGCCATCGATGGCCGCCTCCGTCATCGTGCCGTCATCACGGACTGGAAGGACATGACCGCATGACGAAGCCGATCTTCTTTGCCGTCGCGACGCTGGCCGCTCTCGCGCTTTCCGCCTGCGGCAAGTCCGACACCGGGCCCAAGACCATGGACCAGGCCAAGGAGGAAGCGGCCAAGCTCGAACGGCCGAAGCCCGGGCTCTATTCCCAGTCCATGACGATCAGCAAGTTCGAGATTCCCGGCGCCCCGCCCGAAATGGCCGAGGCGATGAAGGGGGCGATGACCAAGGCGCAGGAGCAACAGTTCTGCCTGACCCCGGCGATGGCCGAGCAGGGCTTTCGCGACATGTTCGACAAGGTCGGCGGCAACGGCGAATGCAAGTACGACCGCTTCGAGGTGAGCGGTGGCAAGATCGACGCCGTGCTCCAGTGCGCCAACGCCACCGAAGGCAAGGGCACGATCACCCTGTCGGGCTCGGTGAGCGAGGAAGGCTCGGACGTGAACGTTGCAATGGAGCAGCAAGGCGGTCAGGCACCCATGGCCAATACCAAGATCGCGATGCACCTCGTGACCAAGCGGATCGGGGATTGCCCGGCGGGGAACTAGGCGGAACCCGCGCGCCGTGCGCGTCGTTCATCGCACTGAAGTCAAACCTGTGCGAAAACGGCGTTCATGGCCATGCTCGAGGATATCCGGAACGCGGCGCTCTCCACCGGAGGCGCGCTGTGGCGCGGCGCCGTGGAGCGCAGCGGGGTGAGCCGGAGCGAGCTTGCCCGGCGCGCTGCCCTGGCGCGCCAGCCGGGGCCGGAAGGCATCGCCGGGCCGCCGTTGCGCCTCCTGCTGGGCGAACTCCGGGCGATCTGGCCCAAGGCGCTCGGGTCGCTGGCGGCGGCTTCCGCGGTCCGTCCGCGTCCGGTCATGCTGCTACCCGGCTTCGGTGCCCATCCGGTCCGCATGCGGCGGATGCTGCGCGGCCTCACCGCGGCGGGGCATCGGGCCCACGAGTGGGGCCTGGGCTTCAACCTGGGGCCGACGCCGCAGAACTTCGCCTTTCTGCAAAGCCGGCTATCCGCCCTGGCCCGCGCCGAGGGCGAACCGCTCGTGCTGGTCGGGTGGAGCCTGGGCGGGCTGTTCGCCCGCGAACTGGCCAAGCAGCGGCCCGAGGCGGTCGCCGCGGTGATCACCATGGGCACGCCCTTTTCCGGCGACCGCCGCGCCAACAACGCCTGGCGGGCCTACCAGTTGGTCACCGGCCATCCGGTGGACGAGCCGCCGGTACCGGGCGACTTTGCGATCAAGCCGCCGTGCCCGACGATCGCCCTGTGGAGCCCGCGCGACGGGATCGTCGCTCCGCGGTCGGCCTGCGGCTGGCCCGGCGAGCGCGACCGCGCCGTCGCATTGCGCTGCAACCACCTGGGCTTCGCCAGCGACCCGGCGGTCATCGCCGAGGTGCTGCGGCAGGTGGATCTGCTTTAGCCTGGAACCTCCCCTGCAAGGGAAGGACCTGGCGGTCAGTCCTCCGCTTTCACGTTGTCATACCCGCGGTTATCGGCCCAGTCGTCACCCTCGCCGGGCTTCTGGGTCGGGCGCGGGGTCTTGCCCGATGCGGTCTTGAGGTCCCAGCCGATCTGGTCGGTCGCTTCCTCCAGCGGCATGCGCATCGCGTTCACCGACCAGGCGATCATCACGTAGTGGCCGATGGTATGGAGGTAGTCCATCAGTTGCTTGCGGTCATAGAAGCGCGAGAGGTCGGCCCAGGTCTCGTCCGAGAGGTCGTTGGTCTCGAGCAGCTCGTCCACGCCCTTGAGGATCGTGCGGTCGTCGTCGCTGAAGGGGTATTCGCTCGTCGCGCCGTCCTTGATCGCCGCGATCTCCTCCAGGCTCATGCCCAGGTTCAGCGCATAGCCGACGTGGTTGTGCCACTCGTACTCGGACTTCTTCAGCCAGCCCACGCGCAGGATGATCAGCTCGCGGTCGCGCGGCGGGACCGTGTTGGTTACCAGGATGTGCCAGCCCCAGGCGTTGTAGGCCTTGCCGAGGTCGGGGTTGTTGGCGATGACCTGGACGATGTTGGTGGCCGAGCCGTTCTCCCAGGCGTCGGGTTCGCCCCAGAAGGCCTGAACCTCGCGGCTGGCGTCGGTGTATTCCTCGCGCGGGAGCCGCGGGATGCGCCACATCGTCCTCTCGGTCATTCGTATTCCTCTCGCGAATCTCGGGTCGGCCGAGGCCGTAGCATGGGCCGCGCCCGGGGGAACCCGGGAAAGGTGGACGCCTTTGCGCGTTATCGCCTGGACGGGGGCTTTTCGCAGGTGCAGCATTCCCTCTTGGCAAGTGACGATTCAGCCGTCACACATCGGGGAATGGGGTGCCGCCTATGAATCAGACCGCCTTCTCGTCCTATGACGAGATGCACGATAGCCAGGGCGCCGTGCGCGCCGCCTATACCGGCTATTGCGGTTGGCTCGACGACCAGGAGAAGGATTGGCTGCGCCGCCAGAACGAGGCCGCCGAGGGCTTCTTCCGCCGCACGGGCATCACCTTCAACGTCTACGGCGACGATGCGGCGGAGGAACGGCTGATTCCCTTCGACGTCGTGCCGCGGGTGATCACCGCTGCGGAATGGCGCAAGCTGACCCGCGGGATCGAGCAGCGGGTCCGCGCGCTCAACGCCTTCCTCCACGATCTCTACCACCGCCGCGAGATCGTCCGCGCCGGGCGGCTCCCCGAGCGGCTCCTGAAGGACAACGACGCCTTCCTCCCGCAAATGGCGGGGTTCACCCCGCCGGGCGGGGTCTACACCCACATCGTCGGGATCGACCTGGTCCGCACCGGGCCCGACGAATTCATGGTGCTGGAAGACAACGCCCGCACGCCGTCCGGGGTCTCGTACATGCTCGAGAACCGCGAGACGATGATGGCGATGTTCCCCGAGCTGTTCACCCAGGTCCCGGTGCGGCCGGTCTCCGACTATCCGCGCCGCCTCGCCCGCAGCCTCGCCGCCTGCGCGCCGCCGGCCACCAAGGACCGCCCGGTCGTCGCGGTGCTGACCCCGGGGATCTTCAACTCGGCCTATTTCGAACATGCCTTCCTCGCCGACCAGATGGGCGCCGAACTGGTCGAGGGCAGCGACCTGCGCGTCATCGACGGACGGATCGCGATGCGGACGACGCGCGGCTACCAGCCGATCGACGTGCTCTACCGCCGGGTCGACGACGATTTCCTCGATCCGCTGACCTTCCGCCCCGACAGCGCCCTGGGCGTCGCCGGGATCATGGACATCTACCGCGCAGGCGGAATCACCATCGCCAACGCACCGGGCACCGGCATCGCCGACGACAAGGCGATCTATTCGTTCATGCCCGAGATCGTCGAGTTCTACACCGGCGAGAAGCCGTTGCTGCAGAACGTTCCGACCTGGCGCTGCGCCGAGGCCGAGGCGCTGAAATACGTGCTCGACAACCTCAAGGAACTGGTCGTCAAGGAGGTCCACGGCTCGGGCGGCTACGGCATGCTGATCGGGCCGACCTCGTCCAAGGCGGAGCTCGCAGCCTTCGAGAAAAAGCTCCGCGCCCGGCCGGACAACTACATCGCCCAGCCGACGCTCTCGCTGTCGACCGTCCCGATCTTCACCCGCGCCGGCCTCGCCCCGCGGCACGTCGACCTCAGGCCTTTCGTGCTGGTCTCGCCGACCGGGATCGACATCACCCCCGGCGGGTTGACCCGGGTTGCGCTGAAGAAGGGTTCGTTGGTGGTGAACTCGTCCCAGGGCGGCGGGACCAAGGATACCTGGGTGCTGGAAGACTGATGGCTGACCTGTTCTCTCGCGCAACTTGGCCCCCCTCCCGCTTGCGGGAGGGGGTAGGGGAGGGCTTGTACCTTCGGGCGCCGCACCAGACTTCACAGGCCCTCCCCCGGCCCCTCCCGCAAGCGGGAGGAGAGTCCTGATGCTAGGCCGCTCCGCCAACGGCATCTTCTGGATGTTCCGCTATCTCGAGCGGGCCGAGAACACCGCGCGCCTGCTCGACGCGGGGTTCCGCATGGCGCTGACCCGCGGGGCCAGCGCGGCGCGGGACGAGTGGCGCTCGATCCTGGTCACGACCGGGCTCGACGCCAGTTACCGCGCCTCTGGGGGCGACTACTCGGGGCCGGCGGTCACGAACTACGTCCTGCGCGACAAGGACAATCCCGGCTCGGTGCTGAAGATGGCGGAGAACGCCCGAACCAACGCCCGTGCGGTGCGCACCGCGATCACCCGCGAGGTGTGGGAGGCGACCAACGAGGGCTGGTTGACCTTGCGCGACCTGCTCTCGCGTCCGGTCAAGGAGAGCAACCTCGGCGATGTCCTCGCCGCGATCCGCCGTCAGTCGACCCTGGTGCGCGGGGCGATGGACGGCACCATGCTGCGCAACGAGATATTCAACTTCGCGCGGCTCGGCACCTTCCTGGAACGCGCCGACAACACCGCGCGCATCCTCGACGTGAAGTACTACGTGCTGCTGCCCTCGCTCGCCTGGGTCGGTTCGAGCCTCGACAACGTGCAGTGGGAGACCGTGCTGCGCTCGGTCGCCGGCGAGCGCGCCTACCGCTGGCTGAATGCGGGCAAGATGGACCCGCGCGGCATCGCCCAGTTCCTGATCCTCGACGGCCGCTTCCCGCGCAGCCTGGCCTTCTGCTACGACGGGCTGGAGAGCAACATGGAGAGCCTTTCGCGCGAGCACGGGCGCGAATCCTCGGCCCACGACCTGCTCCGCGAAGCCTGCGACCGCCTGCGCGAGACGGGAATCGAGACCATCGTCGAGCGCGGCCTGCATGAATTCATCGGCGAGTTCATCAAGGCCAACCAGCGCATCGCCGACACGGTCGCTGCCGACTATAGGTTCGTCGACTAATGCTTTTGTCCATCCGTCACGTCACGACCTACCGCTTCGAGCGTCCCGCCGCCCACGGGCTCCAGCGACTGCGGCTCAAGCCCAAGAACAGTCACGGCCAGCAGATCCTGGACTGGGACATGACCCTGGAAGGCGTGCGGTTCGAGGCCGAGTACGACGATCACAATCACAACCACACTGCGTTGGTCTCGATCCAGCCGGGGGCGGAGGAAGTGACGATCGCCTGTACAGGCCGGGTCCAGACCGCGAACCGTGCCGGCATCGTCGGCCCGCATTCGGGCAGCCTGCCGCTATGGGCGCTGCTCACCCAGACCCCGCTGACCCGCCCCGGCGCCAGGATGCGCGCTCTGGCCCAAGGTCTCGGCGCCCAGGGCAAGGAGCCGCTCGAATTCCTGCACGACCTCTCTGCGGCGATCCTGCGCGAGGTGAGCTACGAGGTCGGCCGGACCGACGTCGCGACCACCGCCGAGGAAGCCGTCGCCGCGGGCCATGGGGTCTGCCAGGACCACGCCCACATCTTCATCGGCTGCACCCGTGCCTTGGGCGTTCCGGCGCGCTACGTCAGCGGCTACCTGATGATGGACGACCGGATCGACCAGGAGGCGGGGCACGCCTGGGCCGAGGCCCATGTCGCCGGGATCGGCTGGGTCGGCTTCGACGTTTCCAACGGGATCAGCCCCGACGCGCGCTACGTCCGCGTCGCCACGGGGAGCGACTATCGCGAGGCCGCGCCGGTCACCGGCCTGTCTTACGGCGGGGGCGACAGCGACCTCTCCGTCCGCCTGGCGGTTGAACAGCGCGCCGCGGAACAGTAGGCCTTCGCGAAGAAAGGGATTCGCCGAAGTGACTTATTGCGTTGGGATGATGCTCGATTCCGGCCTGGTGCTGATGAGCGACACGCGCACCAATTCGGGCGTCGACAACATTTCGGTCTTCCGCAAGATGTACCACTGCCAGGTCGAGGGCGAGCGGATCATCGCGCTGATGACCGCGGGCAACCTCGCCACCACGCAGGCGGTGATCAGCCAGCTCGAGGAACGCAACAAGGCGCCCGAAGACCGGCACAATTCGCTGCTCGAAGCGCCCACCATGTTCCAGATCGCCTCGACCGTGGGCAAGCTGCTGCGCGAGACGATCCAGGCACGGCAGGCCGACAACGGACAGGAGGCGGCGGGCCAGTTCACCGCGTCGATGATCCTGGCCGGCCAGATCAAGGGCATGGAGCCGCGGCTGTTCCTGATCTACCCCGAAGGCAACTTCATCGAAGCCAGCTTCGACACGCCCTTCTTCCAGATCGGCGAGACCAAGTATGGCCGCCCGATCATCCTGCGCGGCTACGACCGGACGATGAGCTTCGAGGACGCGGTCAAGCTGCTGATGGTCAGCTTCGATTCGACGCTGAAGGCCAACCTCTCGGTGGGCCTGCCGCTCGACCTGCTGGTGATCGAGCGCGACACCTATGTCCCGGCCCACGCCCGGCGGATCACCGGCGACGACCCCTATTTCCGCACGATCTCTTCGGGCTGGGGCGAGGCGCTGAAAAAGGCCTTCCACTCGCTGCCGCCCTACGAGTTCGGACCGGAGCCGGAAGCGGAAAGACCCCCGCGCCAGCCATTGTAATCCGCATTTAATGTCTCTACATTAAATATGCAGATCGAATTCGATCCCGCGAAGGACGCCGTCAACCGGGCCAAGCATGGCCTGTCGCTGGCGGACTTTACGGGGTTCGATGCGGAGCCGGCCATCGTTGTCGATGACCGCAAGGATTACGGCGAAGTTCGCTGGCGAGCGCTTGGCCGGATTGCGGGAGAGCCGCGTTGCCTGGTCTTCACGCTACGCGGCGATACCATGCGGTTGATCAGCTTTCGAATGGCGCGGGAAAAGGAAATGCGACGCTATGAGTGATTCCAAGCCCAGGCTCGGTCCCGATTTCGACGACAATCCCGAATGGACCGAGGCCGATTTCGCGCGGGCGCGCCCTGCCGGCGAGATCATGCCTCCCGAGGTGATGGCCCTGCTGGTCCGCCCGCGCGGCCGCCCTGCCTTGCCCGAGGGTCAGCGCAAGGAGCAGGTCAACCTGCGCCTCTCGCCCGACGTCGTCAGCGCCCTGCGCGAAACCGGGCCCGGGTGGCAGGGCCGCGCCGACGAGGCACTGCGCAAGGCGTTCGTGAAGCGGTAATCGTTATCGCCGCTTCGGCCGCGATTTCGACAGCCAGTGGATCAGGAAGGGCGCGAGCGCGGCGAGCCCGACCACCCAGTGCGCCAGGCCGGTCCATTCGCGCCATGCGTCGCCAGGGACGTAGTAGAGCATGACTCCGCTGACCGCGAGGAACAGCGCCACGCCGAACACCGTCCCGCCCGACCAGCGCCGCCAGTGGGCGTTCCAACCGCGGACCACGTGGATCGACCAGAGCAGGCCGACGGCGAACATCGCGTAATAGCCGAAGCCGCCGTGCAGCTTCTGCCAGAGCGATTCCAAGGGGCTCTTCTCCGGCCCGAATTCGCCCTCGCTCCGCATGAAGTAGAGGTAGAACACCCAGAGCGCGCCGGTCAGCCAGACGCCGATGCTGGCGGAATAGACGAGCCATTTTTCCCCCCGCGTCAGGGCGATGGGGCGGTGCTCCCGCGGCTGGTTCATTCGGTTCCTCCCAGGGTGCGCCAGCCTTGCCGGTCGTTGTAGAGATAGCCCTGCGCGCGGTGGCGGCGGAGCAGGGATTCTGCCTCCACGCCAAGCGCGAGGACCGGCTTGGTCAAGGCGTCGGCGGCCATGCAGGTCGGCGCGGCGACCGCGGCGAAGCTGTCGATGCCGACCGGGCGGCGAGTCCGGCCGTGAACGTGGGCGGAGAAGCATGCGCCCCACTCCGGCGCGCTGGTGCTGGAGGCGAGCGCGCCATCCTCCAGCGCGACGAGCGGCACGGCCTCCGTCGCCGGCACGGCGAGGCGGATCATCTCCGGCCCGGGCCCGGCAACGCGAAAGTCGCCGCCGGCGTCGATCACGACGCGAACATCGGGAGGCAGGTCCATCGCCGCGAGGGCGATATCGACCGCATGGCCCTTGGCGATCCCGCCGAAGTCGAGCCACAGCGGCCGAGCGAAGCGGACGCGGCCGTCAGCGCCGATCTCGACTTCCCGCCAGGAGGCATCGGGATCGGGCGAGGGCGCAGCGGCCGGCGCGGGTAGGGCGCCGCTCGCGACCAGTGCATTGCCGATCGCCGGATCGAACACGCCGTTCGTCTCCTCGGCCAGATCGAGCGCGGCCTGCAGCACGGCAAGCGTAGCTTCGCTCACGCTTACCGGTGCGCGCCAGGCTTCGCGGTTCAAGCGCGAGAGGTCGCTGCCCGCTTCGTGGAAGCTCATCAGCCGGTGGATTTCCGCCGCCGCGGCGAAGCCCCGGTCGATCGCCGCATTGGCGTCCTCGCGCGGCACGCCGGAGACCCGGATCGCCACGGTCGTGCCCAGCAAGGGCCGAGCGCGCCGGACTTCGTCGGCCAGGGGATCAGCGGCGGTTCTTGAGCAGCAGGTCATAGGTGACGAGCACCCGCTTCACGCCGTCGGCGATATGTTCCGCGGAGAGCGTCACCCCGGAGATCGAGCGCACCGCGTTAGGGTTGTAGGTCGCGCGGCGCACCCCGGCGACCTGGCGGCGCCAGGCGGGATTGCGGATCGCGCTGTAGCGAGGCAGGCACTGGATGATCTCGATGCCGCGTACCGAGCCGTCGGGGTTGATCCCGATCCCGTAGAGCAGGTTGTCGTCGCGCCCGACCACCTGGTCGACCAGGAACCAGCCGCCGGTCGAGACCCGCCAGGCGCGGATGTAGCGGACCCACTGGGTGACGTTGGCGGTATCGCGGATCTGGTCGAACTCGGCCTCGCGCAGGTCGAAGAAATCGCGGCGGAAGGTCGCGCCCGGGAAGATCGCCTGCTGGGCTTGTTCGACCGTCAGATAGGTTTCGCTTTCCTCGGCCAGCGCCGGCGAAGCGATCGCCGTGGCAGCCACGGGCACGAGCAGGAATTTCGCGTTCACTCGGGCCCTCTCCATCCATCGCCCCGGCGGAACGGCTAACGGTGCGGCAAAATGGGTCAAGCGCGTTTCTGTCGCGATATGTCGCAGTGACAGATCGGCGCGCGGGTTGACTTAACCCGCTGCCTCTCTATTGCCGCCGCCGGGCCACGCGGTCCCAACGCCGCGCGAGCTCTCTGCAAGGAGAGTCAGAAATGACTGATATTACGATTCCGGCGCGCAAGCCTGCGCGTCCGTTCTTTTCTTCGGGTCCCTGCGCCAAGCCGCCGACCTTTTCCGCCGACAAGCTCGCCACCGAATCGCTGGGCCGCTCGCACCGCGCCAAGATCGGCAAGACGCGTCTTCAGTACTCCATCGACCTGATGCGCGAAGTTCTGCAGCTGCCCGATACGCACCGCATCGGCATCGTGCCCGGATCGGACACCGGCGCCTTCGAAATGGCGATGTGGACGATGCTCGGCGCCCGCCCGGTCACCACGCTGGCCTGGGAAAGCTTCGGCGAGGGCTGGGTGACCGACGCCGCCAAGCAGCTCAAGCTCGATCCCACGATCCTGCGCGCCGACTACGGCCAGATTCCCGACCTGAACGCGGTCGACTGGTCGAACGACGTGCTGTTCACCTGGAACGGCACCACCTCGGGCGTGCGCGTCCCGAACGCCGACTGGATCCCGGCCGACCGCGAGGGCCTGTCCTTCGCCGACGCGACCTCCGCGGTTTTCGCCTACGACATCGACTGGTCGAAGATCGACGTCGCCACCTTCTCCTGGCAGAAGGTCCTGGGCGGCGAGGGCGGCCACGGCGTGCTGATCCTCGGCCCTCGAGCCGTGGAACGCCTTGAGACCTATACCCCGGCCTGGCCGCTGCCGAAGGTCTTCCGCCTGGTTTCCAAGGGCAAGCTGGCTGAGGGCGTATTCAAGGGCGAGACGATCAACACCCCCTCGATGCTCGCCGTCGAGGATGCGATCTTCGCGCTCGAATGGGCTCAGTCGCTGGGCGGGCTGAAGGGCCTCCAGGCGCGCTCGGACGCCAATGCCGCGGCGCTCGACAAGATCGTCGCTGAACGGTCCTGGCTCGGCCACCTCGCCGAGGACGCCGCGACGCGGTCGAAGACGTCGGTCTGCCTGACCGTCGAAGGCGCCGACGCCGACTTCATCAAGGCTTTCGCCGGCGCGCTCGAAAAGCAAGGCGCGGCCTACGACGTCGCCGGCTACCGCGACGCCCCGGCCGGCCTGCGCATCTGGTGCGGCGCCACCGTCGATACCGCCGACATCGAGGCGCTCGGCCCCTGGCTCGACTGGGCCTACACGACCGTGAAGGCCGCCGCTTAATTCATAACTCGTCATTCCCGCGAAGGCGGGAACCCATCTCCCGACCTGTCCACCGACGCGACGTCAGCAGATGGGTCCCCGTCTTCGCGGGGATGACGAAGATTTTCAGGATCAAGATCATGACCAAGCCCAAAGTCCTCATTTCCGACAAGATGGATCCCAATGCCGAGGCGATCTTCCGCGAGCGCGGCTGCGACGTCGACGTCATCACCGGCAAGACCCCCGAAGAGCTGAAGGCGATCATCGGCCAGTACGACGGCCTCGCGATCCGCTCCTCGACCAAGGTCACCAAGGAGATCCTCGACGCCGCGACCAACCTCAAGGTCATCGGCCGCGCCGGCATCGGCGTCGACAACGTCGACATTCCGGCGGCTTCGGCCAAGGGTGTCGTCGTGATGAACACGCCGTTCGGCAACTCGATCACCACCGCCGAGCACGCCATCGCCCTGATGTTCGCACTGGCCCGCCAGCTCCCCGAGGCCGACCTGTCGACCCAGGCCGGCAAGTGGGAGAAGAACCGCTTCATGGGCGTCGAGGTGACCGGCAAGACGCTGGGCCTGATCGGCGCCGGCAACATCGGCTCGATCGTCGCCGACCGCGCGCTGGGCCTGCGGATGAAGGTCATCGCCTTCGATCCGTTCCTCTCGCCGGAGCGCGCCGTGGACATGGGCGTCGAGAAGGTCGAACTCGACCAGTTGCTCGCCCGTGCGGACTTCATCACGCTGCACACCCCGCTGACCGACCAGACCCGCAACATCCTGAGCAAGGAAAACCTGGCCAAGACCAAGAAGGGCGTGCGGATCGTCAACTGCGCCCGCGGCGGCCTGATCGACGAGGCGGCGCTCAAGGAAGGGCTCGATTCGGGCCACATCGCCGGCGCCGCGCTCGACGTCTTCGTCACCGAACCGGCCAAGGAGCACGCGCTGTTCGGCACGCCGAACTTCGTCGCCACGCCGCACCTCGGCGCCTCGACCAACGAGGCCCAGGTCAACGTCGCGCTCCAGGTCGCCGAGCAGCTCTCGGACTACCTGGTCAACGGCGGCGTCACCAATGCGCTCAACATGCCGTCGCTGTCGGCCGAGGAAGCACCGAAGCTGAAGCCCTACATGGCGCTGGCCGAGAAGCTCGGCTCGCTGGTCGGCCAGCTGACCACCGGCTCGCTCGCCCGCATCTCGATCCACACCGAGGGCGCCGCGACCGAGCTGAACATCAAGCCGATGGTCGCCGCGGTCCTCTCGGGCTTCCTGCGCGTCCAGTCGGACAGCGTGAACATGGTCAACGCCCCGTTCCTCGCCAAGGAGCGCGGGATCGAGGTGCGCGAGGTCAAGACCGAGCGCGAGGGCGACTACCACACCCTGGTCCGAGTCTCGGTCAAGACCGAGGCGGGCGAGCGCTCGGTCGCCGGTACCCTGTTCAACAACAAGGAGCCGCGCCTGGTCGAGCTGTTCGGCATCAAGGTCGAGGCCGAGCTGGCCGGCGACATGATGTACATCGTCAACGAGGACGCCCCCGGCTTCATCGGCCGGATCGGCACCCTGCTCGGCGAGAACGGCATCAACATCGGCACCTTCAACCTCGGCCGCCACTCGGCCGGCGGCGAGGCCGTGCTGCTGCTCTCGGTCGACAGCCCGGTTCCGGCCGAAGTGGTCGACAAGGCCTGCGCCATCCCGGGCGTGAAGCGCGTCCAGGCCCTGGCGTTCTGATCGG
>JBQCGM010000061.1:0-15451 GCA_051955585.1 Novosphingobium sp.
CCCCCGCCCACAAGCCCCCCGCCCCGCCCACGCGCGTGTCCGCCACCTGCGGCTCGCCCTACCGCGCCGCGGGGTTGGGCAGCCCCCCCCCCGCCACGGCGATCGACGAGGCGGCGGTCGCGGCCGAGAACGATCCCGCCAAACGCGAGCGCCTGCGCGCTGCGGTCCAGGCCGAGGCCCTGCCGCTGATGCCCCTGCTCAAGCTGCTCGGCCCCAACCCGCGTGCGATCGTGCTCGGCCTGTCGATGATCGCCGGTAGCCCGCTCTATTACTTCCTCTACCAGGCGGTGTTTCTCAACGCGCTGCTGGTGCTCTCGGTCGTGCTCCACAACCGCGCGGCCAAGCGGATGGCCCGGGCCCTGCTCTGACGTCGATTTCCGCCTAGGCAAGCGAGCCCGCCCGCGTATCATCGCGGCATGCTGACGGACTCACTGCTGCAACAGGCCGGCGACCTTGCGGAGCGGATCGTTTCGCTGCGCCGCGCGATCCACGCCGAGCCGGAGATCGGCCTGCACACGCCGCTGACGCGCGACAAGATCCGCGCCGCGCTGGCCCATCTCCCGCTCGAATGGCGCGAGGGGCCGTCGACGACCGGGCTCGTCGCCGTGCTCGAGGGCGCGGCCGGAGGCGGCCGCCGCGTCCTGCTGCGCGGCGACATGGACGCCCTGCCGATGCCGGAGGAAACCGGCCTGCCCTTCGCCTCGACCATTCCGGGCCGGATGCACGCCTGCGGCCACGACGCTCACGTCGCCATGCTGGCCGGCGCCGCCGAACTGCTCTGCGCCCGGCGCGAAAGCCTGGCGGGCGAAGTCCTGCTGATGTTCCAGCCGGGCGAGGAAGGCTATCACGGCGCCCGCTTCATGCTGGACGATGGGCTCCTGGACCCGCTGCCCGATGCGGCCTTCGCGCTGCATATCATGCCCAACGCCCCGCACGGCCTCGTCGCCGGGCGCCAGGGCCCGCTGATGGCCGCGGCCGACCAGCTCGACATCGTGGTCGAGGGCCGCGGCGGCCATGCCTCGATGCCGCACCAGACGCTCGATCCGGTGCCGGTCGCCTGCGAGATCGTCCTCGCGCTCCAGGCCATGGTCACGCGGCGGTTCGATGCCGCCGATGCCGTCGTCGTCACAATCACCCGGATGGAGGCGGGTACCGCGCACAACGTGATCGCCGACCGCGTCAGCTTGCGGGGCGCCATGCGCTCCCTGTCGCCCCAGCACCGCGAGCGGCTGCACGAAGCGGTCGAGCAAGTCGCCATGGGCATCGCCGCGGCCCATGGCCTCGGGGCCGGGGTCACGATCACGCCGGGCTTCCCGGTCACGATCTGCGACGGTCGGGCGGTCGACTTCGGCGAGGGGGTGACCCGCGACCTGTTCGGCCCCGCGGGTTTCTACCGGCTTCCCGCGCCGATCATGGGCGCCGAGGATTTCGCCTATGTGCTGGAGAAAGTCCCCGGCGCGATGTTCTTCCTCGGCGTGGCGCCCGAAGGAGCGGACTGGGGATCGTGCTGCGGCATCCACTCGACGCGGATGATGATCGACGAAAGCGCCATGCCGCGCGGATCGGCCCTGCTCGCCGGCCTCGCCGAGCGATTCTTGGCAAAAGGCTTCGCCTGAAACCGTTACCCTTCGTTACTTGACGCGGCGCGCTTTCCCATATTGTTTTGGCCAGACCAATTTATCGGCCGGTGCCGGCCGACAGGAGAGATGTTATGCCCCGCTCGAAGACCGTCCTGTCAGCAGTTTCGGTGATTGCGGCGCTCGGTATTCCGGCCGCGGCGACCGCGCAGGCGCCGATCGCCGCCATCGCCGCGGCGCCCACCGCCGGAGCGCGGACCGAACCGCGCCTCGTCCGTTCCCTTGCCGACGGCTGGCGTTTCAAACAGGACAATGCACTTGTCGGAGCGGAGGCTCCGGGTTTCGACGATGCCGCCTGGCAACGGGTCAGCGTGCCGCACACCTGGAACCGCGTCGGCCACTACATCCCCGATCCGGCCAGCCACCTGAACACGGCCCGGAACATCGACAAGACGATGGGGATCGGGTGGTATCGCCTGACCTTCACGCCCGGCGCCGAATTCAAGCGCAAGCGCGCCTGGCTGGAATTCGACGCGGCAAGCCGCGTGGCCGAGGTCTGGCTCAACGGGGTGAAGCTCGGCAGCCACGCCGGCGGGTTCTCGCGCTTCCGGCTCGACGCGACGGCCGCGCTGCGCCCCGGGGCGGCCAACGTCCTGGTCGTGAAGGCCGACAATTCCGCCCCCGCGGGCGAGCGGGCGACCCTTCCGCTGGCCGGCGACTTCTTCGTTCACGGCGGGCTCTATCGCCCGGCGCGGCTGATTGCGACCGATGACGTCCATGTCGAGATGCTCGATCACGGCGGTCCCGGCGTCTACGCCTCCACCCGCTCGGTCGAAGGCGGGACGGCGACGATCGCGGTGCGGGCGCTGCTACGCAACGACGGCAAGCGCGCGGCGCGCGCGGCAGCCCTGATCAAGCTGGTAGATGCCACCGGCACCACGGTGGCCGAAAAGCCGATCCGACTGGCTCTTCCCGCGGGGCGGACCACCACCATCGAACAGGATCTTTCAGTGCCGGGGGCCCACCTCTGGCACGGCGTCGACGATCCCTATCTCTACCGCCTGGTCGTCGAGCTCCAGGCCGGCAAGGCCCGCGACCGGGTCGATCAGGCCTTCGGCATCCGCCAGATCCGGATCGACCCGGAGAAGGGCTTCTTCCTGAACGGCAAGCCCTATCGGCTGCGCGGTGTCGGGATCCACCAGGACCTCGAAGGCAAGGGTTGGGCGATGGGCGAGGCGGATTTCGCCGCCGACGTCGCCATGATCCGCGAACTGGGTGCGAACAGCCTGCGGCTGACCCATTACCAATGGGGCCCGGCGATCCACGAACTTGCCGACCGAACCGGGCTGGTCCTGTGGGACGAAATCCCGCTGGTCACGCTTTTCGCCCAGGGGAAGGGCGGGCGGTCCTATGTGCGCGAGAACGCGCTCCAGCAGATGCGCGAGTTGATCCGGCAGAACTACAACCACCCCTCGGTGGCAGTCTGGGGCATCGCCAACGAGGTCGATTTCGGCAGTTCGATGCCCAGCTTCCTGGGCGATGCCGGCGGTTCCAGCCCGCTCCCGCTGCTGCGCGAGCTCAACGCGCTGGCCAAGGCGGAAGACCCGAGCCGGCCGACCACCCAGGCCAATTGCTGCGAGGGCCGCCTCTTCGCCGCCAATGTCGAGACGCCGATCGTCGCCCCCGAAGCCGACCTGTCGGGCGTCAATCGCTATTTCGGCTGGTATTACGGCGCGCCGGCCGACCTCGGCCCGCATCTCGACGCCCTGCGCGCCGATCGTCCCGGCCAGCCGCTGTCGGTCAGCGAATACGGCGCCGGGGGCTCGCTTACCATTCACACCGACGATCCCGCGGGCGGCCTTCCCGATTCGCGCGGCCGGCGCCAGCCCGAGGAGTACATGAGCTACATCCACGAGGACGCCTGGCCGACGCTGGCGGCCAAGCCCTATCTTTGGGGCACCTGGCTGTGGAACGGCAACGACTTCGCCACGACCGTCAGGCGCGAAGGCGATGCGAACGACATCAATACCAAGGGCCTGGTCACTTACGATCGCAAGACCCGCAAGGATGCGTTCTACTATTACAAGGCCAACTGGAACCCAGCACCGACGGTCCACATCAACGGGCGGCGCTATGTCGACCGTGCCTACCGGGTGAACGACCTCAGGGTCTACAGCAATGCGCCGGAGACCGAGCTGACGCTCAACGGCCGCTCGCTCGGCACCAAGGCCGACTGCGCGTTCAAGGTCTGCGTCTGGCCGGCGGTGAAGCTGGACATCGGCGAGAACGCGCTCGTCGCGACCGGACGCTTCGCCGGCGGCGCGCAGCAGGACCGGATCGTCCTGCAAGCCGCGCCGCGCACCGCCACCGAGGTGCGGATCGACAGCGGTGCGCTGGTCGCGGGCAGCGGCGGCGCGTTCCGCTTCGGCTCGGACACCTTCTTCACCGGCGGCAAGCCGGGAACGGTCGCCCAGGCCGCGCAGTACGGCAAGGCCGAGGTGGCCAAGGCGATCGCGGGGACCGAACATTCGGAAGTCGCGTCCACGTTCCGCGAAGGCGCGTTCCGCTACCGCATCCCGCTTGCCGACGGCGCCTACACCGTGACCCTGACCTTCATCGAACCCAAGGCCAAGCCGGGCGAGCGCCGGTTCGACGTGCTGGCCGGCGGCAAGGCGGTGGTCCGCGATCTGGACGTCGTTGCCGCTGCCGGCGCGCCGCTCACGGCCATCACCCGCAGCTTCCCGGTCACCGTCGGCGGGGGAGGGCTCGACCTCGAGTTCAGGCCCAGCGCCGGTCAGGCGATCGTCAGCTCGATCGAGGTCGTGAAAAGGTAGAAAGTGGCGCACCCGACAGGATTCGAACCTGTGACCTCTGCCTTCGGAGGGCAGCGCTCTATCCAGCTGAGCTACGGGTGCTTGGCGCGCGGGCCGGTTAGCAGAGGTTCGGCGGGCTTGCCAGCGCAATGTGCCCTTAGCGAATTGGCAACCGCGTGGGCCTAGGAATCGAGTCGATGAATGCGCCTGTCGTCCCTACTTCCGGTCTCCGGCCGGATCTTGTCGCGGTGACCGGCCGGCAATGGGCGGCGCTGCATCAAGCGGCCGGGGTGGTCGCATCGCTGGCAGGGCTCGACGCTTCCTCCCCGCCCCTCGCCGTCCGGGACTTCCCCGCCACGATTGCCGAAGTCGAAGGCTGGCGCGCGGCACTGGCCCAGCAGGGGATCGCCGATTTGTCCGCGGTGATGCAGCCGGGGCTGTCCGCGCTCCTGGCGATCCATGCGCAGGGCGCCGATACCGGAGCCGCGGCGCGCACCTTGTGGGAAGAATTCGAAGCGGCCCGCGCCGCCGTGCTCGCACTGCTGCCCCCGCGCCACGAGGAGGCGGCGCCGTCGCGCTTGTAAAGTTCTCCTTACGTTCCTAGGGTGCGGCCATGGCCCGCCCGCTCGCGATTCCCGATCCCGTAAACGACGACACGCCGATCGAGCGCGCATCGCGCGCCGTGGCGCGCGGGATCTGCCGGCTGTTCGCGCGCAACGGGATCTGGTGCCTGCCCGAGATGCCGCTGCGGTCCGGCCGCCGTGCCGACCTGATGGGGATCGACGCCAAGGGGCGGATCGTCATCGTCGAGATCAAGGTGGCGCGGGGCGACCTGCTCGGCGATGCCAAGTGGCCCGACTATCTCGACCACTGCGACCGCTTCTACTGGGGCCTGTCGCCCGATCTCGACCGTGCCTGCCTGGAGACCGAAGCTTTCCTGCCGCAAGCCTGCGGGGTCATCGTCGCCGACGGCTACGATGCCGAGATCGTCCGCCCGGCGCCTGCGCTGCCGCTGGCGGCGGCGCGGCGCAAGGCGGAGACCGAGCGGCTCGCGCGCGTATCCTTGCGGCGGCTGGTGACCGGTGCCGATCCGCATACCTTGAGCTGGGGTGAAGAAGGCTGATGCAGAAAATTCGAGCCGCGCTGGCGCTGGCTGCGCTTGCCCTCTCCGCCGCGGCCCCGGCCGCGGTTCCCGCGCCGCGCGTGAGCGTGGGGATGAACGGCCTGCGCCAGCCGCTGCCCTTGCCCTACGACGAAGCCGCCGATGCCGACCGCCAGGTCGCACAAGGCAAGGCGCGGGCCCGGGCCGAGGGCAAGAAACTGCTGATCGACCTGGGGGGCAACTGGTGTCCCGATTGCCGCGTCCTCGCCGGGGTCATGGCCCTGCCCGAGGTGAGCGCTTTCCTGCGGCGGCACTACGTCGTGGTCTATGTCGACGTCGGCCGGCTCGACAAGAATGGCCAGATCGCGCGGGCCTATGGCATCGCCAAGGTGACCGGAGTGCCGGCCCTGCTGGCGGTCGATCCGCGCAGCGACCGCTTGCTCAACCCCGGCCGCATCTTCGCCCTGACCGACGCCCGGCACATGACCCCCCAAGCCCTGGCCGACTGGCTGGCGCAGTGGGTGTGAGCGTTACGAAGTAGCTTCGTCATTCCCGCGAAGGCGGGAGTCCAGCTTATGAGCTTGCTCTGGATGCGCGGTTTGGAGACGGGTCCTGCCTTCGCGGGGATGACGACAGATGTCAGGACCGCTGCTTCACCGCTTCGAGCACCGTGCGCTTTCCGGCATCGGTCAGCATCGGCCAGTCGGCGATCTCGTCCAGCGTGCGCTTGCAGCCCAGGCAGAACGCGCCTGTGGAGTCGAGCCGGCAGACGCCGGTACAGGGGGATTCGACGGAGCGCATCGGCCGCGCATTGTAATTTTCTTGCGTTTTGTTGCAATGCACCTTAGGGCGCGCGCAGCAATCGGCGCGTGGGCTAACTGCCCGCCGCGGTTCGAGGCAGCGTGAGGCCCGCGGTTCCCCGCAAGAGGCCTGCCCGAACTTTCGGTCGCCGTTTTCGCTGAAGCTTCCTTCTTCACGCAGGGTCGCATCGAACGACACCTAGCCCGCGCCCGGATTCCGTCCGCGGCGCCCGCATATTCGAAAGTATTCCATGTCCTATTTTTCCGACCTCGGCCTCGCCGAGCCTCTGCTCCGTGCGCTCGAGACCAAGGGCTATAGCGATCCGACCCCGATCCAGCAGCAGGCGATCCCCGCTCTGCTGAAGGGCCGTGACATCCTCGGCATCGCCCAGACCGGCACCGGCAAGACCGCGGCCTTCTCGCTGCCCTCGCTGCACCGCCTGGCCGCCAATCCCAAGCCGCGCAAGAACGCCTCGTGCCGCATGCTGGTGCTTTCGCCGACGCGTGAGCTCGCCGCCCAGATCGCCGAGAACATGCGCGGCTATGCCAAGTACCTGAACCTCTCGGTCCAGTGCGTGTTCGGCGGCATTCCGGTGGGCAAGCAGGCCCGCGCGCTGGTGCCCGGCACCGACATCCTCGTCGCCACCCCCGGCCGCCTGCTCGACCTGATCGACCAGCGCGCGCTGACCCTGCGCGACGTCGAGATCTTCGTGCTCGACGAGGCCGACCAGATGATGGACCTCGGCTTCATCGTCCCGCTGAAGCGGGTCGCCAACATGCTGCCCAAGGAGCGGCAGAGCCTGTTCTTCTCGGCGACCATGCCCAAGGCGATCGCCGATCTCGGCAAGCAGTTCATCCACGATCCGGTCCGGGTCGAGGTGGCGCCGCAGTCGACCACGGCCGAGCGGGTCGAGCAGTACGTGATCCACATCAACCAGGCCGAGAAGCAGGCCCTGCTGACGCTCCGGCTCAAGGCCGGGCTCGGCGACAAGTCGATCGACCGCGCGCTGGTCTTCACCCGCACCAAACACGGCGCCGACCGCGTCGTGCGGCACCTCAGCACCGCGGGCATCAACGCCGCCGCGATCCACGGCAACAAGAGCCAGGCGCAGCGCACCGCGGCGCTGAACGGCTTCCGCCAGGGCTCGACCCCGATCCTGGTGGCGACCGACATCGCTGCGCGCGGCATCGACGTCTCGGGCGTCAGCCACGTCTTCAACTTCGAGATTCCCAACGTGCCCGAGCAGTACGTCCACCGCATCGGCCGCACCGCGCGCGCCGGCGCGGACGGCGTCTCGGTCAGCTTCGTGGCGCCGGACGAGAAGCCCTACCTGCGCGACATCGAGAAGCTGACCGGCGTGAAGCTGATGCCGCAGTCGCTGCCCGAGGACTTCCAGAAGGAAGCCGCACGCCTGCCGCTGCCGGTGCGCAAGCCGGCCGAGGCCGAACAGGATGCGCGGCGCGACGCGCGCGATGCGCGTGGCCGGGGCGGCCAGGGGCGCGGTCGTCCGAGCCAGGGCCGCGGCAACCAGCCGCGCGGCGGTGTCGGCCGCGATGGCCAGACCCGCGACCAGAGCCTCTATAATGATCGGATGCGCGAGGATCGCCAGCGCGGCCAGCAGCGCGGGCCGGTCCACAATCCGCTGGGCAACGAGCGCGTCGATGGCGAGGCCCGTGCGGCCCGCCCGCAAGGCGAGCGCCGTCACGCGCCGCAGGGTGAGCGCCGCCATGTGCCTCAGGGAGACCGCCGGCCCCAGGGCGGCGAAGGCGGGCAGCGCCGCCGTTCGGGCGGCGGCCGTGGCAACGGCGGCCAGGGCGGCTACCGGGGCAATGCGCCCAGGAGCTGATCGCTTGGGATGATCAGATGCCGAAGTGGGCGCGGTAGCGGTCGAAGCACCGCGCCCCGCAGGTCAGGCGCATCAATGCGCCCTCGGCCATGGCCCGGGCGCGGCGCGGGTCTTCGGCGACCAGCGGGCGGACCGCCTCGGCGATCCAGTCGGCGGAGTGCTTCACGTCGAGCACGGCATGAAGATCGAAGTATCGTCGCTCGCCCGCCATGCGGCCGAGGCGTTTCAGCCCCTGGGCAACCTTGGCCGAGCGGCCCGGCGCGGTCAGTTCGATCACGCCGAGCGCGCCGACGCTGTGCCAGGCATAGCGGCGGGTCGCGGCCATCGCGGTCATCGCATTGGCCAGCGCCAGGCTTTCCCACACGGTGTCCTCGATCTGCGGGTCCAGTTCGAGGGCGCGGGTCAGGTTGGCCAGCATCGGTCCGTGCATCGCCTGCATCCGGCCCTGGCCCATCTCGTCCCAATAGTTGCGGGCCAGTTCCAGCTTGGCGCGGTCGGGAAGCTTGATCTGGGTCATCGCGACGAGATCGTCGAAGCCGGCTTCGCCCGCGGCCTCCTGGCGCAGGAACCAGCGCAGCTCCTCCTCGCTGGCTTCCTCGGCCAGCCAGTCGAACAGCGGATCGTGCTGGCCGGGGCCGACCTGCTCGAGGTTCTCGAACCAGGCGACGAATCCGTCCTCATCCTCGGGCGCCTCGGCGGCGTCCTGCGCCACCTGGGCGCGCAGTTCCTCGATGAAGCCGCCTTCGAGCCGCTGGAAGGCGAGGTCGTCGCTCAGCCGGTCCTGCCAGTCGGCGCTGGGGAATTGCGGGGCCAGCCGCGCGCGGTTCCAGTGGGCCAATCGCCGTTGGAAAGCGTTCGTCCGAAACTGCGAAACCCCGGTCCATTCCTGATTTCGCCAGGCGACAGTCATCGATCTCTCCATCATAAATCCGTGATTTCCAAACCCTTGGTCTCCGCGCCGGTTCCGAGGTGAAGCATTGCTTCAGGTTAATGCGCTGCACGACGGGACGGTCTGTGGCATAGCTCGGTCATGCTGATCGCTGTCCTCGTCTCGGCCGTCGCGATGACGGGAATCGTTGGCGGCCGCTATGTGTTGACGAGCGGCGGCTTCGCCCTGGCGACGCGCCACGTGCGTCCCGGCCTCTATCGCGGCCTAGGGCCCCAAATCCGCAACGAGGTGGCTTGGTCGCTGCTCTCCGCCGCGATTTACGGGGTGCCCGCGGGGCTCGTCGCCTGGGGTTGGCAAGAGCGGGGCTGGACGCGGATCTACACCGACATTTCCGTCTATCCGCTGTGGTGGCTCCCGCTCTCGCTGTTGGCCTACCTGCTGGCGCACGACACCTGGTTCTATTGGACCCACCGCTGGTTCCATCGTCCCGCGCCTTTTCGGATCGCCCATGCCGTGCATCATGCCAGCCGCCCGCCGACAGCCTGGGCAGCGATGTCCTTCCATCCGTGGGAAGCGTTGAGCGGCGCGGTGGTGATCCCGGCGCTTGTCTTCCTGATCCCGATCCATGTCGGCGTGCTGGGGCTGGTCCTGGGCATCATGACCCTGATGGGGGTGACCAATCACATGGGCTGGGAGATGTTTCCGCGGTGGCTGGTCCATTCCCGGCTCGGCGGCTGGCTGATCACCGCCAGTCACCACCAGCGCCATCACGACGAGTACCGCTGCAATTACGGGCTCTACTTCCGCCTGTGGGATCGCCTTTGCGGCACGGACCGGGGGCTGGCGGAATAAAACCGCCGCGGCGGCTTGTGGTGTGCCGCCCATGTTCCTAACCGCAAGGACATGGCCGACATGGATAGTCCCGTGCCCGAGAGGTACCAGCCGGGCAGCGCCCTGGCTCCCTTCCGCTATCCGGCGTTCCGCGCCATCTGGCTGGCTAATCTGGCATCCAACATCGGCTCGATGATCCAGTCGGTCGGCGCGGCCTGGCTGATGACCGACCTGACGCCGTCGCACCGCATGCTCGCCCTGGTCCAGTCCTCCGCGACCGTGCCGATCCTGCTCTTCGGCGTCTTCGCCGGAGCCATCGCCGACAACTTCGATCGCCGCCGGGTCATGTTGGTCGCCCAGATCGGCATGCTCGTCGCCTCGGCGGGGCTGGCGGCGTTGGCGCTGGCGGGCGCGATCACGCCGTATTTACTGCTGTTCTTCACCCTGACCGTCGGCACCGGCACCGCGCTCAATTCGCCCGCCTGGCAGGCCTCGGTCCGCCAGCAGGTGGGTCTGCGCGACCTGCCCCAAGCGATCTCGCTCAATACAATCTCGTTCAATCTCGCCCGAACCGTCGGGCCGGCGCTGGGCGGGCTGCTGCTCTCATTGTGGCATGTCGGCTTCGCCTTCGCGCTCAATGCCTTCAGCTTCATCGCGATGATCGTAGTGCTGCTGCGCTGGAAGCCCGCATGGGAGGCACGCGAGCGCCAGCCGATCCTGCCGGCGATCGCATTGGGCCTGCGGTTCTGCGTCTCTTCCTCGCCGATCCGCCGCGTCCTGTTGCGCGGCTTCGCCATGGGTGTCGGCCTGGCCGGCTACCAGGCACTGGTGCCCGCCGCGGTCAGAGGCCCCCTGCACGGGACCGAGATCCAGTTCGGCCTGATGCTCGGCCTGTTCGGGATCGGCTCGATCGCCTGCGCCTTGTTCGTCGCCCCGCTGCGCCCCCGGTTCGGCACCGAATGGGTGATCACCGGCGCGACCCTGGCCTTCGTCGCCGCGCAGACCATCCTGGCCTCGGCCGATTCGCTCGCCCAAGCCCTGCCCGCGACGTTCATCGCCGGCGGGGGTTGGGTGGCGACCTTCACGACGATCAACATCGCCATGCAGCTGCGCTCACCCGAGGCGATCCTGGGGCGGTGCCTGTCGATCTACCAGGCGGTGTCCTTCGGCGGGCTGGCGCTGGGCGCCTGGTTGTGGGGCGCCCTGGCCGACTGGCGCGACCTGCCCTTCGCGCTTCACGCGGCTTCGGCCTGGCTTATCTTGAGCCTGATCGTACTGCGCGTGGCGGCGCCGATGCCGGGCCGCGAGGAGGGCCGTATCGCCTCCGATTAACTATTTCGCCTCGGGCCTGCCCCGCGTCCGGCGCAACTTAACGGTAAATTTACCACGTTGCGCCAGAACCTTACCCGACAGGGAAAGGCGGGAATGCCCATGGATACGTATCGCGGTAATTTGGCCGATCACGGCGGGCACGATTCCTACGATTCGGCGGACGACGAGACCGGCCGCGAACCGCCGCCGCTGGCCATCGGCCAGGACGAGCGCCGGATGCAGGTCCGCGCCTATAACTATTGGGCGAGCCTGCTTGACGGACATCACTATCCTTCGGTCGCCTCGCTCTACCCGCAGAATCTGCCCGATTTCGGACCCTACAGCGTGCTGCTCGACTTCACCAAGGGCGTCGAGAACCCAGCGATCCCGTTCCTTGGCGCGAAGCTCGCCGCGGAATGCGCCGCCGACGGCACGATCCGCGAGCTCGGCGACGTCCCGCCCCGCTCGCTGCTCTCGCGCATCACCGATCATTACATGCAGATCCTGGCCAACCAGGCGCCGATCGGTTTCGAGGCCGAATTCGTGAACCAGGCCGGCAAGACCGTCCTCTACCGCGGCATCCTGCTGCCTTTCTCGAGCAACCACGACGAAATCGATTTCATCTACGGCGTGATCAACTGGAAGGAACTGGCCGACCAGCAAACGACCGACGAGCTCCTGCTCGAGATCGATCAAGCGCTGGAGACGCGCGCTCTCGACAAGATGCCTGTCGATCTTGGGGCCGATCTGGGCCAATGGGCCGACGGCCCCATCGACCTACCTGCCGCGAACCTGCCGGCCGATGACATCCTCGACCTCGTCACTCCGCTCGACCAGCCGGCCAGCGAAACGGCCTGGCCGAAGCCGCTGTTCGGTACCGACGCGGGCGCCTATGCCGATTTCGATCTGTCCGCGGCTCTGCCCGAGGTTTTCGAATCCCCTGAGGCGCTCGGGTCCGATGTGATCGAGCCCGACGTCCCTGGCTCCGAAGTCCTCGACCTGGGGCCGGCCGACGAGGCCGCCGACGAATATATGGAACTGGCCGATTGGCTGGCTTCGGCCCGCGAGCTGGCGCTGGCCGCGCAAGGATCGGAGGACCGGACCCGCAGCGCGCTCTAGGCCGCGATCGGCCGGGCCTACGACTTCTCGATCGCCGCTGCGGAAGCGCCGGAAGATTTCGCCGAGCTCGTCGCCGATTCGGGCCTGACGGTTCAGGACCGCGCGCCGATGACCCCGGTGGTGAAGCTGGTGTTCGGTGCCGATTACGACAAGACCCGCTTGACCGAATATGCCTCGGCCCTTGGCCATGCCCACCGCCTTGCCGTGCCGCGCGGGGGCCTCGCCGCCTACCTGGCCGCCGCTCCGGGTGGTCTCAAGGGGGTCGTCAACGAGGAACGCCGCTTGCGCCGCGAGGAAAGCGGCAAGCAGGCCGATGCTCGGGTGAGCCCGCAAGAAGCCCTGGCGCGCAGGCTCCGCCAACTCGACCACGCGCCGCTGCAGGCGGTCTCCAGCGCAGGCAGCGAGTTTACCGTCTTGGTTGCACGCCGTCTGCCGAGCGGCGAAGTGGTCTTGCTCGGAGAGGTCGCCGACGATGCGCAACTGCTCGAACGCGCTGCGCGCAAGCTCCTCAACTGATCCCATTTCAGGTTGCGTTCAGCCGCCAGGGCATTAGCTCCGGCGGCATGCGCGCCTTGCTCCGTCCGATCGCCGGTGTCCTCGCCGGTCTGGCCGCCCTGGCGCTCGCCGCGCAGCCCGTGGCCGCGCAGTCGATCCTGCGCGATGCCGAGACCGAGGCCTTGCTGCGCGACATGGCGACGCCGCTCGTCGCCGCGGCCGGGCTGGATCCGCGCAACGTCGACATCGTCATGATCAACGATCCGTCGATCAACGCCTTCGTCGCCGGCGGCCAGGCGGTCTACATCAACAGCGGGCTGATCAACGAGGCGTCGAGCGCCAACGAGGTCCAGGGCGTCATCGCCCACGAGCTCGGCCACATCACCGGCGGCCATGTCATCAATACCTCGGGCGGCAAGGAAGCCACGGGCATCTCGATTCTTTCGCTGCTGCTGGGCGCCGCCGCCGCTGCTGCCGGGGCCGGCGATGCGGCCATGGGCGTGCTGATGGCCGGCCAGCAGGCGGCAATGGGCAAGTATCTCGCCTTCAGCCGCAGCCAGGAATCGACCGCGGACGCCGCGGGCGCGCAGTACCTGGCGAAGGCCGGGATCACCGGCAAGGGCTCGATCGACTTCTTCAAGAAGCTCGAGAACATGGAGTTCCGCTACGGTCGCCGCGCCGGCAACGAGGAAGACCGGTTCTATTCGACCCATCCGGTGTCGAGCGACCGTATCGCCACGCTGCAGGATCTCTACGAGAAGGATCCGGCCTGGACCAAGCGACCCGATCCGGCGCTGGAGGCGCGGTTCCAGCGGGCCAAGGCCAAGCTGTTCGGCTATCTCGCCGAGCCCAGCGACACGCTGCGGCTCTACCCCACGACGACGAACACCGTCGCCGCCCGCTATGCCCGGGCCTATGCCTTCCACAAGCAGGGTTTCCTCGACAAGGCCATGGCTGAAACCGATGCCTTGATCGCCCAATCCCCCAACGATCCCTATTTCCTCGAGCTCAAGGGCCAGGTCCTGCTCGAAGCGGGCCGGCCGGTCGAGGCCCTGGGCCCGCTGCGGCGCGCGACCGAACTCTCGGGCAACCAGCCGCTGATCGCCACGACCTTCGGCCACGCCCTGATCGCCACCGAGGACAAGGACCACTTCGCCGAGGCCGAGCGGGTGCTCAAGACCGCCGTGGCGCGCGACCGCGAGAATCCGTTCGCCTGGTATCAACTCGGGACGGTCTATGCCGCCAAGGGCGATCTTCCCCGAGCCAAGCTCGCCAGCGCCGAGCAGCAGGTGATGAGCGGGCGGATGCCGCAGGCGCTGAGCAGCGCCGAGGCGGCCCAGGCGGACCTGCCGCGTGGCTCGGCCGACTGGCTGCGCGCCCAGGACATCGCCTTCCAGGCCCGCGCCGAGATTGAGCGCACGCGCAAGAAGCGCTAGGGCGGCGCATGAGTTCTTCCCGCATCGTCTCGCTGACCTGGCCTAAGCTGGCTGCCTTCGGCCTCGTCGTCGCCGCCCTGGGCTCGCTCGGCGGCTGGCTCGCCGCGCGCGCCACAATGGGCCCGGTAGTCCGCGACTATGTGCTCAGCCACCCGGAAATCCTGCCCGAGGCGATGGACAACCTGCGCCGCAATGAGGACGCCAAGCAACTCGCGAGCGTGCGCGGCGATGTGGAGAGGCCCTTCCCCGGGGCGATCCTCGGCAATCCTGACGGCAAGATCGTCGTGGTCGAATTCGCCGACTATGCCTGCGGCTACTGCAAGAAGGCGGTCGCCGAGCTCGACGCGCTGATCGCGAAGAACTCCGAGATCAAGGTGGTCATGCGCGAGCTGCCGATCCTCTCGCCGCAGAGCCTCGATGCCGCCAAGATGGCGCTCGCGGCGGGCGACCAGGGCAAGTACGCCGCCTTCCACCGCGCGATGTATGCGATCGGCAAGCCCGACCCGCAGAACATCGAGGCCGCCGCCAGGACCGCCGGTCTCGACCTCGACCGCGCCCGCAGGTTCGTCGCCGATCCGCGGCTCGAGGCGGAGATCGAGCGCAACCTTAACATCGCGCGCCAGCTCGGCTTCAGCGGGACTCCGAGCTGGGTGGTCGGCGACCGCCTGGTTTCCGGCGCCGATATGGAAAAGGTCGCGAAGGCGATCGACGAGTACAAGAGCTGAGGCTCTTCGCATCCGGGGCCTTCGCCCAGGCTAGCGTAAAGCCGCAATTGTTCGCTAAGAGATCGGGCATGGCCGTGCTGCCCTTTCGACCGACCCCGTTCTTCGCCAACAAGAACAAGGCTTTCTGGCGCCTTCAGGTGCTCGGCTGGGGCGGCGCCTTCCTGCTGCGGGCGGTATCGAGCCTGGCCAACACCCAGCCGCTCTCGTTCCTCGTCCTGATCCTGATCGCGACGGTGACGGGCTTTTCGATTTCGCTCCTGCTATCGGTGATCTATCGCTACCTGATCACGCAGCGGCCGCTGGTCACTTGGGGCGTCACCGCCGTGGTCGTACCGGTCGCAGTGACGCTCTATGCGTTCATCGACGCCTGGGTGATCCAGCTCTACCGCACCGACACGGGAGCGAGCTTCGCCCAGTTGCTGATCGGCGTGTTCTACCTCGACCTCACCCTGCTCGGCGCCTGGACGGCGCTCTACTACGCGGTGAACTTCTTCCTCCAGGTCGAA
>JBQCGM010000062.1:0-4082 GCA_051955585.1 Novosphingobium sp.
CTCGGCGTCAGCGGCGGGACGGCGGTCGAGGATGGCCAGGTGGCGGCGGCTGCCCTCGCGAACGTCAAGCTGGACTAGCTTCGGGCAGCCCCTGGGCCTCGATCCACCGTTCCGGGTCCTTGTCCACCGCGACCACCCCGTTCTCGTTGCGCACCTCGTAGGCGATGAACTTCACGCCGAGGTCGTGGCGCAGCTCCAGCGGGACGATCGCACGGAACGAGGTGAGGCCCTCGCGCTCCTCCTCGGCGGCGTGGTCGCCGTTCTCCTCGTTGGCCTTGAGCACGGCGGCGCGCCATTCCGCGCTGCCAACGGGCAGCCCCTGGACCGCGGCGACGGCGTCGCGGATCTTGTTGTGGTCGTTGATCGCGTGCCTGGTCTCGTGCTCGACCTCCTCGGCCTCGCCTTCGCGGCGGCCGACCTGGAGGAGCGCAGGATAGAAGATCTTCTCCTCCGCCTCGGCATGGACCTCCAGGAAGGTCGAGAGCCGCTTCCATACCGCGGTCAGGCTGGGAACGTCGGCGGAATCGATCTCCTCCAGCAAGGCGAACAGACGCCGCTGCTCAGCATGGTCGTCGAGGATGAGTTGGGTGATGTCCAAGAGGGGCTCCTTCGCGCAAAAAGCTCGTCCTCCAACGAACGAAGCCTGCTCCGGCTCCCGGCGCGGACGGGCGGAACGGAACCTTGGTTCCTACGTATCCTCCTCGGAGAAGCGGTTCGGCTGAGGTTCAGGCGGCATCCGGCCAAATGTTCCCACCGAACTTTTGGAAGGAGAGCTGTGATGAACAGGAAGGCAATACTCGCCGCACTGGCCCTGACGACGACCGCGACCATCGGCGCCACCGCCGTGCCTGCCGCCGCGCAGTCCTGGCAGGGCAACCGCTCGTGGAACTCGACCGAATTCTGGCGCGGCGCCCCCGAGGGCCTGCAGCAGCGGATCGACTGGCTGCAGCAGCGGATCGACCGCGGCATCGCCGACGGCAGCCTGGACCGGCAGGAGGCCCGCCGTGCCCAGTTCCAGCTCGATCAGCTCGAACGCGACGCCCAGGTACTCGACCGTCGGCTCGACGACCTCAGTCGCAACCTGCGCTGGTCGCGCCGCGACGACAACTGGGGCCGCCCGGGCTGGGGCGCCGGTGGCGGCCGCTGGCGTGAACCCTATTCCACCGACTATGACGCCTACCGCTACTACCGCGAAGACAGCCGCTACGTCGAACGCCGCCTCGGCCCGGATGAGGAAATCTTCCGCGGCTCCGATGGCCGCTATTACTGCAAGCGCAACGACGGCACGACCGGCCTGGTCATCGGCGCGGTCGGCGGCGCGGTGGTCGGCAACGTGATCGACGGCGGCCGCAATCGCGTAGCTGGCACGCTAATCGGCGGCGCGCTCGGTGCCCTGGTCGGCAAATCGATCGATCAGAGCAACAGCGACGTTCGCTGCCGCTGATCGGTCCGGCCGCCCCGCGGGCATCCCCCGGGGCGGCCTTGCCGCGCCGGTCGAATAGTTCAAGATCGCCGACGCTCCTTTTCGAGCAAGCCCCGCTTGATCTCCAAGCCATAGGCATAGCCGCCCAGCGTTCCGTCTGAACGGATCACGCGGTGGCAGGGGATGAGCACCGCGACCTTGTTCGCGCCGTTGGCCGAGCCCGCGGCGCGTACCGCGCCGGGTTTGCCGACCCTGGCGGCAATTTCGGCGTAGGTGCGGGTTTCGCCGACGGGGATGCGGCGCAGTTCCTGCCAGACCGCTTCCTGAAAAGCCGTCCCCTTGACGTCGAGGGGGATCGAATGATCGGCGCCGGGCATCTCGACCGCATCCACCACCCGCTGGAGCAGCGCGGCGAAGCGCTCGCCGCCTTCGACCAGTTGGGCATTGGGAAAGCGCGCCGCCAGGGCCTCGCTCCCCTCGCCGAACGACAGCCGGCATACGCCTTTGTCGGTCGCAGCAACCAGCATGGAGCCGAGGCTGGTCGAGACGACGGCCCAATGGATCGTAACCCCGCGCCCGCCCGCGGCCCAGGCCGAGGGTGCCATCCCGAGCCGATCGCTCGCCGCATAGAAGCGCGAAGGCGCGGAATAACCCGCTTCGTAGATCGCCTCGGTCACGCTCTCCCCCTCGCTCAACGCCTCGGCAGCGCGTTCCAGGCGTAGCGCCCGTTGATAGGCCGCCGGCGAGAGACCGACCGCGCGCTTGAAGACTTTCTGGAAATGCGTGGGCGAATAGCCCGTCGCCACGGCCAATGCTTCCAGCGGCATGCTCTCCTCGGCATCGCGCAGCAGGCGCAGCGCAGCAGCCACGGCGGCCTCGTCGCGGGACTGGGCATCGGGCCGGCAGCGCAGGCAGGCGCGCAGGCCGGCGGCCTCGGCGTCCTCGGGCCGCGCGAAGAATTTCACGTTCTCCCGCTTTGGCGGCCGCGCGGGGCAGGAAGGACGGCAGTAGATCCCGGTCGAAAGCACGCCGGTCACAAAGCAGCCGTCGAACCGCCGATCCTTCGCGAGCGCGATGCGCCAGCGGGCGTCGTCGTCGAGATCGGTCGGCTTGGTCATCATCGTAGTCATGGCATTGCTCCTTGGCCGGGCCAAGCCATGCCGCGTTTCTCCGTGGCCAGCTTCCCACGGGTTGCGTTCAAAGTGCCCTCCCGGACCGCATTCGGGCGCCCGGACGATAGAATCCCCACCCCCGCCTCCCCCTGCCTTGCAATGTAGGACTATCGTTGCTAGGCGCGCCCCCGTCTGCGGGCCGCTGTGCATCTGTGCGGCAATGCCCGGTCAGCTCACCAGTTTAAGAGGGAACCGACGCGCGTGGAGAATTCCGGCGGCATTACGGCCAGTTTGCAGGGGCGCTACGCCTCGGCGCTGTTTGATCTGGCGAGCGAAAAGGGCATCGTAACCGCCGTCGAATCCGATCTCGACACGCTCGGCGACGCGATCGCGGCCACCCCCGATCTCGCCGCGCTGATTCGCAACCCGCAGGTCGGCCGCGACGCCGCGGCCAAGGCGATCGACGCCGTGGCCACCGTGCTGAACCTCTCGCCGCTCACCAAGCAGTTCCTCGGCGTCCTCGCTGGCAACCGCCGCCTCTCGGTACTGCCGGAAGTCGTCGCCGCCTTCGCCTCGATCGCCGCCGCCCAGCGCGGCGAAGTCAGCGCCGAAGTATCCAGCGCCCACCCGCTGACCGACGATCAGCTCAAGGCGCTCACCGAAAAGCTCAAGGCCCGCGAAGGCCGCGAAGTGAAGCTCAAGGCGAAGGTCGATCCCGAGATCCTCGGCGGCCTCGTCGTCCGTATCGGGTCCAAGCAGATCGACAGCTCGATCCGTACCCGTCTCAATACCCTAGCCAACGCAATGAAGGGCTGATCATGGAAATCCGCGCCGCAGAAATCTCGAAGGTCATCAAGGACCAGATCGCCAACTTCGGCACCGAGGCCCAGGTCTCGGAAGTCGGTTCGGTCCTCTCGGTCGGTGACGGCATCGCCCGCATCCACGGCCTCGACAAGGTCCAGGCCGGCGAGATGGTGGAGTTCACCAACGGGGTGAAGGGCATGGCCCTCAACCTCGAAGCCGACAACGTCGGCGTCGTGATCTTCGGCTCGGACAGCGAGATCCGCGAAGGCGACACCGTCAAGCGCACCGGCACCATCGTCGACGTTCCGGTCGGCAAGGGCCTGCTCGGCCGCGTCGTGGACGGCCTCGGCAACCCGATCGACGGCAAGGGCCCGATCGTCGCCGACAAGCGCAGCCGCGTCGAAGTGAAGGCCCCGGGCATCATCCCGCGGCAGTCGGTATCGGAGCCGGTGCAGACCGGCCTCAAGGCGATCGACGCCCTGGTTCCCGTCGGCCGCGGCCAGCGCGAGCTGATCATCGGCGACCGCCAGACCGGCAAGACCGCCGTCGCGATCGACACCTTCATCAACCAGAAGGGCGTCAACGCCGGCACCGACGAATCGAAGAAGCTCTACTGCATCTACGTCGCCGTCGGCCAGAAGCGCTCGACCGTCGCGCAGATCGTCCGCCAGCTCGAAGAGAACGGGGCGATGGAATACTCGATCGTCGTCGCCGCCACCGCCTCGGAGCCCGCTCCGCTGCAG